>JBBQQX010000020.1:0-37366 GCA_038215405.1 Burkholderiales bacterium
CGGCCATCATGACCATGCCAGGGCCGCCACCAAAGGGGCGATCATCGACGCGCCGGTAATTGCCTGCTGCAAAATCGCGCGGATTCGCCAATTGGACATCGACCAGGCCCGACTCAAAGGCGCGGCGCGTGATGCCACTGGACAGAAAAGGGGCGAATAGCTCTGGAAACAGCGTGACGATGTCAAAACGCATGGGGAACGCTTAGAAGTCCGCTTGCCAATCCACCAGTATGCGACGACCGGGCAAATCGACCTCGTCGATATAGACCGACACAAAGGGAATCATCCGCTCCTGCGGTTTGCCGTCTTGCGCATACGCCAGCACCAGCACGGTCTGCGCCCCGGTTGAGAGCAATTCTCTCACCGTGCCCAGTGCCACACCCTCGCGGTTGACCACGTCCAGTCCAATCAGGTCAACCCAGTAATACTCGTCCTTTTCAGCGCTTGGAAAACTCGAACGGGCTACGAAAATACGCGCGCCACGCAAGGCTTCGGCGGCCGTGCGGTCGTCCACCTCGTGGGCTGACGCGACGACGGTGTCTGAATGCACCTTGGCCTCCTTGATCGCCAGTTGGGCGACGCCGGTAAAGGTCTTTGCGCCTTTTTCGGCTGGCAATAGAAACCAGTGCTTGGAAGAAAAAAGCGCCTCGGGATCGGCGCTGTAAGGCAGGACTTTGAACCAGCCTTTGATGCCCCAGGCATCCGCGATGCGCCCAACTTCGATTGCATCCGCCGGCAATTCGGCGGCTTCAAGGCCAGGCAGCATCACAAATCAGGCGCCGCCGGGCCGCCCCAAGGCGACTGCAGCCCCTTGGGGGGCAGCGCAGCACGCGAAGCGGCAAGCGTGGGGGCCATAAAACTTCAAGCCGCTTTTTTGGCCGCTTGATTGATCAGGCGTTCCACCGTGGGAGAGGCCTGAGCACCAACGCTGCGCCAGTAGGTCAAGCGGTCTTGTGCGATGCGGATGCTCTCTTCATTGGCAGTTGCAATCGGGTTGTAAAAACCCAGGCGTTCGATAAAACGGCCGTCACGACGGGTACGCTTGTCAGCGACGACAATATTGAAAAACGGGCGTGCTTTTGCACCGCCACGGGCGAGTCGGATGACGACCATGATTTATCCTTTGGGAGACGGAGTTTGACATCCATCGTTTGATTCAGTATCTAATTCAGCGCTTGAGACACGCGACATAGCCACCCGGCCAGCGGCACGCTGAATAGCCGCACATTATAACGTTCCAATTTCTATGACACTCATTCGCCCCAGCCAAATTGAAGACATCCCGGCCATCACCGCCATTTATAGCCACCATGTGCGCCGCGGTACCGGCACCTTTGAGGTCGAGCCCCCCTCAGCCAAGGACATGGCGCAGCGCCGCGCCGACGTGCTGGCCAAGGGCCTTCCCTACTTGGTGGTGGCAAAGGACGAGCAGGTGTTGGGCTTTGCCTATTGCAATTGGTTCAAACCCCGCCCGGCTTATCGCTTCTCGGCCGAGGATTCGATTTACCTGGACGAAGAAGCCCTGGGACAGGGCCTGGGGCGCGCGCTGCTGGCAGAGCTGATGGCACAGGCTGAAAAATCGGGCGTGCGCAAAATGATCGCAGTGATCGGCGATTCCGCCAACCACGGCTCGATCGGCGTGCACCGAGCGGCTGGCTTTTCCATGGTCGGCGTACTCAAATCATGCGGCTGGAAGTTTGATCGATGGCTGGATGTGGTCATGATGGACAAAGCCCTGGGTTTGGGCGCTACCAGCGCCCCGCAACCATAATCCGTCCACATGAAAAATAAGACTGTGGCCACTTGGTTGGCCTTTATCGGCGGCCCTTTGGGGCTGCACCGCTTCTATTTACATGGCAAAGGTGACCTGCTGGGCTGGCTGCTGCCAGTGCCCACGGCACTGGGCCTGTACGGCCTGGAGCGGGTACAGCAAAACGGTCTGGACGACCTCTGGAGTTGGGTCTTGATCCCGTTGCTGGGTTTCACCATGGCGGGTTGCGCGTTGAACGCTATTGTTTACGGTCTGATGACGCCTGAGAAGTGGAACGCGCGCTTTAACCCCTCGGCGGCAGCGGATGCCGTAGCTGGGTACACCAACTGGTTCACCATTGGCGCCATTAGCCTGGCGCTGCTGATGGGTACCACGGCGCTGATGAGCAGCCTGGTGTTCAGCTTCCAGCGCTATTTTGAATACCAAATCGAGGAGGCGCGCAAGATTTCCCAATGAAATCAATCGCCAACTGGCATGAAGCCCTGACGCATGACGGCTGTTGCAAGGCTGTTAAAAAATCTGCAAGCTGAGCCAGTACGCCAGCGCCGCAATCAAGGCAGTGGCCGGAATGGTGAGAATCCAGGCCCACATGATGTTCCCGGCCACACCCCAACGCACCGCGCTGGCGCGCTGGGTGGCGCCCACGCCCACAATCGCGCCGGTAATGGTGTGCGTCGTCGAGACCGGAATACCCATAATTGTCGCCATAAAAAGGGTGATCGCCCCCCCCGTCTCCGCACAAAAGCCATGAACCGGCTTTAGCTTGGTGAG
This sequence comes from Burkholderiales bacterium, assembly GCA_038215405.1. Taxonomy (GTDB): domain Bacteria; phylum Pseudomonadota; class Gammaproteobacteria; order Burkholderiales; family Burkholderiaceae_C; genus Rhodoferax. The sequence goes on from JBBQQX010000020.1 coordinate 2,543, forward strand.
CCGCTGTCCCATCGTTTTCACAATGCGCCAGCCGCCAAACATGGTGCCCACGGCAATGGCTGAATAGCAGGTCAACACGACCCAGGTCGGAGGCGATTTGTCTCCAACGGCGGTGTAGCCGGTGGCGATCAACAGCATCCAGACGATCCCGATGGTTTTCTGCGCATCGTTACCGCCGTGCCCCAGGCTGTAGGCGCCGGCCGACACCAGCTGCAGGCGGCGAAACCAACGGTCAACCCGGCTCGGGGTACTCAGGCGCAAGGTCCAGGACACCGCGATCAGCATCAGCGATCCGAGCAAAAATCCCATCAGGGGTGACACGAAGATGAACAACACTGTCTTCATGACACTGGCAAACACCAGTGACGAAGCTCCGGCCTTAACCATGACCGCACCCACAATGCCACCGATCAGCGCATGGGACGAACTGCTGGGAATGCCGAAATACCAGGTAATGAAATTCCAGCTGATGGCACCAATGAGTGCGCCAAAGACAATATTGACATCCACCACGCCTGGCTGAACCAGCCCTTTGCCGATCGTGGCCGCAACGCTGAATTGAAAAATGAAAATCGCAACAAAATTGAAGAACGCGGCAAAAAGCACCGCCTGCCCTGGTTTGAGCACGCCAGTAGAGACCACAGTTGCAATTGAATTGGCGGCATCGTGAAAGCCGTTCAAAAAATCAAAGGCCACACTCAGGATCACCAGCAACACGACCACCCACAGACTCACCTGAACCGATGCCATGACGGATCTGCCTCAGGAATTCTCGAGGACGATGCCCTCGATGACATTGGCGACGTCTTCGCATTTGTCAGTGATGGTTTCCAGTAATTCATAGATGGCCTTGAGCTTGATCAGCTCGCGCACATCCGGCTCTTCCCTAAAGAGCTTGCTCATGGCGCTGCGCATGATGCGGTCGGCGTCCGACTCCAACTGGTCAATTTCTTCGCAGGTCTTTAAGGCCGCTTCAGCCGTTGCCGGGTCTGCAATCTTGGCCAGCATCTTGACGGCGTCGCGTACCCGCTCGCAGCATTTCACGCTGACATCGGTCAGACGCACGATGTCCTCGGTCATATGGTGCACGTCATACAGCGCCATGGTCTCAGCCGAGTCCTGAATCAGGTCGGCGATATCGTCCATGGTATTGATCAGTGTATGAATCTGTTCACGATCAATCGGTGTGATGAAGGTTTTGTGGATGCCCTTGTTAACATCATGCGTCACCCGGTCAGCCGCCCGCTCCGCGATGTCAACGTCTTGATTGAATTTCTGGCGCAAGTGCGGATCACCGTAATTGGCCACCAGCTTGGAAAACGCGTGGGCCGCCTCAACGATCCGGTCCGCATGCTGATTGAACATTTCAAAAAAATTGCCATCACGCGGCAACAACTTGGCAAACAGCATCGCTTACTCCAGAAAAGATTTATCAGTCAGCTGACGTTTTCATGACAGGCGGGAGTTTAACCGCCACCCCTGGCGCCATCCCTTGAGGCAATCAGCCCGCTGCTTTGTGCTTCCAAAAATGGGCCATCAAGGGCTTGACGCTGATGCCGTGCAAAAGAATGGACAGCGTCACCACAATCAGTGTCAGCTGGATCAATTCCAGCGCCAGCGCTTCGGGCAAGCCGTGCTGAATCGCGTACATCAAATAATAGAGTGAGCCAATGCCACGCACACCAAACCAGCCTGCCATGCCGCGTATGCGCCAGGTGGTGCGTGTGCCCAACAGACCAAGAAAGACGCTGATCGGGCGGGCCACCAGAAACAAGAACAGGGCCAGGCCAACCGCTGCCCAACTCCATGAGTTCAGAAACAGGCTGCCGCCGACCAGCAGCACCAGCATGACTTCCGACAGCCGCTCAAGATGTTCCTTGAACACCAGGGACCCTTGGCTGACCATGGGCGGCGGCTCCGGCGCGGCATCATGGTTTGACTGGATTGTCTGCACTGTTGCTGTATGCATAGTTGCTGAAGCCTCAAGCGCGGACGGCGCTTGTTGCGCTGCCTTGGCCAGTTTCAGCTCGGTCTGACGCAGCGCAACGGCTGCGGCAAAAACGGCCAGAAATCCCCAGGCGTTGATCATCACAGACAAGCCGTACACAACGCCTATCAGACCCAGACCCAGAAAATCGTCCAGCAACTCATGCTGGTGCGGCACGCGACGCAGCTTCCAGCCCAGGTGCGCGAGCACGACACCCGCGACGATGCCAATCGCAATGCCGCCCACGGTAGCCCACAGCACATCGACCACGGCCCAGCGCAGGTTGGTGTCACCGAGTTCATGCAGCCCCAGCATGCCCAGGCCCAGCATGACAAAGGGAAACGCGCTCCCGTCATTCATTCCCGCCTCACAGGTCAGGGTAAAGCGCAGTTGGTCACGGTCCCCCGGGTGGCGGCTTTGCACGTCGGTGGCCAGGACCGGATCGGTCGGCGCCACGATCGCGCCCAGCAGCACGCCGGCCCCCAATGGCAAGCCCAGAACGTAGTAGGCAAAGGCTGCAACCAAGGCCACCGTGATGCTCATTGACACGGTTGCCAGCAGAATCGGTGCGTGCCAGCGTGAAAAGCTGAACGGTACGGGCATTTTGACGCCCGCAGAAAACAGGGAAATCAAGACTGCAACTTCAGTCAAAACCTCCAGCAGCGCCGATTCCTTGAGCGGATTGAAGTGAAAGAGATTGAGGACGCTCGGGCCGACCAGCAAACCGACGGCCAGATAAATCATGGCGGCGGTAACCGGTGCGCGCTTCAGCACTGAAGGCGTGAGGCCCCTGACAAGCAATAACCCGCCAATCAGGACAAACCATTGGGCGTTAGTCATAGTTTTGGGGCAAGTTCATCGCCACCAGTTTAGCCTTTGAAGTTCCCGCCTGCCCTGCAACCTGTCCCCACAGCAGGGAAAGCTCCGTTTTGCCCTACGATCGGCCGCAGATACCGCAGGTGACTCACACAGACGAAAAAAAACCACCTAACGGTGGTTTTTTTGCTACAAAGCAGCAAGCCTAAGCTTACTTCTTCGGAGCTTCAGCAGCCTTGGCTGCGTCGGTCACCGCGGCCTTGGCGGCGTCGCCAGCGGCATCAACAGCAACAGCGGCAGCGCCGGTGGCAGCTTGTGCAGCGCCGGTGGCATCAGATGCGGCGGTGGTAGCGGCAGCGGCAGCGTCAGTGGCGACGGCAGCAGCAGCGCCAGCGTCTTTGACAGCTTCAACCACAGCAGGGGCGGGCGCTGCAACAGGCGCTTCTTCTTTTTTGCCACAAGCGACCAGAGCAGCAGCAGCAATAACAGCGGCCAAAACGAGTGATTTGTTCATTTTTAAAATTACCTAATAAGTTGACGAAAACAATTTCCGGAAATTGTCGATGCAGAAGAACTGCAAAGACCAAGTAAAAGTGACTCGAGCTCCTTTTTACTCAGCTTAGGATTATATGTTGGATTCAGACAGTACTTGCACCACTGGGCCCATCAACGATCAAGTTGATATCCATTGCTGTCAATTTGCCTGCGCGGCGCATGCCAGCGGCCTTGCCTGAGACGGATTCAACTCCAGGCGTCCATCAAGTTGGCGCCCTGTTCCAGCAGGAAGTCACTAAAGGCCCGCGCCGCGGGCGAGAGTTTCTTGCTGCTCAAATGCGTGATGTACCACTGACCCAGCCAGGGCAGCCCCTCGATGTCCACCAGCGCTATATGCCCGCTGGCCAGTTCATGGCGCACGGTGCGCAAAGACAAGAAGCTCAGGCCCATGCCTGCCATCACGGCTTGCTTGATGGTCTCGTTGCTGGGCATTTCCATCACTTTATTCAGAGCTGTCTTGTTGGCGGCGAACAGCCGCTCCATGGCGGCGCGGGTGCCAGAACCCTCTTCACGCACCACAAAGACATGATCCGCCAGCACCGGGAACGGCAGGTTCTTGCGGCGCACCAAAGCGTGCCCGGGCGCCGCAACAATCGCCAGCGGATTGCTCGCAAAAGCCGTCGCGACGCATTCAAGATGGGCCGGAGCGCGCCCCATCATTACCAGGTCAACCTCGTTGCGTGCCATCAGGCCCAGCACATTTTCCCGATTGTCAATTCTGAGCTGCACCTCGACGCCTGGATACAGTTGCTTGAAGCGCACCAGCAGCATCGGCACAAAGTATTTGGCGGTACTGACGACCGCCAGATCGATATGACCTTGCTTCACGCCCACATGCTCGGCCATCTGGGCTTCGAGGTTCTTGAGCTGCCCCATAGCGGCCTGGGCGTGGACCAAAAATGCCTCGCCCGCCTTGGTCAACCGGATACTGCGACCGAATGGCTCAATCAAGGGGACGCCAAACGCATCTTCGAGCTGCCGGATCTGCATCGACACTGCGGGTTGTGTAACAAATAACCGTTCCGCCGCCCTGGAGACCGAACGTTGTCTGGCCACCTCTATGAAGGTGTGCAGTTGCTTGAGGGTGTAGGGTCGCATGGAACCGGCTTTCACATCAGGACAATCTGATTATTTATTGAATAAATGTGATTTGAGTTTATAGGTCAAGGCGTGTAAAGTAAATCCACCCAAGCCGATCGGTGGGCACTTTGCCGCAATCTGATGAAAGAACCGGATGTCAGCCCCAGTACTGCAAGCCCTGATTTTTGATGTCGACGGCACCCTGGCCGATACCGAAAGCGTTCACTGCGCAGCCTTCAATCAGGCCTTTGCCGAGTTGGGGCTGGACTGGGTCTGGGACGCGGCGCTGTACACCGAGCTGCTTGACATCTCGGGCGGCAAGGAGCGCATCCGTCACTACTGGCAGAACTTGCAGCCTGGCGTGCGCGAACTGAGCGCCATGGCGTTGACCGACACGGTTGACCGGTTGCATCAACTCAAGACGGCTGCCTACGAGCGCGCCGTCAACAGCGGCGCCGTGCAGTTGCGACCGGGTGTGCTCCGGCTGATGGACGAGGCCCTGGCGCAAGGGCTGCAACTGGCCATTGCCACCACCACCTCGCCGGTCAATATTGCGGCCTTGCTGCGCCACGCGATGGGGACGAACTGGCGCTTGAACTTCAGCGCCATTGGCGACGCATCGACCGCGCCGGTCAAAAAGCCACACCCGCAGGTTTATCTGCAAATGCTGACGGCGCTGTCAATGGGGCCGGCCCAATGCCTGGCGTTTGAGGACTCCAGCAATGGCTTGCGTGCAGCCGCCGCCGCCGGGCTGGCCACCGTGATCACGCCCACGACCTACACCGCGCACCACAACTTTGACGCGGCGCTGCGGGTCTTGCCCGATTTGAGCCACGCGAGCCTCGCGCAATTGCGCCAGTGGCATGGTGAGCGCCAGCCCCGTGCGCGCCCACGTGAGCCAAGCAGCTAGCCCCTTGTCAGCTGCAAGAATCCTTGTTCATCGCCTTGAAAGAACCGCCATGCCTTTGACCCACCGCTCCACGCTGACTCAATTTCTGATCGAGGAGCGGCGCCGTTTCCCCGGCGCCAGTGGCGACTTCAATGCGCTGATCCTGGACGTGGCCCTGGCGTGCAAGGCCATTGCCCGCGCCGTGGCCCTGGGCGAATTGGGCGGCGCCATGGGCAACCACGCGGCCGAAAGCGGTGGCAGCGTCAACGTGCAGGGCGAAACCCAAAAGAAAGTCGATGTATTGAGCAACGAGGTTTTCATTCGTCGCACCGAATGGGCCGGCAACCTGGCCGGCATGGCCTCCGAGGAGATGGAGTTGCCGTATCAGATTCCGCGGCAATACCCGCGCGGCAAGTACCTGCTGGTGTTTGATCCGCTGGATGGCTCCAGCAACATCGACGTCAATGTGTGCGTTGGCAGCATCTTCTCGGTGTTGCGGGCGCCGCCAGACGCCGTGGAGAGCGGCCGCGACCTGACCGAGGCCGACTTCTTGCAGGCCGGGCGCCAGCAGGTCGCCGCGGGCTACGCGGTGTATGGCCCGTCCACGCTGCTGGTGCTGACCGTGGACGACGGCGTCAACGGTTTCACGCTCGACCCGAATCTGGGCGAATTCATGCTGACGCACCCCAAGATGCAGATACCAAAGGAAACCCAGGAGTTCGCCATCAACGCCTCCAACAGCCGCTTTTGGCAGGCACCCGTGAAGCGCTATGTGGACGAATGCCTGGCGGGCCAGACCGGGCCGCGCGGCAAGGACTTCAATATGCGCTGGATTGCCAGCCTCGTGGCGGAGGCGCACCGCATCCTGATGCGCGGGGGCGTCTTCATGTACCCGCGCGACAACAAGGACCCCGCAAAGCCGGGCCGCCTGCGCCTGCTGTACGAGGCCAACCCGGTCGGCATGATCATGGAACAGGCGGGCGGACGGGCCTCGACCGGTGAAGTGCCCATGCTCGATGTGATGCCCGGCTCGCTGCACCAGCGCATCGGCCTGGTGTTTGGCTCCAGGCATGAGGTCGAGCGCATTGAGCGCTACCACGCCGAGCCCGAGACTTTTGAGCTGAGTAACCCGCTGTTTGCCGAGCGCAGCCTGTTCATGAATTAATTTGATAGCTGCTAACGCTTGTACAGCGAGGGCTGGAGCCCGATTTCACATAAATTTCAAGATAAATAGGAGAAGCGACCATGTCAATCCGACATCCCATCATCGCCATCACCGGCTCCAGTGGTGCTGGCACCACGTCGGTGACGCGCACCTTCGAGAACATCTTCCGGCGTGAAAAGATCAGCGCCGCCGTGATTGAGGGCGACAGCTTTCATCGCTTTGACCGCGCGGCCATGAAGCTCAAGGCGGCGACAGCCGAAGCGGCCGGCAACAAGAATTTCAGCCACTTTGGCCCCGAGACCAACCTGTTTGCCGAGCTCGCCGAACTGTTTCGCGCCTACGGCGAAACCGGCACGGGCAAGCGCCGCAAATACCTGCATGACCCGGAAGAAGCTGCGCCCTACAGCCAGGAGCCGGGGACCTTCACCGCCTGGGAAGACGTGCCCAGCGGCACTGATCTGTTGTTTTACGAAGGCCTGCACGGCGCCGTGGTCACGCCCGATGCCAACATCGCGCAGCACCCTGATCTGCTGATTGGCGTGGTGCCCGTGATCAACCTGGAGTGGATTCAAAAGCTGTACCGGGACAAAAAGCAGCGCGGTTACAGCCTTGAGGCCGTGACCGACACCATTTTGCGGCGCATGCCCGATTACGTGAACTACATCTGCCCGCAGTTCATGCACACGCATGTCAACTTCCAGCGCGTGCCGATGGTCGACACCTCCAACCCGTTCATCGCGCGTGACATTCCCAGTGCCGACGAGAGCATGGTGGTGATCCGTTTCGCCAACCCGAAGGGCATCGACTTCCAGTACCTGCGCAGCATGATTGACGGCAGCTTCATGAGCCGCGCCAACACCATCGTGGTACCCGGCGGCAAGATGGAGCTCGCCATGCAACTGATCTTCACACCCTTCGTCTGGCGGATGATGGAGCGCCAGAAAAAGGTGCTCAGGTGAACCGGCTATCCATCACTAAAAACTGATCTGACAAATAGTTTATTTGAATTTTCATGATGGGTTGGCCTGCCTATAGTCCAAACCATTGCCACTGAACACCGGAGTACCTTCATGGACCAATCGAATCGCTATGCCGACCTGAGCCTCACAGAGGCTGATCTCATTGCCGGGGGCCGCCACATTCTGGTGGCCTACACCATGTTGCCCAAGCCCGGCCACGGCTACCTCGAAGCGGCCGCGCATTTTGCCGCAGAATCTTCCACCGGCACCAATGTTGACGTCTGCACCACCGACGACTTCACCAAGGGAGTCGATGCGCTGGTCTATCACATTGACGAAGCCGCGCAAGACATGCGCATTGCCTATCCGCTGGACTTGTTTGACCGCAACGTGACCGATGGCCGTTTCATGCTGGTGTCGTTCCTGACACTGGTCATTGGCAATAACCAGGGCATGGGCGACATTGCGCACGGCAAAATGATCGACTTCTACGTGCCCGAGCGCGCGCTGCAGTTGTTTGACGGGCCGGCCAAGGGCATCACCGACCTGTGGCGCATCCTGGGGCGCCCGGTGGTGGACGGTGGCTTCATTGCCGGCACCATCATCAAACCCAAGCTCGGCCTGCGCCCCGAGCCCTTTGCCCAGGCGGCCTACGAGTTCTGGCTGGGCGGCGACTTCATCAAGAACGACGAGCCCCAAGGCAACCAGGTATTTGCCCCGATCAAGAAGACCATTCCCCTGGTCTATGACGCCATGAAGCGGGCCCAGGACGAGACCGGCTGCGCCAAGCTGTTCTCGATGAACATCACCGCCGACGATCATTTTGAGATGTGTGCGCGCGCCGATTTCGCGCTGGAAACCTTTGGCTCGGACGCCGACAAGCTGGCCTTCCTGGTGGACGGCTTTGTTGGCGGCCCGGGCATGGTCACCACGGCGCGGCGTCAGTATCCGAACCAGTACCTGCACTACCACCGCGCCGGTCACGGCATGATCACCTCGCCATCCGCCAAGCGCGGCTACACCGCCTTTGTGCTGGCCAAGATGAGCCGCCTGCAGGGCGCGTCGGGCATCCACGTCGGCACCATGGGCTACGGCAAGATGGAAGGCGAGGGCGACGATCGCGGCATCGCCTACATGATCGAGCGCGATGAATGCCAGGGTCCGGTCTATTTTCAGAAGTGGTACGGCATCAAGCCCACCACCCCGATCATCTCGGGCGGCATGAACGCGCTGCGCCTGCCGGGTTTCTTTGCCAACCTCGGGCACGGCAACGTCATCAACACTGCCGGCGGCGGCGCCTACGGCCACCTCGACTCACCCGCAGCCGGGGCGGTTTCTCTGCGCCAGGCCTATGAATGCTGGCGCGCCGGCGCGGACCCGGTTGAATTCGCGAAAGAGCACCGCGAGTTTGCCCGCGCCTTTGAATCCTTCCCGGGCGACGCTGACAAGCTGTATCCAGGCTGGCGTGGCCAGTTGGGCGTGGGCGCCTGAACCGGCGGGCTGGCGAGATGCGGCGCCCCTGCTTGGCGGCTGCGAAAACCCAGGCCTGCTAAACTGCGGCGGTCACTGGGGAGTAGTCGCCCTGCGAGCCAATCGCAGGGGCTTGCGTCAACATACTTGGTCTTCTTGGCCATGGTGCAAGCGGTTTCAAACTTGACAAGACCTTTGACCATGTTGCCGCCGGATGGGCCGGGGAGGCGTCATGGTCATTGTTTTTTGTCTGGCCCTGGAAACCATCATGGAAGCTCTTTTCATCTCCACCGGCGTCGTCGCCCTCGCTGAAATCGGCGATAAAACCCAACTCTTGGCATTCATCCTGGCCGCGCGCTTCAAGAAGCCCCTGCCGATCGTTGCCGGCATCCTAGTCGCCACCTTGGTCAATCACGGGCTCGCAGGCGCCCTCGGTGCATGGATCACCTCGGTGATTAGCCCGGACGTCATGCGATGGGTACTTGGCGGCTCCTTCGTAGGAATGGCCATCTGGACCCTGATTCCCGACAAAATCGAGGAGGAAGAAACCAAGGTTGCGAAACACCTGGGCGTGTTCGGCGCCACCGCGCTGACTTTTTTCCTGGCAGAGATGGGTGACAAGACGCAGATTGCCACGGTTGCGTTGGCGGCGCACTACGGGGCGCCTTTGCTGGTTGTGGCCGGAACCACCCTGGGCATGCTGATTGCCGATGTGCCGGCGGTATTTGTGGGCAGCAAGTTTGCCGCCAGGATTCCGATGAAGCTGGTTCACGCCATCGCGGCGGCCATCTTTGCGGTCATGGGGCTGCTCACCCTCTTCCAGGTCGATCAGCTGTTTCGGTAGAGTGCAGTGCCTTCGCTCACGCCATCAAATTGGGTCAACAAACGGCACTGACCTGGGCGTCGAAGCTGCCGCTCAGCAATTCGGGCAGGCGCCCCAGTCCCATCTTGAAGCCGCAGGCCTGCGCGTGACCGCCCCCGCCCATGCTCTCTGCCAGTGCGATGCAGCTGAAGCGGCGTTGCGAGCGCAAACCGGCCTTGACCTGCCCGCTTTTGTCCACGCTCCACATCAGCGCAAAACTGCCACTTTGCTTGCTCAGGATTTCACCGACGAGGCTGTGAAAAACGCCGGGTGCATTGACCATCAGCCCGCGCTGGCCGTTAAAGACAATCTCGTGCGCTCCCTCGGCAATGTCCAAGGCGAGCTTGCTGAACTTCTCGTCCATGGCGCGGCCGCGCTCGACGTAACTGGCCAGTTGCGCTGCATCAAAGGCCGCAATTTCGCGCCAGCGTTCAAATTCCAGCGGCTCCATGTCGAGCGCGGCCAGAAAGCCGGCGCTCTCGGGGTATTGCCAGACCCAGATGTCGCGGTCTTCCACAAGGCGTACCAGATCGGGCACGGGCTGCTCCGGGTGAAAGAACTCCCAGGCCAGTCGGGCGCCCGACTTGTGCATGTCGAAGTGCACCACGCCGCAGCGGCAGGCAAAACCGGCCAGCTTGTCTGCGGCGCTCTTGTGGTGATCGAGCATCACCAGCTTGGCCGCACGCTCTTCAATCTGGCGCGTGATCTCGGGCGAGAAGGAAAAATCGAGAATGTAAACCGCGCGACCGTTTAGCGCCGGCAGGTCCGTGACCGACTTGATGTCGCCATGGTCGAGCCCGAGAAACTCGGCCCGGCCGGCGTAGAACAGCCAGGCAGCCAGCGCCGCCGCAAAGCCGTCAGGGCAGTTGCGGCCATGGTAAATAATGAGTGGTTGCGGGTCGGTGAGTTCGGGTTTGATCAACAGACGCAGGGGCAAAATGGTTTTCATGGCGAGGGTTCTTGATTGATTTACTATTTTATTTATAGCTAGATAAGCATGTATGGCGGTGGCTGCAGGCTAATTTAATCCAAAATATAATGGAACAATGAGTTCTGCCGAAACCCCCCTATTCTTCACCGTTAGTGTCGCACCAGGCGGACAACAGGCTGACGCCTGGTCAAATCAACCCCTGCTGCTCTCGCTGGAACAGGGCGGCGTTGATTGGCCCAGCTCCTGCCGCAACGGCACCTGCCGCACCTGCATCGGCCAACTGGCGCAGGGTCAGGTGCGCTACGAGATCGACTGGCCGGGCCTGAGCGCTGAGGAAAGGTTCGATGGCTACGTGCTGCCCTGTGTCGCTTTTCCATGTTCGGACCTGACGCTGCGGCGCGAGAGTTGAGCCACGGGGACGGTGAGCTCCTGCATCCGGGCTCAGGATGCCCTTGAATCGGGCCGCGGGATTTTTTTGAAGCGGATCTTGCGATCAAGTTCAATTGCGTCTTTCTTGACTTGGCGCGCGGCATCGAGTTTTTGCCCCACGGCCAACCACTCGGCAAATTCCTGAGGGGTTTCCAGCGTGATGCGCCCCAGCGCCGCCGCGCGAAAGTCGTAAATCACGATCTCGCCGGCTTTTTGCAGATTGATGCCCTTGCCGCTTTGCAACGCGCCGCGCTTGCGGCCAATCGCCTCCAGCAATTCCTCATCCTGCAAGCCATCCACGACGTCGAGCTTGTAACGCGCCGTCAGCAAGGCGCAATAATGCACTTTCAGGTAGGCCAGCAGTTCCAGCGCCACCTCTTCCTCGTTGAACGCGTTGCGGCCAATGGCGCCGCTGGCGGCCAGGTTGTAGCCGCTCTTGGCCACAATGATGCGTGGCCACAGCATGCCGGGCGTGTCGTACAGGTAAAAGTCGTCAGCCAGGGAGATACGCTGCTCCAGCTTGGTGATGCCGGCCTCATCGCCGGTCTTGGTGGCGCGTTTACCGGTCAGGGTGTTGATCAGCGTGGACTTGCCGACATTGGGAATGCCGCAAATCAAGACCCGCATCGGTTTGACCATGCCGCCACGGCTGGGGGCCAGCGCAAAACATTCCTTGATCAGCGCCTTGGCCGGCGCGCTGACACTGGCATCCAGGCCAATCGCGCGCGTGCCAGCCAGTGCGTTGTAGTGCGCCAGCCACAGGGCCGTGCGCGCCGGGTCGGCCAGGTCCTGTTTGTTGAGCACCTTGAGCGTCGGTTTGCCTGCCGTAAGCTCGGCCAGCATCGGGTTTGCGCTTGACCCCGGCAGGCGCGCGTCGAGCAACTCGATCACCACATCGATGTTCTTGATCCGTTCTTGAATCGCTTTGTGGGTCAAATGCATATGACCCGGAAACCACTGGATAGCCATTCTCTTTTTTTCCTTTTGCCGATCCGACAGCGGGCCGACGACCCCTCTATTGTCCTATTGAGCGGCGCTGCCCGGCTCGCCCAGGGCCGGCTGGCTAAAAATCGAGCACCGGTCGCAGCGCCGACGACCTGACAAAACGCCAGCGCCCGATCAGGCAGGCCATCACCGCCGCCAGCAGGCCGGCCAGCGCCACCAGCCAGAGCGAGCTCTGCCACTGGCCGTCATAAGCACCAAACATGCTGGCCTTGATCGCCTTGACCACCCAGGTGATCGGCAGCCACGGGCTGATCTGCGCAAACAGGCCACCGCTGAGTTCCACCGGCAAGACACCGCCTGAAGAGGAAAGCTGCACCGCCAGCAAAATCAAGGCCAGGGCCTTGCCGGCGTCGCCCAATGCGCGCGTCAGGGCAAAGACAATCAACAGAAAAGTCAAGGCCGCAACGCCCAATGTCATGGCCAATGCGCCCGCCTGCGCGACGTGAATTTTCAGAACAAACAGCACCGCAAGGAACACCAACACGGCCTGCGCCAGCACCACCGTCAGTGGCAGCAGGATTTTTCCCAACACCTGCAACGGGCGCGCCACAAACAGCGCCTGGCGTGGCAGCACGCGCACCTGAATCAAGAACACGGCCAGGCTGGCCCCCAGCCACAAGGCACCGGGAATGATGTTGGGCGCAAAGCTGCTGCCATTGTTTTGCACTGCCGCCGCGAGCTCCATCACCGGCTGCACCGAGTTCGCCAGCCCCTGTGCGCTGCCCTCGAGTTTTCTGCCCGCCATGGGCAGCGATTCGGCCAGCAGATCCATGCCACCGGCCAGATGCTGGGCAGCCTCATTGACTTTTTGCGCCCCCTGCGTCAGCGCGCTGCTGCCAGCGGTCAAACTGCCCGCAGCCTTGGCCAGTTCATCGAGCTGACTGTCGTCGGGTAATTTGGCGGCGGCCGTGTGAATGCCCGCATTCATGGCGCGCACGCCGGTGGTGAGCGTCGTCACGCCGGCCCCCAGCTGCCGCGTGCCCTCCCTCAATCTGTCGTGCGCAGCAGCGGTTGACTGCAACCCCACCTGCAACTCCGACACACCGCGGCCGATCCTGTCCAGGCCCTGCGTGATGCTGGCGCCGACCAGCAGGTTGCTGTCCGCTTGCTCGCGAAAGCCGGCCACGCCGTCCTTCAGGACTTGCGTGCCGGCTTGCAGCTCGCCCAGGCCATGGCTCAATTCGGCCTGACCCGCGGTCAAAACGTCAAAACCTTCGGTCAAGGCGTTGAGCTCGGTGTTGCGGGGCCGTTTGCTGTCCAGCGTGCGAATCCCTGCGCCTAGTTCTTTCGCCCCAGTGGTCAATTGCGTGACGGCTTTTGCCAGCTTGACGCTGCCTTTGGCGAGCGACTCGGCGCCACTGGCGCTCTGGCCGGAGCCACTGGCGAGTTCTCTGGCGCCCTGGCGCAACTGGCTAACACCGTCATGCAGGCGCGCCAGGCTGCTCTGCGAGCCTGCCGCCTCGGACAGCACCAGCGCCCAACGCTGTTCATTGAGGCTGCCGTTGACGTCACGCCCCAGGTCTTCGGCGAAGCGCCGGGCCAGACCTGCGCCCTGGTAACTGTTGCCCTCCGAGGTGTAGATCACCAGCTTGCCCGCGCCCGCCTGTGCACCCGGAATGGCATTGGAGCTGAAGTCCGGCGGAATGATCAGGGCAAAGGCCAGCGCGCCTTGGCGCACGCGCTGGCGCGCCGCCTGTTCGTCTGGCTCATCGATGTAGCCAAAGGTGTGGCGCGCGCGCAGTTTGGCGGCCACTTCTTGCCCGACGTTGAATCGGTGCTGCCGATACTCCAGTCCTTGGTCGAGATTGACGATAGCGACCGGCAAGGCCCCGGTGCGCGCCGCCGGGTCCCACACGCTACTGAGATAAATCACGGCGTACAAAGCCGGAATCAGAGCCACACCCAGCGCGGCGAGCAACAGCTTGGGGTAACGGATGAAGAAGCGCGCCTCCAGGCGGGCAATCATCAGAACCTGTGACAAATATTTCAAGCGGTACCGTCCTGACTCAGGAGGAGGCGTCGACCCGGCCGCGCGAGGCCTTGGTCTGCGAGCGCTGACTTTTGGCCACGCGCAGCCGTTGCTTGGATGCATAGCTGGGTTTGGTGGCGCGGCGGGTCTTGGGGGGCAGCGCCACGCTGTTGACCAGTTCATGCAGGCGCATGAGGGCATCGAGCCGGTTCATTTCCTGCGTGCGCTGCTGTTGCGCCTTGATCACCAGCACGCCGTCCTTGGTGATGCGGCTGTCATGCAGCGCCAGCAGGCGCTCTTTTAAATCGGGCGGCAAGGACGAGGCCGCAATGTCAAAGCGCAGATGAATCGCGCTGGAGACCTTGTTGACGTTTTGCCCGCCCGCACCTTGCGCCCGAATGGCCGAGAGCTCAACTTCGGCTTCGTTGATGTGCAGCAGGGGCAGGGCGGCAGGCGACACCATGACGCTCGCTCAGGCGCTCGTGCTTGTGAGTGCCGAGTCAGCTGTCGGCGCCGCCACGTAGCGCGCCACAAAGGCGCCCACCGCACTGGCGGGCAAGGGCAGCCACACGATGTGACCACTGCCGGGCGCCACCGTCACGGCTTGCCCCTGGGCATCTTCCATGCGCTCAAGCTGCAGATCGAAGTTGCCGCCTGGGTGGATGATTTCCAGCCAGTCGCCCACGGCAAAACGGTTCTTCACGGTGACTTGCGCCAGGCCGCGCGCCGCATCGAAGGACGCGACATCGCCCACGTACAGGCTGCGGCCGGATTCAGAATAGCCGCGCAGGTAGTTTTGCGTGGACTCGGGCGTGTGCCGCTGGAAAAAGCCCGAGGTGTAGCCGCGATTCGCCAGCCCCTCCAACTGCCCGAGCAAAGCCGGATCAAGCTCGCGCCCGGCCACAGCGTCGGCGATGGCGCGCGCGTAGCTTTGCACCGTGCGCGCCACGTAATACGGGCTCTTGGTGCGGCCCTCGATCTTGAGCGAATCAACCCCAATCTCGACCAGGCGCTTGACGTGCTCAATGGCGCGCAAATCCCTGGAATTCATCACATAGGTGCCATGCTCGTCCTCTTCAATCGGCATGTAGCTCCCCGGGCGTTGGCCTTCCTCGATCAGGTAGACCTGATCCGGGGCCACGCCGCGTTGCGCCTGCTCCTGTTCACGTTCTGCAGCGGCCTGGGGTGCCAGCATATCGCCCGAGGCATCGACCACGCCGGACAAGGTCTTGTAGTCCCAGCGGCAAGAGTTGGTGCAACTGCCTTGGTTCGCGTCGCGGTGGTTGAAGTAACCCGACAACAGACAGCGCCCCGAGTACGCAATGCACAGGGCACCGTGCACAAACACTTCCAGTTCGGTGTCCGGACAGTCCTGGCGGATTTGCTCCACCTGATCCAGCGATAACTCACGCGACAGGATGACCCGACTGACACCGACTGTTTTCCAGAAACGCACGGCGGCGGCGTTGACCGTGTTGGCCTGCACCGAGAGGTGGATTTCCATTTCGGGCCAGGTCTCGCGCACCATCATGATCAGGCCGGGGTCGGACATGATCATGGCGTCGGGCTTGAGCGCAATCACTGGCGCCATGTTTTGCACATAGCTCTTGATCTTGTTGCCGTGCGGGAAGATGTTGGACACGAGGTAAAACTTGTGCTTGAGCGCGTGGGCGTGCTCAATGCCCTGCTGCAACACCGCCAGGTCGCCAAAATCGTTGTTGCGAACGCGCAGGCTGTAGCGCGGCTGACCGGCATAAATGGCGCTGGCGCCGAAGGCAAAGGCGGTCTCCAGCATCGTGAGCGAGCCCGCGGGTGCCAGCAGCTCGGGCGTCTTCACGCTCATGCGCAGACTCCGCCTCGGCGGGCAGGCGGCATGGCCGCGGGCGCGGGCGGGAGAACGAGGGAGCGGCGGACAGTTGACATCAGTGAGTTTGGGCTTGCATAAAAGGGCGACAGTTCGTCACGGGCTTTTGATTATCGGTTCTGCGGCCGCTGGCGTCCTGGCAAGCTCATCCGGTAGCTGCCAGCAGGTGCACCCGGCAGACATCGGATGATGCCCTGCTTTATATATAAAAATAGGCTATAGCCCTCGTGGAATAAGACTATATAGCTATTTAATATGTAGCAATTTGGCTGCAATCATGAGTTCCTTAGCTTATGTTTGCTGGCGCACAGACGCCATTGAGCTGAGAGGCGATAGTCGCCGCTGTGCTACCCGACTTATGGATGCCAGTAGCACGTCGGTGGGGACTGGCAGCCCAGCCTAACTTTCTACAGGAACAACGAATGAACGCATTATTCAAAAACGCATTGGCAGTGACCGCCGTGGCCCTGGCCGCGCAAGCGTCCGCCCAGGTCACCTTTTACGAACAGAGCGGTTTCCACGGCCGGTCCTTCACGACCTCCAGGACGGTCGATGATTTGGAACGTCGGGGCTTTAATGACCGCGCCTCGTCGGCGGTGGTCGTCGGGGAGCGCTGGGAAGTGTGCGAAGACCAACGCTTCAACGGCCGCTGTGTGGTGCTGCGCCCGGGCCAGTACCCATCGCTCAACGCCATGGGCCTGAACGACCGCGTCACCTCGGTGCGCGCCGTGAGCCGCAACGCCCGCATTGCGGAGCAGCGCTATGCGCCGGCGCCGGCGCCGGTGATCGCGCCAGCGGCCCCGCAGATCACCTTTTATGAAAACGAGGGTATGTCCGGCCGTTCTTTCACCACAGGTCGGCAGATCAACAACTTCAACCGCTTTGGCTTCAATGACAGCGCCTCGTCGGCTGTGGTGGTGGGCGAGCGCTGGGAAGTTTGTGAAGATGTGCGCTTTCGTGGGCAGTGCGTGGTCTTGCGCCAGGGCAGCTATCCGTCGCTGCGGGCCATGGGCCTGAACGACCGCGTGTCGTCGGTGCGCATGCTGGACCGCAATGAACGCATCGATAACCGTCGCTACGCGCCCGCACTCATTGCCGCGCCAGTAGCAGGCCCCGATTTCCGCCCCCAACGCGACGAGCGCTTGTTTGAAGCCAACGTGACCTCGGTTCGGGCAGTGATGGGTACGCCTGAGCAGCGCTGCTGGGTTGAGCCCGGTCAAGTTTCCCAAGGCAACCAAAACGTTCCGGGCGCGATTGCCGGTGCCTTGCTCGGCGGCATCCTGGGCCATCAGGTGGGTGGGGGCACGGGTAAGGACCTCGCCACCGTCGGCGGCGTGATCGCTGGAGCCGCACTTGGTTCCCAAGTGAACGGCGGCAGCCAACAGGCCGCAACCCAGGACGTGCGTCGCTGCGAAAACGTTCCCAACCAGAGACCGCAGTACTGGGACGTCACCTACAACTTCCGGGGTCAGGACCATCGCGTTCAGATGACGACACCCCCTGGCCAGACCGTGACCGTCAACGCGCAGGGTGAGCCGCGCAAGTAAGCACGCGTCAACTGCTCTGCTTTAAAGCCCGTCAAAGCCATGCTTTGACGGGCTTTTGCGCTTGCGGCGCTTACTCTTCTCCCACGTTGAGCGCCTGGTACTTGCTCGCGAGCTGCTGCTGGGTGCCGCCAGGCACAGGCGCATAGTGCGAAAAGCTGATGCTGTAGGAACCCTGGCCCGCGGTGAGTGACTTCAAGCGGCCCTGGTAGTCGCCCAGTTCGGCCAGCGGGATTTGTCCGCCAATGGCGACGTTGCCGTTTGAGCGCGGCTGGGTGCTCGTGACATGGCCGCGTCTGGCGGCCAAGTCGCCGGTGAGGTCGCCGATGCTGGCCTCTGGGGCAAGTACCTCGATATTGACCAGGGGCTCAAGCACGATCGGGCTCGCCTTGAGCACCGCATCGAGCGTGGCTTTGCGCCCTGCGGTCGTGAAGGCGATGTCTTTGCCGTCGACGGCATGGGTTTTGCCATCGAGCACCGTGACGCGCAGATCGTCCAGCCCAAAACCCGCCACCGCGCCCTCGACAAGGGCCTGGCGCACGCCTTTTTCAACCGCCGCCATGAACACCCCCGGAATGGCGCCGCCCTTGACCTGGTCCGCAAATTCGAAGCCCGCCCCGCGCGCCAGCGGCTCCACGCGCAGCATCACCTCGCCAAACTGGCCTGCGCCGCCGCTTTGCTTCTTGTGGCGGCAATGGCCATCGGCCTGCGCTGTGATGGTCTCGCGGTAGGCAATTTGCGGCGCGCTGGTGTCAAGCTCCAGCTTGTACTGCTGCTGCATGCGCAGCAGCTTGGTGCGCAGGTGCATGTCGCCCAGGCCGCGAATCACGGTCTCATGGGTGCCGGGATGGCGCTCGATTTTGAAGCAGGGGTCTTCCAGCGCCAGCTTGTTCAGAACCTCGAACAGGCGCTGCTCGTCGCCCTTGCGCCGGGGATGCACGGCCAGTCCTTGCATGGGCTGAGGGAATTGCAGGGCCTTGATGTGAATGCTGTCCTGGTCGTGCGACTCATGCAGCACGCAGTCGAATTCAATGTCCTCGACCTTGGCAATCGCCCCGATGTCGCCCGGGATCAGCGCCGGCACTTCAACATAGTCTTTGCCCTGCAGGCGGTACAGATGGGTCACTTTGAAGGGGTGCTTGGCCGCGCCGGCAAACAGCTGGGCGTCTTTGCGCAGCGTGCCCTGGTGCACCCGAAACACGCCCAGCTTGCCGATGAAGGGATCCACCACGACCTTAAAGACATGAGCCAGCACCGGCAGTTCATCATCGGGCTGCGCCAGAAAGGCTTGGGGCGGCTGGCCCGGTTTGAGCCGGTAAAACGGCGGCGGGTTGCCCTCTGCCGGGTTCGGCGCCAGCTTGGCCAGCGCGTCCAGCAGTTGCGGCACGCCGGCGCCGGTCTTGGCCGAGACAAACAGGATCGGAATCAGATGGCCGGCGCGCAGTGCGCGCTCAAACGGCGCATGCAGTTCCTGCGGGCTGGGTTCCAGGCCATCTTCCAGGTAGCGCGCCAGCAAGCTGTCGTCTTCTTCGATCAGTTGGTCGATCAGGGCGCGGTGCTCTGCTGCGACCGACGCAAAGTCGCTCTCACCGTCCGCGTGGCCGAGCAACTCCACCACGTCCTGGCCATGATGCAGCGGCAGCTCCAGCAACAGGCATTGCTTGCCAAAACGCGCGCGGATGTCGTTCACCAGGGCCAGCAGGTCGACGTTGTCAGCATCGATCTTGTTGACCACGATCATGCGGCACAGGCCGCGCTCACCGGCCAGCGTGAACATGCGCTCGGTCGAGAGCTCTATGCCGGTCTGCGCGTTGATGACCACCAGGGCCGTGTCCACGGCGGCCAGCGCGCTGATGGCCTGGCTGGCAAAGTCGGGGTAGCCGGGGGTGTCGATCAAGTGAACGTGGGCGCCGCCGGTCTTGAAACTGACCAACGCCGACTGCAGCGAATGGCCCAGTTCTTTTTCGATAGCATCGAAATCGCATACGGTGCTGCCCTTTTCAACCGAGCCGCGGCTTTTGATGGCGCCGCTGGCCGCCAGCAGGCTCTCAGCCAGAGTGGTTTTGCCGGCAGCACCGTGGCCGACCAGGGCCACCGTGCGAATCGTGCTGGAGAGGTTCTGGCTCATGAAAGTCCCTTGAAATGACGTGACACAGCACGCAGTTTCAATCGACCGAGGCGCAATTACCTTGCTGTTCGTCAATTGCGGCGCATTGCCGGACGGCTTTGTTCGGCCACTCGCCCAAGCGCCGGGCTACTTTATCTCCCGAACGCCATCCGCCCCGCCATGATCGTGCAACGCACCTTGCCCGGCAATTCGTAGCCCGAGAACGGCGTGTGCTTGCCCTGGCTGCGCAAGGTGTCGGGCTGCACGGTCCAGGCGGCTGCCGGGTCAAACACGCACAAGTCAGCCGCGCCACCCGCCACGAGGCGACCGGTGCTGGCCTGGCGCTTGCCGAGCGAGGCGCCCAGTACGGCCGCCGGACCCTGGGTCACTACAGCCAGCGCGCGCACCAGACTGACACCGCTGTCCTGGCTCCATTTGAGCGCCAGACTCAGCAACAGCTCAACGCCGGTGGCACCGGGCTCGCTTTCGGCAAAGGGCAGCGCCTTGGCGTTCGCGTCCACCGGCGTGTGATCGGACACCAGCGCATCAATGGTGCCGTCAATCAGGCCAGCGCTCAGGGCATCGCGGTCACGCTGCTGGCGCAACGGCGGGTTCAGGCGTGCCCGGCTGTCAAAGTAGCCGATGTCGGCGTCGGTGAGATGCAGCGAGTTGATGCTGATGTCGCAAGTCACAGCCAACCCCTCAAACTTGGCCTGCCGCACGAGGGCAACGCCGGCGGCACTGCTGAGGCGGGACAGGTGCACGCGTGCCCCGGTGGCGCGCATCAGCTCAAAGATGGTGTGCAGCGCAATGGTTTCGGCCGCCACCGGCACCCCGCTCAGGCCCAGGCGGGTTGCCAATGGGCCGCTGGCAGCCACGCCCTGACCCAAAAACAAATCCTGCGGGCGCAACCAGACCGCGTAGCCGAAGGTGCTGGCGTATTGAAACGCGCGCTGCATGACCAGGGTGTTGGGCAGTGGCACTTCGCCCTGGCTGAAGGCGACACAACCGGCCTCGGTGAGTTCCTGCATCTCGGACAAGGATTCACCGGCCAGGTTGCGTGTCAGGGCGCCGAGCGGATAGACCCGGGCCTGATTGAGCTTTTCGGCCCGAAAACGCAGCATCTCGACAAGGCCGGGCTCGTCGAGCACCGGGTCGGTGTCAGGCAGGCACACCAGGCTGGTGACGCCGCCGGCCATCGCTGCGGCCATTTCGGATTCGAGCATGCCTTCATGCTCATGACCGGGCTCGCGCAGGCGCACCGCCAAGTCCACCAGACCGGGCATCACGACGCAACCGGTGGCGTCGATAACTTGATCGGGCTGGAAATTAGAAGCTATATTTTTAATAGCTAGAACCGTCCCATTGGCGAGGGCTACATCCACTATTTCATCAAAACCACTGGCCGGATCCATGACCCGGCCGCCCTTAAGCAGAATAGTTGTCAGTGTTTTCATATCAAGCCTCATTCCCTGCCACGATGCTCATCGCCGCCATCCGTACCGCGATACCAAAAGTAACCTGCGGCAAGATCACGCTGTGCGTGCCATCTGCTACCGCCGAGTCGATCTCGACGCCGCGGTTGATCGGCCCCGGGTGCATCACGATGGCATCGGGCTGGGCCAGTTGCAGCTTTTCCGGGCTCAAGCCAAAGCTCTTGAAAAACTCCTGGCTGGACGGTAAGAGAGCCCCGCTCATGCGTTCGTTCTGCAGACGCAGCATGATGATCACGTCAGCGCCTTTGATGCCTTCTTCGAGCGTGTGGCACACGCGCACGCCCATTTGCGCCATGTCGCCCGGCACGATGGTTTTTGGGCCAACCACCCGCACTTCAGGGCAACCCAGCGTGGTCAGGGCATGAATGTCAGAGCGCGCCACACGCGAGTGCAGCACGTCGCCGACGATGGCCACCGTGAGGTTGGAGAAATCCTTCTTGTAGTGGCGGATCGTGTACATGTCGAGCAAGCCTTGGGTCGGGTGCGCATGGCGCCCGTCACCGGCATTGATCACATGCACATGCGGCGCCACATGCTGCGCGATCAGGTAGGGGGCGCCCGATTCGCTGTGGCGCACCACAAACAGGTCGGCGGCCATGGCGCTCAGGTTTGCGATGGTGTCGAGCAGTGTCTCTCCCTTGACGGCCGACGACTTGGCAATATCGAGGTTGATGACGTCGGCGCTGAGCCGCTTGGCGGCAATCTCGAAGGTGGTGCGGGTGCGCGTTGAGTTCTCGAAAAACAGGTTGAACACGCTCTTGCCACGCAGTAACGGCACTTTCTTGACTTCGCGGTTTCCGATACTGACGAAATTGCTGGCGGTATCGAGCACCTGGGTCAGGATGCTCTTGGGCAAGCCCTCGGTCGAAAGCAGGTGAATCAGCTCGCCATTTTTATTGAGCTGGAGGTTGCGTTTGTAAAGCATGGTCTAGCGCGCCTTCACGTTGAAACTGAAGACCCCGGCGTCACTGCGCGCCAGGGCCAAGGACTGGGTTGCAGGCAACACGATGCGGGCTGCACACACGTCGGCCTGAATGGGGAGCTCACGCCCGCCCCGGTCCACCAGCACCGCCAACTTCACCAGCGCCGGGCGACCGAAGTCAAACAACTCGTTGATGACCGCGCGGATGGTGCGCCCGGTGAACAGAACATCGTCGAGCAGGATGATGCTGGCGTCATTGACATCAAAAGGAATCTGCGTTTGCGCCGCAGCAGTCATGCCGCGGTGGGCGTAATCGTCCCGGTGCAGGGCCGATGAGATCACGCCGTGGGGCTCGGACAGGCTCAGGTCGCGCTGTAGACGCTCGGCCAGCCAGGCACCCCCGGAAGTGATACCGACCAAATGCATGCCGGGGCGAAACAAGGCGCGCACGCCCATCAACAACTCAAGGTACAGGCCTTCAGCGTCCAACGCCAATGTGCTCATGGAATACTCCTTAAAAACTGTTCCAGAATGATGCAGGCGGCCATCGCATCGGCGTCGTGCGCCCCCCGCCCCAGCGCTTCGGTGGTGGTGTAGCGCTCATCGACTTCAAACACCTGCAGTTTGAAGCGGCCATGCAACTGGCGCGCAAAGCGCCGCGCCCGCAAGGTGTTCTCGTGCACGGCACCATCCGGGTGAAAGGGCACGCCGACCACCAGCGCGTCGGGCTGCCATTCCTTGAGCTGGAGCGCAATTTTGGCAAAGCGCGCATCGCCCTCAGCGCTGATCGTGCCCTGTGGCTGGGCCGTTCGAAACAGGCGATTACCGACAGCAAAGCCGGTGCGTTTGATACCGAAGTCAAGGGCTAGAAAAGTTTGCAGGTTCGCCGGAACATCCATTGATCTCTGCTCGGGCGCCGCGTCTGTCAGCGGCTTAGCTAAGGGTTCAGGTATGGACGGAAAAGGCATGGTTCAGCGCGTCATGCATGCCCGGTGTCGGGCGACAGCATCCACAGCTCCAGACCGAGCAGCAGCAAGGCCTGTTCGTAGCGCTGGGCCACCGGCGTGTCAAAGATGACGCTGTTGCTGGCGGCCACGGTCAACCAGCTGTTTTCTGAAATTTCAGACTCCAGTTGCCCTTCACCCCAGGCGGCATAACCCAGCGACACCAACACTTTGCGCGGCCCGGCCCCAGTAGAAATCGCTTCCAGCACATCCTTGGACGTGGTCATCTCAAGCCCACCCGGGATCACCATGGTGGAGGCGTAAACCGACTCGGCCGGTTTGTCGGCGCCGGCAAAAGTCGCCTCATGCAGCACAAAACCGCGTTCGGTTTGCACCGGTCCGCCCAAAAAAACCGGTGTGCTACAGAGGTCGGCGCGGCACATCGGCAGTTCCACCTTCTCAAACAGGCGCTTCATGTCAATATCACAGGGCTTGTTGATGACCAGACCGAGTGCGCCGCGCTCACTGTGCTCACACACATAGACGACGCTGCGGGAGAAAATCTCGTCCTGCAGACCGGGCATGGCGATCAGAAAATGATTCGTCAGGTTGGTCAAGGCAAAATCTGCAGGCATTTGGGGATTTTAGCGGTGATCATGAGCAAGCAATTCGATTCTGGTTTGATGTGGTTTCGCCGTGATCTGCGGGTAACCGACAACGCCGCCCTGTGCCTGGCATTGAGAACCTGTCGCCAGCTTCACTGCGTTTTTGTATTTGACCGTGACATCCTCGACAGCCTGCCACGGGCGGATCGCCGGGTCGAATTCATCCGGGAGTCGCTGTGCGAACTGGACGAGGCCTTGCGCCAGCTCAGCGGCAAAGCGGGCGCCGGCCTGATCGTGCGCCACGCGGTGGCCAGCGAGGAAATCGTGACGCTCGCCGCAGCCCTGCAGGTGCAGGCGGTATTTGCGGCTCATGACTACGAGCCGCAGGCGCAGGCCCGCGATGAGAAGGTCCAGGTTGCCCTGGCGCACGCCGGTATCGCCCTGCATACCTGCAAGGACCATGTGATTTTTGAAGGTCGCGAGCTATTGACCAAGGCCGGCACGCCCTATGGTGTCTTCACGCCCTACAAGAACACCTGGCTGGCGACGGTGACGCCGCAGCATTTGTGCGGCCATGACTCAGCACCGATGGCGCAGGCACTGGCGCCCCGCCCTGAAAGCCTGCAACAAGCGGTCCCCACACTGGCTGCCATCGGCTTTGAAAAAACCAACCTGAGTCAACTCAAAATTCCCACCGGGGCATCGGGCGCGGCGCAGTTGTTCGAGGACTTTTTTGAACGCCTGGACAACTACCATGAAACACGAGACTTTCCCGCCGTCAAGGGTCCGAGCTACTTGGGTGTGCACCTGCGCTTTGGCACCGTGTCGATTCGTCAACTCGTGGCGACCGCCTGGCAGCGGCAGATGCAAGGGAGCCGGGGCGCGGCGGTCTGGCTGGGCGAGTTGATCTGGCGCGACTTCTATTTCTCGATCCTGGCCAATTTCCCGCATGTGGCGCAGGGCGCCTTCAAGGCCGAGTACAACGCGATCCAATGGGAGCAGGGGCCGCACGCTGATGCCTTGTTCCAGGCCTGGTGCGAGGGACGCACCGGCTATCCGCTGGTGGACGCGGCCATGGCCCAGATCAACCAGACCGGCTACATGCATAACCGCTTGCGCATGGTGGTGGGCAGCTTTTTGGTGAAAGACCTCGGCATCGACTGGCGCCGGGGCGAAAAATACTTTGCCCAACACCTCAATGATTTTGACTTGGCGGCCAACAACGGCGGCTGGCAGTGGGTCAGCTCCAGCGGTTGCGATGCCCAGCCGTATTTCCGGATTTTCAATCCGGTAAGCCAAAGTGAGAAGTTTGATGCCGAGGGTAAATTTATCCGTCGCTACTTGCCTCAACTGGACGGGCTGTCCAACAAAGCCATCCACGCGCCCTGGAATGCCAAACCGCTTGAATTACATATGGCTCAGGTGATCCTGGGGCAAAACTACCCCGCGCCCATCGTGGCGCACGATGCGGCGCGCGCCCTCACATTGCAGCGCTATGCGATCGCTCGGAAAATTCCACCATCCAACTGATTTTGCTATCTAATAAATAGCATAATATTCAGTATCCACGGAGTCTAGAGGCTCATTTAGTCCTCAACCGTGGACAGGCAATATTGGCGCACCAAGCCAATCAACTCGTCCTCCGAATACGGTTTACCCAAGTAGTGGTCAACACCGAGTTCGCGGGCGCGTTCACGGTGCTTCTCGGCAATGCGTGAGGTAATCATGATGATGGGCAGATCGCGCAGCTTGGCATCGCCCCGGATGTTTCGTGCCAGATCAAAGCCGTCCATGCGCGGCATTTCAATGTCAGACAGCACGACCGCCGGCTTTTCCTCTTGCAGACGCTCTAACGCCTGCAGACCATCGGTCGCGAGGGCGACGCGAAAGCCCTCGCGCTTGAGCAGGCGCTGCGTGACACGGCGCACCGTGATCGAATCGTCGACCACCAGCACCAGAGGCGCCTGACTGGCCCGGGGGGTCTCCAGCAAGGGCGTCGTGGCTTGCCCTAGCGACTGCACAGCGTCCAGACTCAGATGCCGGGCTTGCTCGCCATAACTGGCAGCCAAGGCCACCGGGTTGTAAATCAAGACCACCGCACCGGAGGCCAACACCGACATGCCGGTCAGACCGGGAAGACGGGACAATTGTGGACCAAGGTTTTTGACCACGACCTCCTGGTTACCCAGGACTTCATCGAAGTGCACCGCAATTCTTTGACCCGCACTGCGGAAAATAGCCACCGGCAGGGTCTTGGTGTGGGCTTCGCCGCTGTAGGACGACGCCTGGAGCAATGCGCCACCCCAGAAGAACGGCACCTGTTCATCCCCAAAGGCAAACACATGGTCCCGGTAGGCGCGCTCAAGATCGGCAACCGGTACCCGCCGTACCATCTCGATCAGGCTGGCCGACACACCGATCACCAACTCGCCGATGCGCAACATGACCACTTGTGTCACGGCTGTGGTGAGCGGAAGCACCAGCTTGAATTTTGTTCCCTGCCCGCGCTCGGTTGAAGTCTCAATGCGCCCCCCCAAGGCATTGACTTCGGAGCGCACGATGTCCATGCCAATGCCTCGTCCGGCTAACTCAGTGATCTGATCGGCCGTGGAAAAGCCGGAGGTGAAGATCAGATCCGCGGCCTCGGCATCGGTCAGGCTGCTCTCTGGCGACAACTGGCCACTGGCGCGCGCCTTTTCGCGGATTCGGTCCAGATCCAGGCCAGCGCCATCGTCACTGAACTCCACCGTCACATCGTTGCTGTGTTGGTGCACGTAGATGCTGATGGTGCCCGCCGCCGGCTTCCCAGCCGCCACGCGCAGCGCTGAATCCTCAATACCATGCACCACCGAGTTGCGCAGCAAATGTTCAAATACCGGCGCCATCCGATCGAGCACCCCGCGGTCCATGTCGAGTGAACCGCCTTTGATGTCGAGCTTGACCTGTCTGCCGGCCTCTTTGGCGGCCTGACGAACAACACCGTACAAACGGTCCGAAATGCCGTCAAATTCCACCATGCGGGTGCGCAGCAGGTCGCGCTGCAACTCACGGGCCTGGCGCCCCTGGGCGATCAGATCATCTTCGCTGCCCTCCACCGCCCGCTGTAAATTGCGCTGCACCGTCGCCACGTCATGTACCGACTCGGCCATCATGCGGGTCAACTCTTGCACCCGCGTAAAGCGGTCAAATTCCAAGGGATCAAAACCCTGTGCCGTGTCTTTGGCTTGCGCCAGTCGGGACTGCATCTGGGATTCAGACTGGACCTCGATATCGCGCAATTGATTTCTCAAACGATCCAGATTGCCGGTCAGTTCCCCTAGAGAGCCGCGCAACTGACCTAGGCGAGCCTCCATCCGCGAGCGCGTGATCATGACCTCGCCTGCCTGGTTGACCAAGCGGTCCAGCAACTGTGAGCGTACCCGCACGGTTTGCTGCGTTCCTGGGCGCGGTGCTGCCCGGGGGATGAATCCCGCTGAGTCAGGCAGGACCAATTTTCGTGCTTCGCCAGTTGCAGCCAAGGTCTCGCTGGGCGCGACAGGAACGATCTGTTCCGGGGCCGCCGCACTGACCTCTGGCAGACTCAAGGCCTTTTCTGGCGTCGCGCGCAATTGGGCAAAGTTGGCTTGTATGGCGTCAAACCGACCCAACAAAGGCTCCAACTGCGATGCCGACAAGGATTCGCTCCCCATCCGTTCAATCGCGCTCTCCATGCGGTGCGTCATTTCACCCAACTGCATGGCGCCGGCCAGGCGCCCGCTGCCTTTGAGCGTATGCAGAACCCTCAGCAATTCAGAGCGCGCACTCATGTTGTCCGGGCGCGCAATCCACTGCCGCAAGGCGCCGCCCAGCTGTGGCAACAATTCAAGCGCTTCTTCCTCAAAGATCGGAAAGAGATCGACGTCAAGCGCATCAACGGCGTCAATATGCTCGACGTCGGCATCGCTGACGGCGGCGCCAACCCGTGCATCGACGGCGGGCGTGGACAGGATTGCCTCTGTTTCGGCCTCTGCTTCTGCCTCGGTTTCTGCCTCGGTTTCTGCCTCTACCTCTGCTTCTGCTTCTGCCTCGGCTTCTGCCTCTACCTCGGCTTCTGCCTCTACCTCGGCTTCTGGAATGACATCGGTGGCGACCTGAAGAAGGTCGGACTGCTCGGGAATTTCTTGCTGCTCCGACAGCTCATCGTAGAAACTGTCAAAAACACCCGCAGCAACTGCCGGAAACTCAATCTCCAAAATGGCCTTCAGTGCCTCGAGCAGGGCTTGGTCCGACTCCTTGAGGAACCCGGCTGCAAATTGATGCAAGAGGCGACGCATGTCTTCTGCCGCCGCAATGAAGACCTGAGCGTGTTCGGGGATGCCCTGAACATGGAGTCGTACATGCTGCAAGGCCTGTTCCAGTGCCCGCGCCATTTCGGACAAGGCGAAAAAACCGACCGTTGCCGAACTGCCAGCCAGGGAGTGCGCCAGTGCCACGGTCGTTTCCGCAACCGGCCGATGCAGCTCCAGCGCCCATTCGCTCAATTCTGTCAGCAAACGCCTGGACAACTCATCGGCCTCATTGAGGTAGACGTTATAGAGCGGGATATCTATGCGCAGGGACCCGATCACCTTGACTTGCTCTTCCAGATGCAAATCAAGAAGACTGGACTGTTGCGGCTCACGCTGAAGGTCGGCACCTTCACTCACGACCTCAGTAAGCTCAGCCGAGAAGGTCTCCACTTCGTCCTGCGCATCCAGAATTAAAGCTGCCTCATCAGACGCTGACGGCAAGTCAGAACTAAGGCCAAAATCAAAGTCATCAAACGCCAGCAGTGCGTCCGGTGCCTCCACAGCCGTCGACAGTGCTGCATCGGCATGAGCAACTGCGGCGAGATCGATATCAAAAGGCAAGGCCGCGCCCAGATCAAAAATTTGGGTCGAGACGAAATCAGGATAGGGGGCTTCATCCGGGACGTTGGCCTGCAACTCCTCGCCTGGGAACACGAGCCCAACCTCGGTTTCCTCAAGGCGCAAAGCATCGGCAGCCAGGCGAAATGCCTGCGCATTCCACTTTGCATCTTCATTTGCCGCAATATCCTCGACCCAGCGGTCAAAGCCCTGCATCGCCCTGCCGGCAAGACGGATCAATTCACTGCTGGCCGGCTTTTGCTCTGCCAACCAGGTATTGAGCAACTGCTCCATGGACCAGGCCGCTTCGCCAAATTCATTGAGGCCCACCATGCGTGAGCTGCCCTTGAGCGTATGGAAAGCGCGTCTCAGTGTCGTTTGTTGCCCCAGATCTGCCGCATCATCGGTCAATGCCTGGATGGCGCCAAGGCCAGCCTGAACCACCTCGCGGGCTTCTTCCAGGAAGATGTCCTTCAACTCGGTTTCATCGTCATCGTCGGCGGACTCAATCGCTACAGGACGCACCGGCTCTGCGGGCAGAACCGACAGTGGGGCTGGCGCCTCGGCAGCAGCCGCAATCGGCAGGCTGGCAGATGGCCGCTGAAAATCAACCAGCCCACCATCGATGCTGCTCTCGATGCTCGGCACTGACGCGCCTTCTTCGCTCCGGTCAACCGCCTTTTCACGACCCATCAGGGGCTTGAATTCACCCAATTCTTCGTCGTACACAAATAGCTTCTTGGCCAGCGTGCGCTGGTAGCTCAGCATATCAATCAGAAAACCGAGCGCTCCCAGGCTGTTGCCCAGTTTCTCAAAAATACCGGCCCTCGCGGCATCGGTATCTATGTCGTCAACTAGAAATTTTTCAACGCTGTCACGCATGCGCAGCGCTGCCAATGCGGCCTGATCGAGGCCCAGAACCGAGAAAACTCCCCGCATCTGGGCCAACTGGCTGGGAACCTCATGCAAGGGAAGCTTGTCAAGCGGGTTGCGAAAGAATGCATCCAGCGACTTCTCAATGCCACCCAGAGTCGTTCGCAATTCGTCTACGACACTTCCCATGATCTGTCGATCACTGACTCTGCGGTACAACTCCTCCATCCAGGCTTCAAGCGGCTCGGGTTGGCCGCCTGCATTGACGTGCTCCATCCGGGCTGCGAGACTGGCGCTGCGCTCCTTCATCTGCGAGTCAGTCGGGTCCAAGTCGTCGTAGGCAGCCTCCAGATACAACACCACGGTAGCCACTTCCATGGCAAGTTCGGGCGCTGGCGCCTCACCCGACAAGGCTGTCTTTTCAATGGCCTGCATCAATGCCCGCACCAAATCGCCACTTTCAGGGTGCATTTTCAACACTGAATCGGTCACCAGACTGAACTGGTCAAGGGCAACCTTCAATCGGTTGGTATCGCCTCCGGCAAGCGCCGACCAGGTTTCGGTGGCAGCGGCAATGCGCTTGCGGGCCTGAACCAGCAATGCCGGATCAAAACGTCCAAATTGAGGCCGCTCGTAATCGAATGATTTGGTCTGGGTCAACCCATAGGCGGCGCGAACTGCGGCCAGCACAGGCGCATCGTCCGGCGTCGTGGGCACGGCTTGAGCACAGAAAAAAAGCAGATCCTGTACCAGTCGCTCCGAAATTTCAGGTTCTGCGCGAGCCAGGGTTCTGAACTGAAGGAGGATTCGGGAAGCGGCCAGTTTGCCGTAAACGTCAGTCGGACACAGGCCCCGCGAAACAGCTTCAAAATAGGCGGCAGAAATCTTCCAGAATACGCGTGCCTTGAACTCACTTTGAGCGGCAGCAAACCCCAAACTGATCTCGCACATGGCTTGTGCGGCAGCCACATCGTCTGACTTCACGATATTCAGGACGGCGCGATCGAGACGCGTGCGCACCGATGAATCGTAGGCGAGCGCGGGTGTCGTATGCGGCAACGCCACATCAATCCAATGCAATTCGATTGGCCACAAGTCTGCTGGATGCACGCGGTCATTGCCCGCCAGTTCCAGGACGTCGCGGTACTGAGGAAACAAGGCCACAGACGAGGCGTTCTTTCCTTTGAGGATACCTTCCAGATACTCGGTCAGCGCAAAACTGGCTCGCTCTACCTTGTTGGCCGCGTCGTCGCTGCACAACTCGGGGCGCTGCACAAATCGCTGTGCCAGCGCCTCCATGGACCGCAGTATCTTGGCCGGTACGGCCATGCCGACCATCTCCAATGCGCCCACTGCTTGATGCAATTGCTGGCGGGCGATGCGCAACTGGCTGGCGTCAAGTGCAGCCAGATCAGAACCGCGTGCCAACTCGGCGTCGCGCACGAACCGACGAAGGGCCTTGGTCGCGCCGGTCAACGATTTACGCAGCTCTTCGAGCACCCAGGCCAAAGGCCCGAGGTCGTGGGTCACCGGTTCATTGGCGCCAGTCGGGGCAGCGTGTTCTTGCATGGGATCGTGCACTCCTGGGGACAACAAGTTCAGCCTGAATAAACTCAGGCAATCTTGAATCTTGATACTGACTGCCGCAACTCCTCGGCCATTTTCGACAGTTCGCGGACTTGGGCGGCCGTGGAGCGCGTGCCTTCACCGGTCTGTTCGGTGACCGCAAAAATGTGTTGAATATTGTCTGCCACCACATTGGCCAGATTGGCCTCGCGCGAGGTCGAACTGGAGATTTGTTCGATCAGTTCGGCTAGACGTCGGGACACCTGGTCAATTTCAGTCAGCGCGGTACCTGCGTTATCCGACAGCTTGGCTCCTTCCACAACCCCTTGGGTTGAACGCTCCATGGCGCCCACAGCATCCTGGGTGTCGGTCTGAATCGCCTTCACCAGTGCCGAAATCTGACGCGTCGCATCTGCCGACCGCTCGGCGAGTCGTTGTACTTCCTCGGCCACCACAGAAAAGCCGCGTCCGGCCTCGCCTGCCGAGGCCGCCTGAATAGCGGCATTGAGCGCCAGCACGTTGGTCTGCTCGGTAATGTCAGAGATCAGCTCCGTGATTTCACCAATCTCCTGGGACGACTCACCCAATCGTTTGATGCGCTTGGACGTTTCCTGGATCTGGTCGCGAATTGAGTTCATGCCCCCAATGGTATTTTGCACCGCCTTCAAACCAACTTCCGCGGCTTGCAGGGACTGCCGGGCCACCGAGGCCGACTCCTGCGCCTGCACGGACACGTCATTGATTCGCGACGCCATATCCACAACTGAACGCCCCGTTTCCCGAATTTCATGCAACTGCTCGTTGGAAGCGGCCAGCAACTCTGTTGACGTTGTGTCCACGTCTGCCGTCGTTTGCGCCACGCGGGTCACCGTGCTCTGCACGTTGCCCACCAAAGACCGCAACTCTTCCACCGTGTAGTTCACGGAATCGGCGATGGCCCCGGTGATGTCTTCTGTCACTGTTGCTTCTTGCGTCAGATCGCCCTCAGCCACAGTTTGCAACTCGTTCATCAAGCGTAAAATAGCCGCTTGGTTGGCATCGTTCACGCGCTTCGCCTCTTTCTCTTGGCGCTCGGCTTCCAGGCGCTGCGCCTCTGCTGCGAGCTGACGCTTGCGGCTGTCCAGCAGCTGAACATAGGACAAGCCGCCGGCACAAAGCAGCGCCAGCAAGACAGAACCCACCAGCATCGACAAAGAACCGGCCCCAAGACCTGCCTTGGATGACAGTTTGCCCTGTAATTCTTCAAGGCTCCGGCGCAAGGGTTCACTGTCCGCAATAATGGAAACCTGTGCTTCACGGGCCGAAACCAGCCCCTGCAGATTGCCCAAAATCGCGCCGGCCTGCTTGCGGGTTTGCTCAAACAGATCAATCAAGGCCGCCAACTGCTCTCGCGTCTGAGCGTCTTTGGATGCGCTCAAGCGCAACTCGGGGCTGCCGTCCAGCATGCCTTGAGCGATTTCCTTGAACGAGTTCAAGTCCTTGCCCAGCAGGAACACAGCCTCAGGACTCACGCCCTCGGCTGTCAGGAATTCATTGGAAGACTTGCCAATACGCTGGGTCAACATCACCAACTGACCAGCTGCCGATATTTCTGTGGCGGCGGCATTTTGCTGCAGCTTGAGCGAGGAAACCGTCTCTGCGATATCCAGCAAATCTGAAGACTGACGGTTGATAAGCCGCAGCGCGGCACCCACCTGCGTCAATATTTTCTGTTGCCCCAATACAATCGCGGCATTCTTCTCGGCCCGTTCCATCAGCGGCACAATTTTGTCAAGTTCTGGCGTGTAATTTCCACTCAAAGGACTCAGGCTCATTTGCTCGTCGCCGGACTTCAATCCCCGCACTGACTTTGCCAAAACGCCAGAGCTCTCTACCACGGCAGGGAAGGCGTCGGCACCACCCACCAGTGCTTGCGAAACCGATTTCGCCAGCCGCTGCGACTGCATCAGCGCTTGTCCGGTAGCCCCCAACTGTTGCGCGACCTTGTTGGCCTGGCCTAACGCAAACAAGGTGAAGATGACCAGCAATACCAGTGCCAGCCCCAACAAAATAGAGAGCAAGCGCTGATGCTGCACGACCGTCTTTTTTCCAAGCACGGGAAGGGCGATCAAGTTGCCCGCTTCTTCATCCATCCCCGCTCCAGCGTTGCCGGTGGACTGGCCCGGCGCAACCGAAGCTCGTTGCTCGTCGTCTGTTGTGCCCGCCACGTGATCCATATCCATGGGATAGATGGTGGCGCCCGGCACACCAAGGCTCAAGCGAGAATCCTGATCAGACTCGGGCGCTTTTTTGACAAACAAATTTTTCAGTTGATCAACAACGGACATGGTGAAACCCTAGGTAAAGACTTAAGCGCTAATGCTGAGAAACTCGGGAAGTTGAGACAAAGACTGCAAGTTGATTTCCTGCCAGTGCGCGCCGTTGAGATCGGTGTACCGGGTACCAAAAAACACCGGAGAACCTGCAGGCGGTAGTTCAGCCTCGGCAAAGGCGTCACGCTTGCGAAGTCCGGACAGGCCGTCCACCATCAAAGCACAGTTGAGTTCCAGCGCAGAATTGAAAGTAATCACGCTGCACTCGGCGAGTGATTGTTCTGTTCTCGGGCGCGATGACTTGTTGCTCATGAAGATGGCCAGATCAACAACGCCGAAAAGGCCGCCACGCAGATTGACAACACCTATGAACCACGGCTGACAGTAGGGCACCAGTTGGACGTTGAGCAGCGGAAAAATCTCGCCGGATTGGGCCAGTGGGAAGAGGTAGTTTGACTCGCCCGCCTTGACAGCCAACCAGGCAACCGACACGCCACCAGAGCGAGCCGCCTGCAATCGGCTGGCGAGGCGGGTCTGGAGTTCTCGAAGAGCTTCTCGATTAGCCATGCGATCCTGGGGATCTCAGCCCAGCGCCTTGATCTTGACCATCAATTCGGCCGCGTCAACCGGCTTGGTGATGTAGTCGCGTGCGCCTTGACGCATGCCCCATACACGGTCTGTTTCCAGGCTTTTGCTGGTGCACATGATGATTGGAATGTCTGAATACTCGGGCGTGCGGTTAATTGAGCGCGTCAGCTGAAATCCGTTTTGACCGGGCATCACGACGTCCATGAGGATCAAATCTGGCTTTTCTTCTGCGAGACGGCGCAAGGCTTCATCAGCGCCTTCTGCCGTGCGCACCGACATGCCGTTTTTCTGCAGCAAATTGGTCATGAACATCAACTCAGTCTTGGAGTCGTCCACGATCAGTACTTTATGAATAGCCATTAGTTAACTCCTTGCGTGACCTTGCCAAACTGCTGTACAGCCTGCAACAATTGGTCTTTGGTAAATGGTTTTGTCAAATAATCCTGGGCCCCGACCATGCGTCCACGCGCCTTGTCAAAGACGCCGTCTTTGGATGACAGCATGACAATGGGAACATCCGAATATTTGGCATTGCGTTTGATGATCGCACAGGTCTGGTAGCCATCTAGTCTGGGCATCAGAATGTCGCAAAAAATGAGATGAGGCTGGTAGTCATTGACCTTTGCCAAGGCATCAAAGCCATCTTCGGCGAGCATGACTTCATGCCCACCCTGTTTTAGAAAAATCTCAGCGCTGCGCCGGATGGTGTTGCTGTCGTCAATCACCAGAACTTTGAACGTCGATCCAGTCGTATTCACAAAACAATGCTCCTGAATTGGTGATTAATTTCCGCGATAGTACACATTTCAATAATGGCGCTTAAATTTGCACCATTTCGAAATCCTCCTTGCGCGCCCCACAGTCTGGGCAAGTCCAGTTCACAGGCACTGCACTCCATGCCGTTCCCGGCGCAACGCCGTGATCGGGATCCCCTGTCTCTTCGTCATAGATCCATCCACAAATCAGACACATCCATGTATTGGTCAATTTCACAGCCTAA
>JBBQQX010000021.1:0-37323 GCA_038215405.1 Burkholderiales bacterium
CAGGGCCTGCTCCAGATCCAGATTGAAGTCGGGCGCATCCACGCCAATGAAGACATCGGGGCGCTCTTGCAGCAGACGGGTTTTGAGCTGCCGGCGAATACCCACAATCTCGCGGTAACGGCGCAACACCTCCCAGCCAAATCCATGCACCGAAAGCTTGTCGTGGCGCCACCAGGCTACAAAGCCGCGACGCGTCATCTGGGGGCCACCAATGCCGACTGCGCTCAGTTGGGGCCAGTGCGTGCGCAGACCGTCCAACAGCAGGCCCGCGAGCAAATCACCCGAGGCTTCGCCGGCCACCAGTGCCACCTTGAGTTGTCGGCTCATTTCATCTGCCATCTCGGCTGCGCTGCGCCTTTTTAGCTCAGCGCACAATGCCGCGCTGGGGCGATGCCTGATCCAAAAATGAGAGCATCATCTGCACATCTGGCGTGGACTCAGGGCTATTTTTAACCAGATCCGCAATGCGCTCACGCGCCGCTTGCAGCGTCAGGCCCTCGCGGTACAGCGCCTTGTGCATGGCTTTGACAGCCGCAATCCGATCTGGTGAAAAACCACGACGGCGCAGTCCTTCATAGTTCATGGAACGCGCTTGCGCTGGCTGGCCCTGACACATGACGAAAGGCGGCACGTCGGCCAGCAACACCGTGGCCAAGGCCGTC
The DNA here is from genome assembly GCA_038215405.1 of Burkholderiales bacterium. Classification (GTDB taxonomy): domain Bacteria; phylum Pseudomonadota; class Gammaproteobacteria; order Burkholderiales; family Burkholderiaceae_C; genus Rhodoferax. Next base: position 663 of record JBBQQX010000021.1, read on the forward strand.
ATGGCGTGCGCGCCGATCTTCACAAACTGATGCACCAGGGTAAAGCCACCCAGAATCGCCCAATCTCCCACATGGACGTGACCCGCCAACTGGGAATTGTTGGCAAATATGGTCTTATTGCCGACGACGCAATCGTGTGCCAGGTGCACATAGGCCATCAGCCAGTTGTCATCGCCGACCCGCGTGACACCCGCATCCCCGGGAGAGCCAATGTTGAAGGTGCAAAACTCGCGAATGGTGTTGCGCTCGCCAATGATCAGTTCGCAGGGTTCCCCCGCGTACTTCTTGTCCTGCGGAATCGCGCCCAGTGAATTGAACTGGAAAATGCGGTTGTCGCGTCCAATTGTGGTGTGCCCTTCGATCACGCAGTGCGGACCAATGGTGGTGCCCGCGCCCACCTTCACATGAGGACCAATCAGGGTGTAGGGGCCTACTGTCACCGAGCTGTCAAGCTCGGCCTGGGAATCGACAATCGCTGTGGCATGGATGGCTGTCAAATGAGCACCTTCAGGCAACTTTGCGCACCGCGCAGGTCAACTCGGCTTCCACAGCGAGCACATCATCGACCAAGGCACGCGTCTTGAACTTGAACACACCGGCCTTCATGCGCACCAATTCAACCTCAAGAATCAGTTGATCGCCTGGCTCCACCGGACGCTTGAAGCGTACGCCGTCCATGCCGGCAAAATAGTAAACAGAGTCTTCGTTGGGCGCCGCATCGATCGCGTCAAACGCCAGCAACGCGGCGGCCTGCGCCAGCGCCTCCAGCATCAACACGCCCGGCATCACCGGCCGATGGGGAAAGTGCCCTTGGAAAAAAGGCTCATTGATAGTGACATTTTTCAGCGCCCGCAGACTCTTACCCTTGTCAATCGCCAGCACCCGATCCACCAACAGGAATGGGTAGCGGTGCGGCAATTGCTTGAGAATCTTATAAACATCCATCATCTTTTCACTCACTTCGTTTCGCTACGGCCTGTGCCGCGAGGTTTGATTTTTCGACTGCACCTATTTTTTCCTCCAGCACCCGAATGCGATCACGCAAGCTGTGCAGTTGCTTCAGTGACGCGGCATTTTTTTCCCAGGCGGCGTTGTCGTCAATCGGGAATATGCCGGTGTAGTGACCGGGCTTGCGCAGCGAGCGGGTGACGACGCTGGCGGCTGAGATGTTGACCTCATCGGCCAGCGCCAGATGACCCAGCACAATAGCGCCGCCTCCCAGGGTGCAATGCGCGCCGATAGTGGCGCTGCCCGCCACACCGACACAGCCGGCCATGGCCGTATGTTGGCCAACATGCACGTTGTGGCCGATCTGTATCAGGTTGTCGAGCTTGACGCCGTCTTCAATCACCGTATCTTGCAGGGCGCCGCGGTCAATGCATGTGTTGGCGCCAATTTCAACATCGTTGCCAATGCGAACCGCACCGAGTTGCTCAATCTTTTCCCAAGCGCCAGCATTGGGTGCAAAACCAAAACCATCGGCGCCAATCACGACGCCTGAATGCAGCAGACAACGCTCACCGATGACGCAGTTTTCACTCACGGTGACGCGCGACTTGAGTACGGTGTCGGCCCCGATGCTGGCGCCACTCTCGATCACACACAAAGCGCCAATGCAGGCGCGCGGGTGCACAAAAGCTTCTGAGTCAATGACAGCACTCGGGTGAATTTGCGCCCGCACAGCGTGTGGCAGACTTTTTTTCCAGAGTTGAGTGAGACGCGCAAAGTACAGATAGGGCTGCTCGGTCACGATGCAGGCTCCTCGCGCCATGGCCGCATCACGCATCTGCGGACTGACAATGACGCACGCAGCCTTGGACGCCGCCAGTTGGCTCTGGTACTTGGGGTGGCTGAGAAAACTCAGCTGTTGTGGCGTTGCGCTTTCAAGCGGCGCCAAGCCTTCGATGCTGACACTGGCGTCACCCTGCAACTCACCACCCAGCAACTCAACAATCAAAGCTAAAAGCAGTGTCACACGTCACTCGCCTGGGGCAGGGTTATTTGGTGCCGCTCGCATTCAAGACTTTCAGGACCTTGTCGGTGATATCCAGTCTTGGGTTGACGTACACCGCGTCCTGCAAAATCAGGTCGTATTTTTCAGCTTCCGCCACTTGCTTGACAACCTTGTTCGCGCGCTCAATCACCTGTTGCAGCTCTTCATTCTTGCGCGAGTTCAAGTCCTCCTGGAACTCGCGGCGCTTGCGCTGAAATTCACGGTCCTGCTCCACCAACTGTTTTTGATGAGCGGTGCGCTGCGCCGCTGACAAGGTAGGCGCTTCGCGCTCAAAAGTGTCAGCCAGCGTCTTCAGCGCCGCCCCTGAATCCATGATTTCCTTTTCGCGCTTGGAAAACTCCTGCTCCAGCTTGAGCTGTGCCGACTTGGCCGTATTGGCCTCCTTGAAGATTCGGTCGGTACTGACAAAGCCAATACGGAACTCCTGGGCCTGCAGGGGCGCCGACACCAGCAAACCGCCCAGCACGAGACTGGCAAAAACGTGACGCATTAAATAATTCATTAGAAACTCGTTCCAATCTGAAATTGCATGGTTTGTATTTTATCGCCCTCAAACTTCTTGATCGGCTTGGCGAAGGCCAGGCGCAAGGGGCCGACCGGGGATATCCAACTGACGCCCACACCGACAGACGCGCGCAGGCTGCCCGCGTCGGCATTGACACCGCCGGAACCGCCGACGCTGCCGGCATCAGCAAAAGCATACATCCGCAAGGTCCGGTCATTGCCGGCGCCGGGGAACGGTGAGAGTATCTCGGCGTTCAAATTCAGTTTTCTGGTGCCGCCCAAGACCGTGCCAAAGCTATCTTTTGGCCCCAGGCTGCCCTGCTCAAACCCGCGTACCGACCCCAGACCACCACCGTAAAAATTCTTGAACACGGGGTAGGGTTTATCGCTGGCGGATGCGCCCACGCCCACTTCAGCGTTAAATGCCGCCGTGAATTGCTTGCTCAGCGGGATAAATTCCTGGAACTGATAAGTGGCCCGTACGTAACGGACATCGCCCGCTGGCGACCACTCGGCGTTGGCCCGTTGAAAACGGCCCGAGTTGGGGGCCAGTGCACTGTCGCGACGATCGCGCGACCAACCCACTGTCAATGGAATTGCCACACTAGAAAGTCCATATTGATCGATGTGAGCTTGGTACGAAGTTGGCAGCAGCGTCCCCTTAACAATTGTTGTGTTCTCGACACCCGCGCCAAAATAAACCGTATCCGTTTCGGTGAAAGGCACGCCAAAACGTAGACTGCCACCCGAGGTCTTGAGCTTGTAGTAGCTTTCGTCCTGGTAGGGGCTGCTGGTGCGGTAATACACATCAATGGTTCTGGAGACACCATCGGGTGTGAAGTAAGGGTCGGTGGTGTTGAAAACGACCACTCGGTTGAATTTGCTGGTATTGACCTGCACACCCAGGGAGTTGCCCGAACCAAACGCGTTTTCTTGCTTCAGACCGAATGAGAGCCCCAGCCCGTCAGCGCTAGAAAATCCGGCGCCCAGACTCAGGCTGCCGGTGGGCTTTTCGACCACGTTGATGCTCAAATCGACCTGATCGGGAGAGCCGGGCACTTCCTGGGTCTCGATGCCAACCTCTTTGAAGTAACCGAGACGGTCCACGCGGTCGCGTGACAGCTTGATCTTGTCGGCGTCGTACCAGGACGCCTCAAACTGGCGAAACTCCCGGCGCACCACCACATCGCGCGTGCGGCTGTTGCCGGTGACATTGATCTTGCGCACATAGGCCCGGCGCGATGGCTCGGCCTGCAGGACGAGGGCGACCCGGTTGTTGACACGGTCAATATCGGGGCGCGCCTGCACCTGGGCAAACGCATAACCGAAATTACCGAAATAGTCGGTGAACGCCTTGGTCGTTTTGGCCACTTCATCGGCGTTAAAGGCCTGGCCGGGTCGAATCGTCACCAGCGATTTGAATTCATCGTCCTTTCCCAGAAAGTTACCTTCGAGCCTAACGCCGCTGACAATGAAGCGCTCGCCCTCAGAAATGTTGATGGTGATGGAAATATCCGTCTTGTTCGGCAAGATGGCCACTTGCGTGGAGTCCACCTTGAACTCCAGATACCCCCGCGTCAAATAATAAGAACGCAGTGTTTCAATGTCGGCATTGAGCTTGGCGCGTGAATAGCGGTCGGACTTGGTGTACCAACTGAGCCAGCCGCCCGTATCCAGATCAAACAGACCACGCAAAGTGGACTCGCCAAAAACCTTGTTGCCTACGATCCGGATTTCACTGATCTTGGCCGGCTCACCCTCGGTCACCGTGAATGTCAGGTTGACCCGATTGCGGTCAATAGGCGTGACCGTGGTTACCACGTCCGCCGCGTACAGGCTGCGGTTGATGTACTGCCGCTTGAGCTCTTGTTCAGCGCGATCGAGTTGCGCCTTGTCAAACGGGCGGCCGTCGGCCAGACCGACATCGCGCAAGGCCTTCTTGAGAACGTCTTTGTCAAACTCTTTGGTGCCCACAAAGTCAACCTCGGCAATGGTCGGGCGCTCCTCCACCACGATCACCAGCACATCCCCATTGACCTCAATGCGCACGTCCTTGAACAGGCCCAGCGCAAACAAGGTGCGAATCGCTGAAGAGCCCACTTCGTCGTTGTAGACGTCGCCGACGCGAACCGGCAGCGACACGAAAACCGTGCCCGGTTCCACGCGCTGCAAGCCTTCAATGCGAATGTCGCGCACCGTAAAAGGATTGACCGCCCAAGCCGAACCGGCCATAAAAACCAGAGAGGCGACGGCCGATACGGCGCGCAAAGCAAAGCGATTAAAGTGCATTTTGAGTATAAAAAAATCAAGCCGGTGTTGTGTGTCAGCACCGGACATTTAGCCAAATAAGCGGGTGATGTCGTTGAAAAGAGCGATCGACATCAAGAGGAACAGGATCGCAACACCAGCCCGTTGCAGGGTCTCCATCCAAGCTTGCGAGACCGGTTTTCCCGTGATGCCCTCCCAAAGATAATACATCAGGTGACCACCGTCCAAAACTGGCAGCGGCAGCAAGTTCAAAACGCCCAGGCTCACACTGATCAGGGCCAGAAACAACAAGTACTGCGTCAACCCCATCGCTGCAGATTTGCCAGCAAAATCCGCAATTGTCAATGGACCGCTGAGATTCTTGACCGACGCCTCGCCAATCAACATCTTGCCCATCATCCGCAGAGTCAACAGCGAGACATCCCAGGTCCGCAGCACGCCGCGCCACAGCCCGTCGACGACGCCATAGCGCACCGTCACCAACTCGGGCACCGAACCCACATAGGCGCCGATCCGCCCCACCACCAACTCGCCATCCTGCCGAACCTCGGGCGTGACCATGATTTCAAGTTCTATTCCGGCCCGGTCAATTTTCCAGACAGCCGGCACGGTCTTCCCATTCACCACCGACGCACGAATCAGCTGGCGCAACTGCTGGCCGTCCAGCACCGGCCTTGAGCCGATCTGGCGCACCTGATCGCCGTCCCGCAAGCCAGCCTTGTCAGCCGCCGAGCCCGCCGTGACCTCGCCAATGACAGGCCGTGTGTACGGGCCAACGACCCCGATCTTGTGGAACAAATCAGCATTGGCCTCGCTGGCATTCATACCGGCGAACCTCAAAAGTGCGTTGCTAGTGTCAGTGCGGCCCTGCACCTTCAGCTCTAGACGCACGTCCTGTCCTTCTAGCGCCCCCCGGGTCAAAAGCCAGCGCAGGTCCTCAAATGAGGCCACGTCTTGAAGTTCGGCATCAACAAACCCGGCTCGCTGCACGCGCTCACCGCCGACCAGGCCGGCTTTTTGTGCGACCGAGCCAGCCTCGGGGCTGGCCAGAATGGCGGACGGATACTCCACGCCGCTCCAATTCACCAGCGCGTACAACAACGCCGCCAGCAGCAAGTTGGCCACCGGACCCGCCGCCACGATCAGCACGCGCGATCGCAGGCGTTGGTTGTTGAAGGCGAGATGACGCTCACCCTCTGGCACGGGCGACTCCCGCTCGTCAAGCATCTTGACGTAACCGCCCACCGGAAAAGCGCACAGCGCGAATTCGGTCGACGAACCCTTGGGCTGCCAGCGATACAGTGTTTTACCAAAACCAATGGAAAAGCGCAGCACCTTGACGCCGCAGGCCACGGCGACTCGGTAGTGGCCGTACTCATGGACGGCGATCAGCAGGCCTAGTGCCAGAAGGAAAGAGGCAAGGGTCAGCATCTTCTTTTAAAGCGTTGGCAGATCAGCGAGCCACACGGCGCACTGCCTGCTGCGCGGCAGCGCGCGACGCGCCGTCCAGCGCCAGCAGATCGTCCAGCGACTGCGGACTTTGCGGGACAATCGACTCGAGCGTTGCCAGATTAACCCCCTGAATCTGGTCAAACCGTATCTGTCGGTCCAGAAACGCAGCCACCGCCACTTCGTTGGCAGCGTTCAGCACGGCGGTGGTCCCGGAAGGCGCCCGCAAGACAGACCACGCCAACTTCAGACCCGGAAAACGTTGTTCATGGCCGTTCGAGTCCACAGACTCGAAGGTCATGGCCGCCATCGCCCGAAAGTCCAGCGCACCAGCGCCCGAGAGCATCCGGTCAGGCCAGGCCAAGCCATAGGCAATCGGTACCTTCATGTCGGGCGTACCGAGTTGGGCGAGCACTGAGTGGTCTCTGTACTGCACCATGGAATGAATGACACTCTGCGGATGAATCACGACCTCGATCTGCTCAGGTGTGACACCAAACAGGAAGCGTGCCTCGATGACTTCCAGCGCCTTGTTCATCATGGTCGCGGAATCGACAGAAATCTTGCGTCCCATCACCCAATTGGGGTGGGCACAAGCCTGCTCCGGTGTGACCTGGCGCAATGTATCCGGCACGCGCTGTCGAAATGGCCCACCGGACGCCGTGAGAATGATTTTGTCAATTTGACTAGCCCAAAGCGCCGAATCATCGGGCAAGGACTGAAAAATGGCGGAATGCTCACTGTCAATTGGCAGCAGCTTGGCCCCCCCCTGGACGACCGTCTGCATAAAGAAATCGCCGCCCACCACCAAGGCTTCCTTGTTGGCCAGCAACAGGCGCTTGCCGGCCTGAGCGGCTGCCAAACAGGAGGCCAATCCGGCCGCGCCCACGATGGCGGCCATGACCGCGTCCACCTGCTCGTGAGCGGCAATCATGGTCAGAGCCGAGGCGCCCCAAAGAATTCGCGTCTTCAGGCCCAGTTCGCGGCATTGGCTCTCCAGCGCGCGGCCATGAGGCTCACTGACCATGACCGCGAACACCGGCTTGAATTGGACACACTGCTGCAGCAACAATTCGTTCTGCGTGGACGCGCTCAGAGCGAACACCTCGAACCGGTCGGGATGGCGCGCAATCACGTCGAGCGTGCTCACCCCAATGGAACCAGTTGAGCCCAAAATAGCGACCCGCTGTTTAGCCATGCTTGTCATACCATTCATCAAAGCGGTGCCACCGAGTAAAGCATCATCGCCAGTGGCAAGGTCGGAAGCAAGGCGTCCACCCGGTCGAGTACGCCGCCATGACCTGGCAGCAAACCACTGCTGTCCTTGACGCCTGCACTGCGTTTCACCAGCGACTCAAACAAGTCACCAACCACACTCATTGCCACCATGAAGATGGCAACAAGCAGGAGCAGCCAGTCGCTGTGCCGGCCCATATGGCTATAAAGGCTCGGCACGCTGCTGGACCAAGCGGCATCCAACCAACGCCAGGCAAAGGCCAGCGCGATGACGCCTGCCATGCCGCCCCACACACCCTCCCAGCTTTTGCCGGGGCTGATGCTGGGTGCGAGTTTGCTGCGACTAAAACGACCGCCAAAGGCGCGGCCCGCAAAATAGGCGCCAATGTCTGCCACCCAAACTAGCGCCAGGATGGACAGCAAGAAATTGATGCCGATCACCCGGGCCTGGGCCACGGCAAGCCAGGCCAGGCACAGCGCCAGCATGCCTGAGAGCAGCCTCAGCAGCCGCGATTGAGCCGACCAGGCCGACACCCCGCGGTGCAGAACCCAGGCGCCGCCCAGCACCCAGATCGCACCAGCGGTCAGCCAAAGCCCGGCCAGCGATTGCGCCAGCAAGCCCGACCACCAGGCGACAACGCAGAGCAGGCCGCAGACCGCGCCCGCGGCCCACGAGGCCGATTGACCGTAGCCGTTGAGGTGGGCCCACTCCCATGCACCTGCAGCAATCATCAACAGGGCAATGGCGCAAAACGGGACAGGCGAACGGTAGAACATGGCCGGCAGCAAAATGAGCAGCATGACCAGTGCAGTGATAACGCGTTGCTTCAACATCTGGTCGCTCTCAGGCAAAGCCAGGCGCAAAGATCGACACAACGCTCGCCGCGACAAGCGGACGCGCCAAGTGCTGGGCGCAATAGGCGAGGGGCAAGGTTGCTGCCAATCAAACCGCCATGAGATCTTGCTCTTTGGCCGCCACCAGCTGATCGATCACGATGATGTGTCGGTCCGTCACCTTCTGTATGTCGGCCTCGCAGCGTTTTTGTTCATCTTCCGAGGCCAGCTTATCCTTGACGGCTTTTTTGATCGATTCATTTGCATCGCGGCGCAAATTGCGTACCGCGATCTTGGCGCCTTCGCCTTCGCTGCGGACCACTTTGGTGAGTTCCTTGCGTCGCTCTTCTGACATGGCTGGCATCGGAACGCGGATCAGGTCGCCCATGGACGAAGGGTTGAGCCCCAGATCGCTGTCCCGAATGGCCTTTTCGATCTTGGCGCCCATGCCCTTTTCCCACGGTTGCACACTGATGGTGCGGGCGTCTAACAAGGACACATTGGCCACCTGGCTGATCGGTAGCATGGCACCGTAATAGTCAACGTGCACAGAGTCCAGCAACGCAGGGTTGGCGCGACCGGTCCGAATTTTGGTCAGATTGTGCTTGAATGCTTCGATGGACTGGTCCATCTTGCCTTCCACGGTGATTTTTATCGCGGCAATCGTCATGTTATTTCCTCGCTCGACTATTCAAAGGGCATTGTTCAAAAAAAGCGATTTTGACACGCTCAGGCATAGACGAGCGTGCCCTCGTCCTGGCCCATCACCACACGCTTGAGGGCGCCGTGCTTCAGTATCGAAAACACCTTGATCGGCAACTTTTGATCTCGGCACAGGGCAAACGCCGTGGCGTCCATGATGCCCAGGTTTTGCGACATGGCATCATCGAAGGATATTTTGCTGTAGCGTGTGGCCTTCAGGTCCAGCTTGGGATCGGCGGTGTAAACGCCATCGACCTTGGTTGCCTTGAGCACCACCTCAGCACCGATTTCAGCCCCGCGCAGCGCCGCAGCGGTATCGGTGGTGAAAAACGGGTTGCCGGTACCGGCGGCAAAAATAACCACTTTGCCTTCTTCCAGGTACTGCAGCGCCTTGGGGCGGACATAGGGCTCCACCACCTGTTCGATCGCAATCGCGGACATGACGCGCGCCGTCAGCCCGGCCTTGTTCATGGTGTCGCCCAGGGCCAGGGCGTTCATGACCGTGGCCAGCATGCCCATGTAATCGGCGGTGGCCCGGTCCATGCCGACCGAACCACCCGCCACACCGCGAAAGATATTGCCCCCGCCAATGACCACCGCCACCTCCACCCCCAAGCGTGTGACCTCGGCAATTTCATCGACCATGCGCACAATCGTGTCACGGTTAATGCCAAATTGATCATCGCCCATCAGGGCTTCGCCTGACAGCTTGAGCAAGATTCGCTTATGGGCTGGTTTGGCGACGGCCATGATGAACTCCTGGTTTGATTGACGGTTGAGCGGGACAAATCCAGTTTCAAACCGATGGTTTCGATCTGATCCTGGGCGTTCAGGCACCTGCTTATTGCAGGTGCATGGCGAATCAGCTGGCCTGTTTGGCGGCTGCCATCTGGGCCGCCACTTCAGCGACAAAGTCTTCGACTTTTTTCTCAATGCCTTCACCCACCACGTAAAGCGTAAACGCCTTCACGGTGGTGTTGGCGGCCTTGAGCATCTGCTCCACCGTCTGTTTGTCGTTCTTCACGAATGACTGGTTGAACAGTGACACTTCCTTGAGGTATTTCTGTACACCACCCTCGATGCGTTTGACCACGATCTCGCTTGATTGAACCGGCTTGCCGGCAGCTGTGGCCACGGATGCATCTTCAGCAGCCTTGGCGGCTGCAACGGAGCGCTCCCTGGCGACCAGTTCGGCAGGAACATCGGCGGCGGACAAAGCCACAGGTTTCATCGCGGCGATGTGCATGGCAACATCCTTGGCAGCAGTGGCGTCACCTTCGAACTCGACCACAACGCCAATACGGGTGCCGTGCAAATAGGAAGCCAGCTTGGCACCCGAGGCGAAACGCTTGAAGCGGCGAAAACTCATGTTCTCGCCGATCTTGCCGATCAGGCCCTTGCGCACGTCTTCCAGTGTTGGCCCAAAGCCATCCTGCGTGTAAGCCAATGCGCCCAGCGCAGCCAAGTCAGCGGGGTTGTGCTGCGCAATCAATTGCGCCGCCGTATTGGCCAAGGCCAAAAAGCTGTCGTTCTTGGTGACAAAGTCGGTTTCGCAGTTGACTTCCAGCAAGGCGCCCACGTCGCCGTCGAAGTAGCTGGTGATCACGCCTTCGGCGGTGATGCGACCAGCGGCCTTGCCGGCTTTACTGCCGAGCTTGACGCGCAGCAGTTCCTCGGCCTTGACCATGTCGCCTTGCGCCTCGGTCAAGGCACGTTTGCATTCCATCATGGGCGCGTCCGTTTTGCCACGCAGTTCAGCCACCATGCTTGCGGTAATTGCAACCATTTTTTTCTCCGTCATCAATTCAATTATTTAAAAGAGGACCCAAAAAAGGGGCCCACGAGCCCCCTTTTCAAGGGCGGCAGACCACTCAGGCAGCTGATTCGTTCACTTCAACAAATTCATCCGTGCTTTCGGCGGCAACAACAGCCTTGACCACATCGTCCACCACATTGGAGCGGCCTTCGATGATCGCATCGGCAATACCGCGTGCATACAGAATGACGGCTTTAGAAGAGTCATCGTTACCCGGAATGATGTATTGAATTCCTTCGGGCGAGTGGTTGGTATCGACCACGGCGATCAGGGGAATACCGAGCTTCTTGGCTTCGGCAATCGCAATTTTGTGAAAACCGACGTCAATCACAAAAATCGCGTCCGGCAAGGTCGTCATATCCTGAATGCCGCCAATGTCGCGTTCCAGCTTGGCCAGTTCACGAGCGAACATCAGTTGCTCCTTCTTGCTCAAGCTGTCCAGACCCGCTTCTTGCTGGATCTTCATGTCTTTGAGGCGTTTGATCGAGGTCTTGACCGTCTTGAAGTTGGTCAACATGCCGCCGAGCCAACGCTGGTCAACGTAAGGCACGCCGGCGCGCTGGGCTTCCAGGGCGACGGTCTCACGGGCCTGGCGCTTGGTACCGACCATCAGCACGGTGCCGCGGCGGGCGGAAACCTGGCTGGCAAACTTGGCTGCCTCCTGGAACATCGGCAGCGATTTTTCCAGGTTGATGATGTGAATCTTGTTGCGATGGCCGAAGATGAACGGGGCCATTTTTGGGTTCCAGAAGCGGGTTTGGTGGCCAAAATGGACACCGGCTTCCAGCATTTCACGCATGGTAATTGCCATAATAAATTCCAAAGGTTAGGTCTAAAATCCAGTTCGTTTTTGCCACTCTTGAAGACGCTTTCAACCGCGCCGGCCAGAGTTGCAACACCTTGATGAAACTGGTTTGCTGATTTGCTCACCGAATAGTCACGAATGGCCACCCAGAAAAGCCCAACAATTATAGCCTGCCGTTTCCATGCTTTCAGATCTCCACGCCACCCGGCAGCGCTTGCACCGTGGCTACCTCCTAGCCAGTAGTGAGATTGAGCGCGCCATTGCGGCCGCGCAATCGACCCGCTGCCAGCACGCCTTCCTACAAACCTCCTTTGACGAGGCCCGCGCTATCGCCAGCACCCTGGGCGTCCAGAACAAGCCTTTGTGCGGTCTGGCTGTCTCGATCAAAGACCTGTTTGATGTGGCTGGACAAACCACCTGCGCCGGTTCGGTCGTCCTGCAGGACTCACCGCCCGCCCTGCATGACAGCCCGGCCGTTGCGCGCTTACGCCGCGCCGGTGCCGCGTTCATGGGACGCACCCAGATGGTGGAATTCGCATTCTCGGGCGTTGGCACCAACCCGCATTTCGCCACACCTGTGAACCCGCACAGCAGCGACATGGCGCGCATTCCTGGCGGCTCATCGTCGGGAGCTGCCGTGTCAGTGGCCACCGGCGCCGCCTTCATTGGCCTGGGCACCGACACCGGCGGCTCGATCCGCATCCCGGCAGCTTTGTGCGGCATCGTTGGCTTCAAAAGCACCGCCCGCCTGGTGCCAACCTACGGCGCCCTGCCGCTGTCACCCACGCTTGACACAGTCTGCGCCATGACCCGCAGCGTGCGTGACGCGATCCTGGCGCACGAACTGCTGGCCCAGCGCCAGGTCACGCGCAGCGCCGCACCCCTGGGCGCTTACCGCCTGGCCGTCGCCAGCACGCTGATGCAGGACGAACTTGACGCCAGCGTGTCGCGCGCCTGGCAGCGCACCCTGGCAACCTTGAGCCGGGCCGGGGCCCGGATTGAAGAAGTCAACCTGACCGAACTCAGCCAACTGCCCGCCATGCAGGCCGCTGGCAGCTTGGCAGCCGCCGAGAGCTACGCCTGGCATCGCGCGTTGCTCGAACAACGAGGCGAGGCCTACGACCCGCGTGTGGCGAGCCGCATCCGGCGCGGCGCCAGCATGAGCGCCTGTGACTACATCACCCTGCAAAACGCGCGCAAAGGCTGGATCAGCCGGATGACAGCCGCCTTGCAGGGCTTTGACGCCGTGCTGTCGCCCACGGTGCCCATCGTGGCACCGCCGATCGCGGAGCTGGCACCGGGCGCGGAGCGTGACACCGCTTTTTTTCGCACCAACGCCCTGCTGCTGCGCAACCCGAGCGTGGTCAACATGTTTGACGGCTGCGCGCTGTCACTCCCGTGCCAAAGCGCAGCCGAGTTGCCGGTCGGCTTGATGGTGTGGGCCGCTGCGCTGCGCGACGACAGCGTGCTCAACATCGCAGCTCAGATCGAAGCAATACTACAAATACAATAGCTAGGCACGCTTATAAAACGTGGGCTAGAGGCTGATTTGGCTTAAGAAAAAAGGGATTCATGAAGATTGCAGTCATTGGCGCCGGCATTATCGGCGTCACCACGGCCTATGAGCTCAGCCAAGATGGGCACGAAGTCACCGTGCTGGAACGCCGCGGTGCCGCGGCCGAAGAAGCCAGCTTTGCCAATGCCGGCATCATGGCCCCGGACATGCCGACCCGGGAGAGCGGCCATTACTTCAACCGCCCCGGCCCCATCAAGCTGCGCTGGCCGATTGCCGCTCACGAGTTGGCCTGGTTCTGGAAATGGCAGCGCGCGCGTCGTGGTGAGCGCCAACGGGGCAACCAGGAACAGCTGCAGCGCCTGGCCAGCTACAGCCTTGAACGCTTGCACCAACTCACGGCAGATTTGAAACTGGACTACGAACGCAGTGAGGGCCTGCTGCTGCTCCTGCGAACTGAGCAGGACAGCAAGGCCCTCCAGGCGAGCCTGCAACAACTGCGTTCGGCGGGCCGCGAGTTCAAGGAGCTCAGTGCGCTCGACGCCCGCAAGAAAGAGCCCGCCTTGAGCCCGGATACGCCGCTGTTTGGCGCCATTGAATTGCCTGGCGCTGAAGTTGCCAACTGCCGCCAGTTTGCCTTGCTGCTCAAAAACGAGTGCCTGCGCCGTGGCGTCAGCTTTGCATTCAACACCGAAGTCACGCGCATCAACAGCGCCAGCGGGGTCTCACTCACGGTCGCAGGTGACGCCAGCGCATGGCCCTATGACGCCTTGGTGATCTGCGCCGGTGCGGATTCGGCGCGCCTGCTTGTGCCCGTTGGCGTCAAATTGAGACTGGCCGGCGTGCAGGGTTACTCGATCAGCGCCCCAATTCGCGAGCCGCTCAACGCGCCGCGCAGTGGCGTGGTCGATCAGCGCCACCAGGTGGCCATCACTCGCCTGGGCAACCGGTTGCGCGTATCGGGCCTGGCTGAACTGGGCGGTGTTCCCGGGCACAAGCGCGTCGATGCGCTGCAAACACTGTACCGGGCATTGCACGACTGGTTCCCTGGCGCGGCCAAACTCTCAAGCGGCGTGCAGGAGTGGAAAGGCGCACGCCCGATGCTGGCCGACGGCGCGCCGATCGTGGGGGCCAGCGGCGTGCGTGGTCTATGGCTGAACTTGGGTCAGGGGAACAGCGGCTGGGCTCACAGTTGCGGCTCAGCGCGTCTTCTGGCCGACCTGATTGCAGGCAAGGCGCCTGAGGTCGATCTCACGGGACTCGGGATGGAGCGACTGCCTTGTTGAACCGGGCTTGAACCATGCCTGCTACATTGACACCCTACCCGGTTCACAGACAATGCCCTTATGAGCCCTGAACTTTCCTTAAAACTTGCTGCTGCCGTGGACGGCATGCCTGCCTTTCCCAAAAGCGTGCAAAAAATACTGGAGCTCACCCGCGACGTCAACTGCTCGCCCAAGGATCTGGTGCAGGTGATCGACAAAGACCCGGTGGTCACGGTCAAGGTGCTGCGCGTCGTCAACTCGGCCTACTACAGCCTGCCCAAGCAGATCACCTCGATCAACCATGCGGTGGTGTACATGGGATTCAACACCATCAAGAACCTGGCACTGAGCATTGCGGCCATCGGCATGTTGCCAGCGCACAATGCGGCGGGGTTTGACGGTCAGCAGTACCTGCTGCACTCGCTGTCCACCGCGGCCATCGCCAAGCAACTGGCGCTGAAGGTGGATGGCGCCGACCCAATGGACTGCTTCATTGCCGGGCTGCTGCATGATTTCGGCAAGGTGGTTTTTGCGCAGTTCATGCCCAAAGAGTTTCAGAAGGCGCTGGAGCTCAGCCAGTCGAGTGGAACCTCGCTGCATCTGGCGCTGCACGAGCTCATCGGTGCCGACCACGCGGTGGTGGGTGCCATGCTGGTGGAAAAGTGGCGCTTTCCGGCTGAACTGGTGGAGACCATTCGTGACCAATACGGCCCGCACATCAAGGACACGCCGATGATCGCCTGCGTCTTTGCCGCCAACCAGATCAGCAAACAACTCAAATTCGGCTTTGGTGGCAACCCCTGCATTGAAGCGCTGCCGCCCGCGATCGCGCAGCGCCTGGGTGGCACCCTGGACGAGGTGATTGCATCCCTGGGCGACTTGAATCCTCTGTTTGAGGAAGCCCGCATCTTTTCTAAAATTTGAGGAGCCAGCATGAAAGTCAGATTCTGGGGCGTGCGCGGCTCCATCGCCTCACCCGGCCCGAGCACGGTGCGCTATGGGGGCAACACCACCTGCATCGAGATTCGCACCGACAACAACGAGTTGATCATCCTGGACGCCGGCACCGGCATTTTTCCACTCTCGCAGACCCTGCTGGCCGAATTGCCGGTCACGGCCAACGTGTTCATCAGCCACTCGCACTGGGACCACATTCAGGGTTTGCCGTTTTTCATCCCCAACTTCATTCCTGGCAACACCTTGCGCCTGCATGGCGCCTTCGACCCGGTGTCGGGCAAGGGCGTGGAACAGGTGATGGCGGTGCAACTGCAGTACAGCTATTTCCCGGTGCGCGAGGCCGAGATGAAGGCCCGCATGGAATACATCACGCTCACGCCCGAGCAGAGTATCCAGATTGGCTCCGCCACGGTCACACCTTTTCTCATGAACCACCCCGTGATTGACTTCGGTTACCGGATTGAGGCCAACGGCAAGTCGGTGTTTTTTACCGGGGACCACGAGCCGCCGCTCAACATCTACGAACCAGGCGACGAGAGTTACGGCGACTATCAAGGTTTTGTTGATGAAAAAAACGACAGCATCCTGCGCGCCATGCAGGGCGTCAATGTCTTGATTGCCGACAGTTCCTACACTGAAGCGGAATATCCGGCCAAAAAAGGCTGGGGCCACGGCACTTTCAACTCCAGCATTGCGTACGCCAAGGCCGCTGGCGTCAAGATGCTGCTTTGCACGCACCATGAACCGACCCGCAGCGACGATGCGCTCGAAGCCGCTTTCCGCCAAGTGCTGCTTGACAACCCGCCGCTAGCCGGTGGACCCGAGGTTCGTCTCGCGCGCGAGGGCGAAACCTACGAGTTTTAGAACCGATGCTGAAAATAGACGTCCAATCCCGCCACGCCTTGTTCGGCCTGGATGCCACCCGCCGAATTGAGCAGACGGCTCAGGCTGCCCTGCCGCCGCACACCCTGATGGCGCGCGCCGGACTGGCCGTGGCGCAACTGGCGCTTGCCATTGCACCGAACGCCCAGCGCATCTGGATCGCTTGCGGCCCGGGCAACAACGGCGGCGACGGTCTGGAAGCGGCCCTGCACTTGCAGAGTTGGGGCAAGCAGCCGGTCGTGACTTGGCTAGGCAGCGCAAGCCGAGCGCCACTCGATGCCGCCGCTTCGTACCAGCGCGCGCTCGACGCGGGCGTGCGCTTCGCACAGACGCCGCCCTACGAATTCGAATTCTGCATTGACGCGTTACTGGGTATCGGCAGCCAGTTGCGCGAACCCACGGGGCACATGGCCGACTGGATTCACCAGATAAACGCGAGCCAGACGCCCGTGCTGGCGGTGGACTTGCCGACCGGCTTGCACGCAGACACCGGCGCCGTGACGCAACTGAGCGTTCAAGCCACGCACACGTTGAGCCTGCTCACGCTCAAACCCGGCTTGTTCACTGCGCATGGGCGCGACACGGCTGGCAGCGTCTGGCTGGCCGACCTTGACGTGAACCAAATCACCGCCCTGGCGCAACATCCCGTTGCGCCCACAGCCTGGCTGGCCGGCGCGCCACCTACAGCCATGCGCCTGCATGCTTCGCACAAAGGCAGCTACGGCGATGTCGCCGTGGTGGGCGGCGCGCCGGGCATGACCGGTGCAGCCCTGCTGGCAGCGTCGGCCGCGCTGCACGCGGGCGCCGGCCGGGTGTTCGTCGGCTTGCTTGACGGTGGCTCCCTGAGTGTGGACATCAGTCAACCCGAACTGATGTTCCGACCGGTCGATGCGCTTGACCTGTGCGCCATGACGGTCGTTTGCGGTTGTGGTGGCGGGGATGCGGTGCGCACCCCGCTTCCCAAGGTTTTATCGAGCACAGCCCCCGTCGTTATTGATGCAGATGCTATAAATAAAATAGCTACTGACACCCAGCTACAGGCCCTGCTAGCCGAGCGCAGTCAGCGCAACGCCGCCACGGTGTTGACGCCGCACCCACTGGAAGCCGCACGCCTGCTGGGCAGCAGCGCCGCACGGGTACAGGCTGATCGCCTCGCCGCTTGCGGGCAACTGGCCGAGCGCTTTGCCTGCACCGTGGTGCTCAAAGGCTCGGGCACGGTGATTGCCGCGCCCGGTCAGACGCCCGTCATCAACCCCACCGGCAACGCCCGTCTGGCCACCGCCGGCACGGGCGATGTATTGGCGGGCCTGATCGGCGCGCACCTGGCCGCTGGCCTGGATGCTTTTGACGCCGCGTGCCAGGCGGTCTACCAGCATGGTCGGGCGGCCGATCAGTGGCCTCCTGACGCCCCTCTGATCGCCGGATCACTCGCCAAAAAACTATTTAATCAATAGCATCTAACGCATATAGAACAAAGGCTAGCGGCGAATTTTCATAAAGACCTAGCCGCGTCCGACAAAAGGCATCTTGGTCGCCATCACGGTGTGGAAAAGCACATTGGCCTCCAACGGCAAATTCGCCATATACAACACCGACTGGCCGACGATGGCCACATCCATCAGGGGCTCAATTGCCACCTCACCATTGGCCTGCACAATGCCGCTCGCCATGCGCTGCGCCATCTCGGTGCCAGCATTGCCAATGTCGATCTGACCGACGGCGATGTCGTACTTGCGGCCGTCGAGTGACGCCGCCTTGGTCAAGCCGGTAACGCCATGTTTGGTCGCCGTGTAAGCAATCGAGTTGGGGCGCGGCGTAGTAGCGGAAATCGAACCGTTGTTGATGATGCGCCCGCCGCGCGGCGTTTGCGCCTTCATCACACGAAATGCCTGCTGGATGCACAAGAACGCGCCAGTGAGGTTGATATCGACCACCTGCTGCCATTGCGCCAGCGTCAGGTCTTCCAGGGCAACACCGGGCGCGCCGACCCCCGCATTGTTGAACAGCACGTCGACGCGGCCAAAGGCGTGCACCGCGGCATCAAACAGCACCTTGACCGAGTCAGCATCCGACACATCGCTAGCCACTGCCAGCGAACGTTGGGGCGCCGCGCCCAAGGCAATCACCTCAGCCAGTGGGGCGGGGCGACGCCCAGCCAGCACCACCCGGTAACCATCGTTGAGAAACGCCAGGGCAACCGCTTTGCCAATGCCACTGCCGGCGCCGGTCACGATGGCGACTTTTGAATCAGAGCTCATGGCCGTTCCCCGGTTTAGAAAATCAGTGCGCTCAACTCAAGAACGTCGACGGGGCTTGCGCCCGGGCTCCTTGCTCTTGCTCGCCGCTTTTTTGGGCGCGCGCGCAGCCGGTTCCGATAATTTCCGCGAGGGGCGTTTGCCCGTAGCGCCTGCAGACTCGCCCGCAGGTGCTTCACGGCTGCCAGCGGCGCGCGGCAATTCCTTGTCTTTGCCGCTGCGTGCAAGCAACCCCTCGCCCTCGTGAATCAGCCGGAAATCAATCCGGCGCCCATCCAGGTCAACGCGGCTGACCTGCACCTGCAAGCGGGTGCCAATGGCGTAGCGCATGCCGGTGCGCTCGCCGCGCAGCTCTTGGCGCATCTCGTCAAACTTGAAGTAATCGCCACCGAGCTCGGTGATATGCACCAGCCCTTCCACGTACATGGCGTCCAGCGTGACAAAAATGCCGAAGTTGGTCACGGAACTGACCACGCCGCTGTACTCCTCACCCAAGTGCTCGCGCATGTACTTGCACTTGAGCCAGGCTTCAACGTCGCGGCTGGCCTCGTCAGCGCGGCGCTCGTTCGCGCTGCAATGCAGGCCAGCGGCTTGCCATGCCTGCGTATCGACACTCAGTTTCTTAGGCTTTTGGCCCGGCTCGGAAACTCGGGCGGCGAGGCCTTCTTCGAGCCGGCGCGAGAGCTTGGCGTGCGCCTCTCCCGGCGTGGGAAGCACTGGCAACTGGTACTTGGTCTTGGCCAGTATGGCCTTGATTACTCGGTGCACCAGCAAGTCAGGGTAGCGTCGGATCGGGCTGGTGAAATGGGTGTAGGCCTCGAACGCCAGGCCGAAATGGCCCTCGTTCACCGGCGTGTAGATCGCCTGCTGCATCGAGCGCAGCAGCATCGAGTGAATCTGCTGGGCG
The DNA here is from genome assembly GCA_038215405.1 of Burkholderiales bacterium. Taxonomy (GTDB): domain Bacteria; phylum Pseudomonadota; class Gammaproteobacteria; order Burkholderiales; family Burkholderiaceae_C; genus Rhodoferax. Next base: position 20,070 of record JBBQQX010000021.1, read on the forward strand.
TCGGGCCGGTCCTTGGTGGCGTTGGCAATGGCCTGAAATTCGCCCGGCGAGGGATCGTCACTGATCGACAAACCCACGCCAGTGACTTTCAGGTAGTTGCGCAGAATCTCCTTCTTCTCGGGCGTCGGGCCCTCATGCACCCGAAACAGGCCCGCCTGTTTGCTCTGGGCAATAAAGTCGGCGCTGCAGACATTCGCCGCCAGCATCGCTTCTTCAACAATCTTGTGGGCATCGTTGCGCTTGCGCGGGATGATTTTTTCGATCCGTCCGCTTTCGTCGCACACGATTTGCGTCTCGACCGTTTCGAAATCGACCGCGCCGCGGCGCGCGCGCGCCTGTAACAAGGCCCGATAGACGTCATGCAGATTGATCAGATCGGGCACGCGCTCCTGGCGCTTGACGGCTTCGGGTCCGCGCGTATTGGCCAGGATCGCGGCCACCTCGGTGTACGTGAAGCGTGCATGGCTCCACATCACCGCCGGGTAAAACTGGTAAGCCGTGACCTCGCCATCCGAGCTGATCATCATGTCGCACACCATGCACAGGCGTTCAACCTCCGGGTTGAGCGAACACAGACCGTTGGACAATTTTTCCGGCAGCATCGGGATCACGCGACGCGGAAAATACACACTGGTGGCGCGCTCATAGGCGTCGATATCGATGGCCGAGCCGTTCTCTACATAATGACTCACGTCCGCAATGGCGACCAGCAGACGCCAGCCCTCTACAGCTGTTTTGCCCTTGCCAATTTTGACCGGCTCACAGTAGACCGCATCGTCAAAATCACGCGCATCTTCGCCGTCGATCGTGACCAAGGGCACGTCGGTCAGATCGACCCGATGCTTCTTGTCCTGCGGACGCACCTGATCCGGCAGGGTGCGTGCCAACGCAATGCAAGCCTCGGAGAATTCATGCGGCACGCTGTATTTGCGCACCGCAATTTCTATCTCCATGCCAGGGTCATCGACCTCGCCGAGCACCTCCTTGATGCGCCCGACTGGCTGCCCGTACAAAGACGGCGGCTCGGTCAACTCAACGACCACGACTTGGCCCGTCTTGGCCAGGCCCGTCGCCGCTTTGGGAATCAGCACGTCCTGGCCGTAGCATTTGTCTTCTGGCACCACAATCCAGATGCCGCTTTCTTGCAGCAGGCGCCCGATGATCGTTTGGCTTTTTCTCTCGATGATCTCAAGCACCCGGCCCTCGGGGCGCCCCTTGCGATCACTGCGCACAATGCGCACCTTGACCCGGTCCTTGTGCAGCACGGCACGCATCTCGTTAGGAGGCAAATAGATGTCGGGTTGACCATCGTCACGGCTTACAAACCCATGACCATCACGGTGACCCAGCACAGTTCCTTCAAATTCGTCCAGCAAGCCGCTGGTTTGGCTAATATTCTTGATACAATAACTCTCTTTCCTGAAATGCCCGGATGGCGGAATTGGTAGACGCGCACGGTTCAGGTCCGTGTGCCGAAAGGTGTGGAGGTTCGAGTCCTCTTCCGGGCACCAATATTAATGAAATCCAGAAATCTTTAAACAAGGTTTCTGGTTTTTTTTCGACCAAAAGCTGCCACATGGGCAGTACTTCCTGGTCCGTCCTGAAATGTTCCAAGCGTTGAATCTTAAAACGGCTGGGCCACGAGATCGTGCCCCTGGGCGCCGACAATGCGCGCTTTGGTGAACTCACCCACGCGCAGTATCTTGCTGATTTTCTCCGGCGGCAGCAGCTTCACCACACCATCAATCTCAGGCGCATCGGCATAGGAGCGACCCACGCCGCCCTTTCTTCCAAAACCCGGCGCGGAATCGACCAGTATCTGCATCGTGCTGCCGATGCGCTGTTGCAGTTTGGCGCTTGAGACTGCCTCAGCGACAGCCATGAAGCGTGCGCGCCGCTCTTCACGCAGTTCAATCGGCAACATGCCGCCAAGGTCATTGGCAACAGCGCCCTGCACCGGGCTGTAGGCAAAGCAGCCGGCCCGGTCAATTTGCGCCTCGCGCATGAAATCAAGCAGGTGCGAAAATTCCTCTTCTGTCTCACCGGGAAAGCCCGCGATGAAAGTACTGCGCACCACGATGTCAGGACAAAGTTCGCGCCAGCGCTGGATGCGCTCCAGGTTTTTCTCACCGCTGGCCGGGCGTTTCATGCGCCTCAGCACATCCGGATGGCTGTGTTGCAGCGGCACATCCAGGTAGGGCAGCACTTTGCCGGTGGCCATCAGGGGCAACAGATCATCGACGCTCGGGTACGGATAGACATAGTGCAAACGCACCCAGGCGCCATAAGGTTCAGCGATCTCGCCCAGCGCGGTAGCGAGTTCCAGCAGGCGCGTCTTGATGGGTTTACCGTCCCAAAACCCGGTGCGGTACTTGAGGTCCACGCCATAGGCGGAGGTGTCCTGGCTGATCACCAGCAATTCTTTCACACCGCCTTCAAACAAGGCGTGTGCTTCTTTGAGCACGTCACCAATCGGGCGCGACACCAGATCGCCGCGCATGGACGGAATAATGCAAAAGGTGCAGCGGTGGTTGCAGCCTTCACTGATCTTGATGTAGGCGTAATGACGCGGCGTGAGCTTGATGCCCGCCACACCAAAGGCATTGGGCACCAGGTCAATGAACGGATCATGGGGTTTGGGCAGGTTGGCGTGCACCGCATCCATCACCTCCTGTGTGGCCTGCGGGCCGGTCACGGCCAGCACGCTTGGGTGCATTTGCCGCACCAGGTTGCCACCACCTTCACCGGCTTTGGCGCCAAGGCAACCGGTGACGATCACCCGGCCATTGGCAGCGAGTGCTTCCCCAATGGTGTCGAGGCTTTCCTTGACCGCATCGTCGATAAAACCGCAGGTGTTGACGATCACCAGATCGGCGCCCTGAAACGTCTTGGAGGTTTGATAACCCTCGGCACTCAACTGCGTGAGGATCAGTTCGGAGTCGGTCAGCGCCTTGGCGCAACCCAGGCTGACGAAACCGACTTTGGGTGCCGTATTGCTTTTTGTAATAACTTCGCTCATAAATAAATAGTTAATGCCAGCATTCGCAGGTAGCTCAGCGTTTGATACCGAAAGCGCCCAGCATCTGGCCGGTCTGCTTTTGCATCTGTTCCTGCATTTGCTCGAACAGGTTTTTGGACTGTTCCAGTTTGCCGCCCAGCATGCCCTGCAGCACGGGTGACTGCAAGGCCATGAATTGCGTCCACATTTCGGGCGACAGACTCTTGCTCTGTTCTGCAAATTTGGTCTGAACGTCCATCAATTGTTGCATGTTGTTTTCAAGGTAGCCGCTCATGAAACCCTGCATCGCATGGCCATAAAAACGGATCACACTGGCGAGCACAGGCGCAGTGAACATGGGTGAATCGTTGGATTCTTCCTCCAAAATGATTTGCAGCAGAATGTTGCGCGTCAGGTCTTCACCGGTTTTGACATCCAGCACGACAAAGGGCTCGCTGTCCATTACCAGTCGTTTGACCTGAGCCAAGGTGATGTAACTCGACGTGTCGGTGTCGTAGAGTCGTCGATTCGGGTATTTCTTGATGATGCGCTGGGCGACGTTTGCCTCAGCGGCTTTTTTGGATGACATGTGGTTTCCCTGGACTCAGATCAAAGCTGAAATTGCTGTATTGCAGTGCAGCACATTTTAGGGATTGGGCCAGCGCTAAGCTCCCGATGTTTACCCTCAGGCCAACTGCAATCAAAGGCCTTTAACCAGCTCAGCGGGGCCGGATGCAGTCGAAACACTGGTGGAATTTTAACCTCCACCCAGACCAGTAGGTCCGAGATGGGCTCAATTCCCTGCAATCCTGTGTCGATGGCAGTCCGCTGAACCGGTCAACCACATCAGGCAGTGGGTGCGTCAGGCCGGCGCCTGGCGTTTGGCAACCCGATCAGCGACAAAAGCAAAGGCAAAGGTCAGCCCCTCGGCCATGGAATGTTCTATGGCATGACGTTCATGCTCGGTCAAATAGAACATCATGTCCACGTCATGCCGGACATAACGCGCCGGCAAGCGGTTCAGCGCAACGCACGCCACATCAGCGAGCATGTCGGACGTGAAGCCCGGGTGTGCCTCAGACTGTCGGGCGACCGCATCAAACACCAAGCGTTCGTAATAGTTGTGAACCTGTTCAAAATTGAGGACCATGAAATTCTCCGGGAAGCGCCAGACCGGCACCTTTTAACTGAGTGACCATAGCAGTTCCGCTTGACCCTGACAACAAAAATAAACGCAAGAACTGACACGACGAAGAAGGTCGGCTCTGGGCATCACAATTAATCATAGCTATGAAACATGTAGCATGTCTTCAATCTGCGCTATAGTTTCGCCTAGCCCCAGCAAACAGAAAAATCAAATGCTGATGTCTTTTGCCAGTCAAGGGCGCCAGGCAATCAATCAATACCAAAAGGAGAGTCGTCTTATGAGTTCCAAAGAAAATGCCGCCATCGGTCAACTGCTGGCCCTGTTGGAGTCCCGTTATGCTATTCGGGTGCTGTGGGCCCTGCGCGATGGTCACGCGCAGACTTTCAGACTGCTGCAAGACAGTGTCGGCACCATTACGCCCAATACATTGAACACCCGCATCAAAGACTTGCGTGCCGCCGGCCTGGTCGATCATGGCAGCGACGGCTATGTCGTCACGTCGATGGGCGCCGATCTGCTCAAGCGCCTGGCCGACCTGCCGGCATTTGCCGCCAAGTGGGTGGTCAATCAGGTGAAGAAGGATATCTGAGCCCTGGTTTGCTTGGATTATTTGATGATTACTGGCTGCTGCCCTTATCAGACGGGCGTATGCAGCTATATTTTATATAGTAAAAAGGACTGAAACATGACAAGCACACCCTCCGGACTTGAGTATGAAGACACCATCGTCGGCTCGGGCGAGCTCGCGACCAAGGGCCAAAGCGTCACGGTCCATTACACCGGCTGGCTTTATAACAACGGCGTTCAAGGCGCCAAGTTCGACTCCAGCAAGGACCGCAATGACCCCTTTGTCTTTTCGCTGGGCGCGGGCATGGTGATTCGCGGCTGGGACGAAGGCGTGGCCGGCATGCAAGTCGGCGGCGCACGCACGCTGATCATTCCGGCGTCACTGGGCTATGGCGCGCGCGGCGCCGGTGGCGTCATCCCACCCAACGCCACCCTGAAGTTCGACGTCGAACTGCTCGGCCTGTCGGGCTGAGCGCTCAAGCGACCCAGCTGTTCTTCGGCGGTCCAGCGCGACCGTTCGACGCCTGATCCAGGCCATCGCGAGCTTTCGGTTCGCCCCCTCTTTCACTCTTGAATTGTCTGCCAATGCCCCCAAATCGGGGGCTTAGCATTTCATTTTTGGCTTATCCATATGTCTGAAACCAATCAAAACACGAGCCCCCCTCCCCTGGCCGGCTACCAGAGCACTGAAGAAATGGTCGCCGCGCAGGCCGCGAACGAGTCGGACGCTCTATCCCGGGCGCAAGCTGACCTGGCTGAACTGCAAGCCAAGAGCGCTGAACTGGCCGACCAGTATCTTCGGGCCAAAGCCGAGGCCGATAACGCCCGACGCCGTGCCGATGACGAAATCTCAAAGGCGCGCAAATTTGCGGTCGAGGCTTTTGCTGAAAGCCTGCTGCCCGTGGCAGACAGCCTGGAAGCCGGCCTGATCATCAAGGACGCCACCAATGAGCAGCTGCGCGAGGGCGCCCAGGCGACCCTGCGTCAATTGCTGGCCGCGTTGGAGCGCAACAAGGTGATTGCCATCAACCCGCAGCCTGGCGCCACCAAGTTTGATCCGCACCAGCATCAGGCCATCAGCGTGGTGCCCTCGGAGTTTGACGCCAACACCGTGGTCACGGTGCTGCAAAAGGGCTATGCCATCGCCGATCGCGTGTTGCGCCCGGCGCTCGTGACTGTCTCTGCGCCAAAATAATTGCCATCACGATGGCGATCGCGACTTGAAAATTTTCTTCTTGTCCCTACGTTAAAAATATCTGAATTTCATTGAAGGAAAAATCATGGGAAGAATTATCGGCATCGACTTGGGCACCACCAACAGCTGCGTTGCCATCATGGAGGGCAACACGCCCAAGGTGATTGAGAACTCTGAAGGTGCGCGCACCACACCGTCCATCATTGCTTACCAGGAAGACGGCGAAGTGCTGGTTGGCGCCTCGGCCAAGCGTCAGGCTGTGACCAACCCGAAGAACACGCTGTACGCCGTCAAGCGGCTGATTGGCCGCAAGTTCAGCGAGAAAGAAGTCCAGAAAGACATCGATCTGATGCCCTTCAAGATTGCCGCTGCTGACAACGGCGACGCATGGGTGGAAGTACGCGGCAACCGCATGGCGCCGCAACAGGTCAGCGCCGACATTCTGCGCAAGATGAAAAAGACCGCCGAAGAGTACCTCGGCGAAACCGTGACCGATGCCGTCATCACGGTGCCGGCTTATTTCAACGACGCCCAGCGCCAGGCCACCAAAGACGCGGGTCGCATTGCCGGCCTGGACGTCAAGCGCATCATCAATGAACCGACCGCAGCCGCACTGGCTTACGGCCTGGACAAGAATGAAAAAGGCGACCGCAAGATCGCCGTTTATGACTTGGGCGGTGGCACTTTTGACGTGTCGATCATCGAAATTGCCGATGTCGATGGCGAAAAGCAGTTTGAAGTGCTGTCGACCAATGGCGACACCTTCCTGGGCGGCGAAGACTTTGACCAACGCATCATCGACTTCGTGATTGCCGAATTCAAGAAAGACCAGGGTGTGGACCTTGGCAAGGATGTGCTGGCCCTGCAGCGTCTGAAAGAAGCCGCTGAAAAAGCCAAGATCGAACTATCCAGCAGCGCCCAGACCGACATCAACCTGCCCTACGTGACGGCCGACGCCTCTGGTCCCAAGCATCTGAGCATCAAGCTCACCCGCGCCAAACTTGAGTCGCTGGTCGAAGACCTGATTGAACGCACGATTGCACCTTGCCGCACCGCAATCAAAGACGCTGGCGTCAACGTGGCCGACATTCACGATGTGATTCTTGTCGGCGGTATGACGCGCATGCCCAAGGTGCAAGAAAAGGTCAAGGAATTGTTCGGCCGCGAGCCGCGCAAGGACGTGAACCCGGACGAAGCCGTGGCCGTCGGTGCTGCCATTCAAGGCCAGGTGCTGTCGGGCGACCGCAAGGACGTGCTGCTGCTCGACGTGACACCCTTGAGCCTGGGCATTGAAACGCTGGGCGGTGTCATGACCAAGATGATCACCAAGAACACCACCATTCCGACCAAGTTTGCGCAGACGTTCTCGACCGCTGATGACAATCAGCCGGCTGTGACCATCAAGGTGTTCCAGGGTGAACGCGAAATCGCCTCTGGCAACAAGATGCTGGGCGAATTCAACCTCGAAGGCATTCCACCGTCCGCTCGCGGCACGCCGCAAATTGAAGTGTCTTTTGACATCGACGCCAACGGCATTCTGCATGTGGGCGCCAAGGACAAAGGCACCGGCAAGGAAAACAAGATCACCATCAAGGCCAATTCCGGCCTGACGGAAGCCGAGATTCAGCAAATGGTGAAAGACGCTGAACTGAACGCGGCCGACGACAAGAAGAAGCTTGAACTGGTGCAAGCCAAGAACCAGGCCGATGCCAGCCTGCACAGCGTGAAGAAGAGCTTGACGGACTACGGTGACAAGCTCGAGGGTGGCGAAAAGGAAAAAATCGAAGAAGCCATCAAACACCTTGAAGAAGCACTCAAGAGCGACGACAAGGCATCGATTGACGAAAAGAGCACTGCCTTGATGACCGTCAGCCAGAAGCTCGGCGAAAAGATGTATGCCGACCAGCAAGCCAAACAGGCGGCTGAGGCGGGTGCTGCCGGCGCCAATGCCCAAGCGCCCGAAGGTGCGCAAGGCACTTCCAGCCAGGCGGCTGACGACAATGTGGTCGACGCCGAAGTGAAAGAAGTCAAGAAGGGTTGAGCGCTTGCGCTGAACATTGTTTTAAACACTGAAAAGGGGCGCCGCGTTGAATATTGATTCAACGCGGCGTTTGCGTTGAAACCAGGCACTCAAAGACATGGCTAAAAGAGACTACTACGAAGTCCTGGGCGTTCCCAAGAACGCCTCTGACGAAGAAATCAAGAAGGCTTATCGCAAACATGCGATGAAGCACCACCCCGACCGCAATCAGGGTGACGCCTCGAAGGTGGCCGAAGAGAAGTTCAAGGAGTCCAAGGAAGCCTACGAAATGCTGTCGGACCCGCAAAAACGTGCGGCCTATGACCAGCACGGCCATGCCGGTGTCGACCCCAACATGCGCGGCGGACCCGGTGCGGAAGGTTATGGCGGCTTTGCCGAAGCCTTTGGCGATATTTTTGGCGACATGTTTGGCCAGCAACGCGGTCGTGCGGGCGCGGGCGGCGGCCGTCAGGTCTTCCGTGGCAGCGACCTCAGCTACGCCATGGAAGTGACGCTTGAAGAGGCAGCGCGGGGCAAGGATGCCCAGATCCGAATTCCCAGTTGGGACGCCTGCGACGTCTGCCACGGCAGCGGCGCCAAGCCCGGCACCCAGGCCAAGACCTGCGGCACCTGCAGCGGCTCGGGCGCTGTGCAAATGCGCCAGGGGTTTTTCAGCGTGCAGCAGACCTGCCCGACCTGCCGCGGCACCGGCAAGGTCATCCCTGAACCCTGCACCGCCTGTCACGGGCAGGGCAAGATCAAGAAGCAAAAGACCCTGGAAGTCAAGATTCCGTCGGGTATCGACGGCGGCATGCGCATTCGCAGCGCAGGCAACGGCGAGCCCGGCACCAATGGCGGCCCGCCGGGGGACCTGTACATCGAGATCCGGCTCAAGAAGCACGATATTTTTGAGCGCGACGGCGATGACATCCATTGTTCAGTGCCGATTAGCATCGTCACGGCCTCGCTCGGCGGCGAAATTGATGTGCCGACGCTGGCCGGCAAGGCCGCCATTGACATCCCCGAAGGCACCCAGACCGGCAAGCAATTCCGCCTGCGTGGCAAGGGCATCAAGGGCGTGCGTGCCAGCTACCCGGGCGATCTGTACTGTCACATTCTGGTGGAGACACCCGTCAAGTTAAGTGAACACCAGCGCAAGCTGCTGCGCGAGCTGGACGAGTCCCTCAAAAAAGGCGGCAGCAAGCATTCACCCAGCGGCGACAGCTGGACCGACCGGCTGAAAAGTTTTTTCAGTTGATAAAGATCACGTAGCGTCATGAAAATTGGCGCAGCGGAAATGCCACGAAAGATTTAGCTGTCTTCGTGGCATTTTTTTGGGCATAGTCTGGGTGTGACACCACTTGAGCGGGACATTTGCACATGAGCGTCAACATTACTTTTCTGGGGGGCGCTGGTACCGTCACCGGTTCCAAATACCTGGTGCGCCACGGCGCCGAGAGCCTGCTGCTGGACTGCGGCCTGTTTCAGGGCTACAAGCTGCTGCGCTTGCGCAACTGGACCCGCTTGCCGGTCGCACCGAACCAGATTGACGCCGTTATTCTGACCCATGCGCACCTGGACCACAGCGGCTACCTGCCCTTGCTGGTCAAAGAAGGTTTTTCGGGCTCGGTGCACGTCACCAGTGGCACGCGCGACCTGTGCCACATCCTGCTGCCCGACAGTGGTCACATCCAGGAAGAAGATGCGGCCTTTGCCAACCGCCACGGATTTTCCAAACACGCGCCCGCCCTGCCCCTGTACACCCGGCAAGATGCGCTCGATTGCCTGCCCTGTCTGAAGGCGGTCGAGCTTGGTAAGACCTTTGAGCCAATCCCCGGCTGGCGCGCCACCTTCTCCAGCGCCGGGCATATTCTGGGCGCTGCCAGCGTGCTGCTGGAAGTGGCTGGGCGCCGGATCTTGTTCTCCGGCGATCTGGGTCGTCCCGACGACCTGATCATGAATCCCCCGGACAACGCGCCAAAGGCCGACACGGTCCTGATCGAGTCCACCTACGGCGACCGTGAACACCCCAAAGAAGACGTGCTCGGTGAACTGGCACCCGCGCTGCAACGGCTGGCCAAGCGAGGTGGCGTCGCCGTGATTCCGGTGTTTGCGGTGGGACGCGCCCAAGCCCTGCTGCACGCGATTCATCAACTCAAACTGCGTGGCGAGCTGCCCACCTCGCTGCCGGTTTTTCTGGACAGCCCGATGGCGGTCCACACCACCGATCTGTTTGAGAAGCATCTGGGCGAACACCGGCTCAGCAAGAAGGAAGCCCAGGACCTGACGCACTGCGCCACCATGGTCAGCAGCACCGATGAGTCGCGCGCCCTGGCGCAGCGACATGGCCCGATGGTGATTCTGTCGGCCAGCGGCATGGCCACTGGCGGGCGCGTGCTGCATCACCTGGCGCTTTACGCGGGCGACCATCGCAACATGATTATTTTGACCGGCTACCAGGCGCCTGGCACCCGGGGCGCCACCATCGCCAGCGGCGCCAAGTCGGTGCGCATCCATGGCCGCGACGTAGAACTCCAGGCTGAAGTGGTGCAACTGCAATCGGCCTCGGCGCACGCCGATGCCAACCAGTTGCTGGCGTGGCTGCGCACAATGCCGGGCGCGCCGGACCAGGTCTATGTGACGCACGGCGAGCTCGGCGCGTCAGATGAATTTCGCAAACGCATCAAGCATGAGTTGGGCTGGCGTGCTACGGTGCCCGAACAAGGTTCCACTTGGCCGACTTGAACCGGCATGAAGAAGCACTTTCAGCAATTCTTCGAGTTCGCCGCGGGCACCGGGCCGCTGGTTATCAGCTTCACCGGCGTCCTGCTGATGCTGCTGCTGGTGTTCCCGGCCCTGCCGATTAACGGCGAGTTGATCGACTTGAAGTTGCACTACACACTGGCCGATATTGAAGCCACGATGCGGCAATACGGTCCCCAGGGCCGTGCCGTTTACGCCCTGGCGAGCCCGACTGTAGACACCTTATTTCCGCTCTTGTATGTCACGTTTTTTTCTGGCCTGATCTACCGGCTGCGCCCGAGGGAGAGCTTGTCGGTGATGGCATTCATCCCGGTCGTGGCCGGGCTCTTGGATTTGTGCGAAAACGCGCAGATTACAGCGATGCTGCTGCAGTACCCGGACATCTCTGCACCTCAGGTTGCGGTGGCCTCATTCTTCACCAGCGTCAAGCACCTGCTGAGCGCGGCGTATGAACTGACAGGCCTGGTGTTCCTGGCCCTGTTTCTGCTTCGCCGCGTGAAGCGGGCGCGCCAGCGCCCAGGTGTTAGAGGCACTGGGGGTGGGCGGGGCGTCACCAAATGATCAGTTTGCTTTTATTGAGCAGGCGTGACCATGATGCTTTTGCGCAGGACGCCGCCAGCCTCGACGCCACTTTTGACATTACCCTCGCCCAGAATACGCGCCACACACGCGATGCGGTCGTCGCCTTGGTGGGCGTCACAGCGCTGCAGCGCATTTTGTTGATACTGGTCGGGCGCTGCGCTCAGCTTGCCGCGCCGGGCGGCGGCGAGCGCGTTGGTGGCCTCCAATCGACAGGTCGCGATAGCCTGATTGGATTGTCCGCTGGTGCAGACTGCCATATCCTGGCGGTAGCGCGCCAGGGCGTCACTAGGGGTGTCGGCGGTGGCTGCCAGAGCTGCAGTGGCACCCATCAGGGTAGCGGCGGCAGCGAAAACGAGATGGCGAAGCAGGCAACGAATGGTGATCATGGTGAACTCCTGGGTGATACGGTTGGACGAATGCATGGGTCGCAGCCGCTGTACACCAGTGCGCTAACGCCCAGGCGGCCCACGGGACGAGGCCCATTGCATTGGTCCAGAATAGGACAAAAGCCCGACGCTGTATGTGCGCTCTCGTACCAAGCAGCAATGGGCACAAGCCGATAAACTGCGGCCCACTACCCTCGGCCCCACCCATTCAACTCGCGCCAGCGATACCCGACATCACCATGACCGACTTTCTGACCGCCGCGTTTTACAAATTTGTCGAGCTGCCCGATTACGCCGAGCTCCAGGCGCCGTTGCTCACCTGCTGCGAAGCCAACGACGTCAAAGGCACCATTTTGCTGGCAACCGAGGGCATCAACAGCACGATTGCCGGGCCGGCGGCGGGCGTGCATGCCGTGCTGGCGTACCTGCGCCGTGACCCGCGTCTGGCTGACCTGCCGCACAAGGAATCATGGTCGGCCAAAGCACCGTTTTACCGGATGAAGGTGCGCATCAAGCGCGAGATCGTCACCATGGGCGTGCCAGGCATCGACCCGACCCTTGTGGTGGGCACCTATGTCAAACCGCAAGACTGGAACGCATTGATTGAAGACCCCGATGTACTCGTCATCGATACGCGCAACGATTACGAGGTCGGCATTGGCAGCTTCGCGGGCGCCGTCAACCCGGACATCCAGAGTTTTTCCATGCTGCCCCAATGGCTTGCGCAAGCGCCAGCCTTGCACCCGGCCAGCGGCAAGAAGCCCAAGGTCGCCATGTTTTGCACCGGCGGCATCCGCTGCGAAAAGTCCACCGCCCTGCTAAAGGCGCAGGGCTTTGACGACGTCTATCACCTGGAAGGCGGCATCCTCAAATATCTAGAGACGGTGTCCGAGGCGCACAGCCTGTGGCAGGGCCAGTGTTTTGTATTTGATGAGCGGGTGTCGGTGGGCCACGGCCTGATACCGGGGCAGCACAATCTCTGTCGCGCCTGCCGGCAACCACTGGCGGATGCCGACCTGGAATCGCCGCTGTTTGAGGCGGGCGTGAGCTGCCCCAAATGCCACGCCAGCACCGGCGACACGCAAAAGGAAGGCGCCCGCGAACGCCAGCGCCAGTGGGAACTGGCCAAAGCCCGTCAACGAAGTCACCTCGGGGCGAAGCTTAACACTATAATTTAGATAGCTGCTTGTTCTTATTCTACGAGGGCTACAGCCAGATTAGGCATAATTTCTTGCCAACAGTCGGGCGCCCGCATTGGCATCGTCGCGCTTGAGCTGAGCGACAAAATCGGCGGTACTCTGAATCTTGGTGACGGCACCAATACCCTGACCACAGCCCCAGATGTCTTGCAGGGCCCTGGACTTGTCGCCGCCAAAATTCGTCTTACTGAGGTCGGTTTCCGGCAGGTGCTCGGGGCCAGACCGACGGCGCGGATGCTCGGCGCCAGGCGCCCGATCAGGTCTACGTTGTGCACGGCGAATTGGGCGCCGCGGACGAATTGCGTAAAAGCCAACATGAGAAAGTAGCTTGCGCCAGAAAAGTGTCGGCAATATTGACAACCCATTTCTGCAGGTTCTAGAAACCATAATGTAAACATGGACTTAACAAACCGGCATGAATTTTGCTCTAACACTTGCGCCAACCCTCATGAGAACTTGCGAAGCAAACTCAGTCGGAGCAAAGCGATGGCCGAGGCCTCCTGAAGGTTGCAAAGACCCCTTTATTAAAGGGTTTTGTTGGAACCATCATTCAAACGGAGGTTTGAAATGTCTAAAAAATTTGGAATCGTGGCCACCGCGGTTTTCGCCTGTTGCGCTTTGGGTTCAATGTCGGCTTTGGCCGCCACGGAGGCTCAGAAGCTGGCAGCTATCAATAGTGGTCTTGCCTACTTGGGAAGTACGCAGGCTGTTGACGGGAGTTGGGCTACATGGGGCGGCTATAACGCCGCAGGAACGGGATCTGCTGTTCTGGCCCTGTTGGAGAAGGGCAATACGGAATCAACCGGCACCTACCAGACCAACGTGAAGAATGGCCTGAGCTACCTCTTCAACAACGCGACGAAGGATTCGTCTGGTCGTGTCTACTGGGCCGGCGAAGATACCTATCAGACCGGGTTGGCGTTGTCCGCAATCGCTACTACCAAAACACCGACCGCGATCGTCACTGGTGCGGGGCCGCTGGCCGGCATGACTTACAAACAGGTCACTGAAGGCGTGGTCAAGTACTTTGTCGACGGCCAGAATACCGCAGCGAATGGACAATACCAGGGCAGCTGGGGCTATGCTGCCAGTCAAGGCAGTGGCGATAACTCGACGGCGCAATGGCCGGTGATCGGATTGTTGTTTGCACAGAACAATATGGGGGTGGCGATACCGGCATCTGTCATCAACAACCTGACAGTATGGACCAGTTACATCCAGAACTTGGGCGGCACGCCAGGAACCGGGGCCTATGGCGCATCGGGCTATTCAGGCCCTTACGACTATCTGGATGTCTCCAAAACAGGTGGACTGCTGCTCGAACTGTATGCGGAGGGCAAAGGTGTCAGCGATCCGCAGGTCCAAGCGGCCCTGGGCTTCCTCAACCGCAATTGGGTCAGCGGCGGCAGCTTCGCGGGAGCTCCTTGGGATGGTAACTTTGGCCAGCCTTATGCCATGTGGTCCGTCTATAAAGGCCTGCAGACTGTGATCGGCCTGGATGACAATACGCATATAACGAATCTGAATCCAGTACAGACCACCGATTCCGGTCGCGGCTGGAATTGGTACGAGGATTACAGCGATTGGCTGGTGACAAATCAACTCGCCGGCGGCGATTGGGCAGGCTACAGTTACTGGTCGGGTCCCATGGCTACGGCGTGGAACGTCAACATCCTGTTGGCGACAGAAGTGGCACCGCCCCCACCCCCGCCCCCACCCCCTGGGACCGTGCCTGAGCCGGGCTCTCTCGCCCTGCTTGGCTTGGGTCTGGCGGCGCTCACTGGTTTGCGCTGGCGCAAACATGGCTGAGCCACCAGACTCGGTCTGAAAGCGCAGTTTGAACAGAGACTGCGCTGGACAGGGCCGGGCCGCCTGGAAAGGCGCCCCGGCCCTGTGCATTCAGCTCAGAACAAACTTCAAGGACCGTGCTGCGCTCGCAGGCATCAGATTCACCGGCCTTGTATTTCTGGGCGAAGCAGTGCATGCCCAGCGCAAGGACGCTGCCGCCCTGACAGCATTCAAAGCTGTTTTGAAGAATTGGCCAGAACATATCCCGGCCTTGACGGCCATGGCCCGCCTCATGGCGGGACCGAAAGCCACGCAGAAAGAATTGAAAGAGGCGTTGGTCATGGCCGAGTGCGCCACCAAGCTCAATCCAGTCAACCTGGTGCATTGGCGCTTGCCGGCCGAGCTTTGCGCGCGCACCGGTCAATCCGGTCGGGCCAACGCCATTGCCCTTCAGTGGCTCAGCGGCCCGCCACAAATCAAGCCGATGCGAAGCAACTGAGCATGGGCATCAAACCGCCCAGGCTCAAGCCATCTTGAGCGCCGCGATGCGCTCGCGCGCTTGGGCGTACTCGCGCTTGAGTTGTGCCACAAAGTCGGCGGCACTCTGGATCTTGTCGACGGCGCCAATGCCCTGGCCGCAACCCCAGATATCCTTCCAGGCTCTGGACTTGTCGCCGCCGAAGTTCATCTTGCTCGGGTCGCTCTCGGGCAGGTGATCGGGGTCCAGACCGGCGCTGCGGATGCTGGGCGCCAGGTAGTTGCCGTGCACACCGGTGAACAGGTTGCTGTAGACGATGTCGTCCGAATTGCTGTCGACGATCGCCTGCTTGTACGCCTCTGAGGCCCGTGCTTCTTGCGTGGCGATAAAGGCGGAGCCGATGTAGGCGAAATCAGCGCCCATGGCCTGCGCCGCCAGCACCGCGTCGCCGGTGGCAATGGCGCCGCTCAAGACCAGCGGTCCGTCAAACCATTGGCGGATTTCCTGAATCAAGGCAAACGGGCTCTTGAGTCCAGCATGGCCGCCGGCACCGGCTGCCACCGCGATCAGTCCATCGGCACCCTTCTCAATCGCCTTGCGGGCGTGCTTGTTGTTGATGACGTCATGCAGCACCACGCCGCCGTAGGAATGGGCGGCGGCATTGATGTCCTCACGCGCGCCCAAAGACGTGATGATGATCGGCACCTTGTACTTGACGCACAGTGCCATGTCATGCTCCAGGCGGTCGTTGCTCTTGTGCACGATCTGGTTGATGGCAAAGGGTGCGGCCGGTTGGTCCGGGTGCGCCTGGTTGTAGGCAGAGAGCGCCTCGGTGATTTCGATCAACCACTCTTCGAGCAGCTCGGCCGGGCGCGCGTTCAGCGCCGGCATGGCGCCGACCACGCCGGCGATGCACTGGGCAATCACCAGCTTGGGGTTGCTGATGATGAACAAGGGCGAGCCGATCACGGGGAACGGCAAGCGATTCAGGGGCACAGGCAAGTGGGACATCAATGCTCCGGCAATCGAGTAGTTTATAGATGAAAATAGCCGCCAGCCCTTGTCAAACAAGCGCGAGCAGCTATCAAATTAGACAGGAACAAGAATCAGGTCAGAACGCGTCCAAGGCCAGCGCCGTGACGCACTCGGCACCATCCACAATGGCATCGCGCATGCCAGGCGCCTTGGTCAGCAGGTGGTCGGCATAAAAGCGCGCCGTGACAATCTTGGCCTGCATGAAAGACACATCGACACCCTTGGCGATCTCGTCCTGTGCCAGCAGCAGCGCGCGTGCCAGTTGCCAACCGGACATCAGGTTACCAGCGAGCATCAGGTAGGGAACACTGCCGGCAAACACATCTTGCGGCCGGGTCCTGGTGTTACTCGCCACAAACTCGACCACATCGACAAAAGCCACACGCGCTGCCTTGAGGCGCTTGGCCACGGCCAGCGCATCGGCACTGCCGCTCTTGAGCAGCAGGGCTTCGGTCGCTTCAATCTGCGCGGCAATTGCCTTGGCAGTCTGCCCGCCATCACGCGCGGTCTTGCGCCCGACCAGATCATTGGCCTGGATGGCGGTGGTGCCCTCATAAATGGTCAGAATCTTGGCGTCGCGGTAGTACTGCGCGGCACCGGTTTCTTCGATGTAGCCCATACCACCGTGCACCTGCACGCCCAAGGAGGTGACCTCCAGGCTCATCTCGGTGCTGTAGCCCTTGACCAGGGGCACCATGAATTCGTAGAAAGCCTGGTTCTGTTTGCGCACGTCGGCGTCAAGGTGGTGATGCGCTGCGTCGAAGGCCGCGGCGGCGACGGTCGCCATGGCGCGGCAGCCCTCGGTGTAAGCACGCATGATCATGAGCATGCGCTTGACATCGGGGTGGTAGATGATGGTCGCGTTGGCGGGAGCCGAGGCATCTATCGGGCGGCTTTGCACCCGCTCCTTGGCAAAAGTCACCGCTTGCTGGTACGAGCGCTCGGCAATCGCCACGCCCTGCACGCCCACGCCAAAGCGCGCGGCGTTCATCATGATAAACATGTACTCCAGACCCCGGTTTTCCTGACCCACCAGGTAACCGATGGCACCGCCATGGTCGCCAAACTGCAGCACAGCGGTCGGGCTGGCTTTGAT
>JBBQQX010000022.1:0-36753 GCA_038215405.1 Burkholderiales bacterium
CGCAAGGTGATGCCGAACTGCTGGCACAACTCGGTAATGCCAAACAACTCGGTGGTTCCCTCGTCGCGATGCGCGTCGACAAAAGCCTGCGCGTCACTCATGGCCGCAGCCACCGTGCCAACACGCTTGCTGCGCGCTCGCGGTGCAGTTGCTGCAGCAGAGCTTGACGCCATGGCCGTGCCTGAAATGGGGGAATCAGATGACGCGTTGCAGCCGCATGGCGACGCTCATGTCGCCTGTCACCTTGAGCTTGCCCATCATGAAGCCGGTGGCCGGCTCCAAGTCACCTGCCAGCATGGCGTTGAGATTCTCCAGCGTGATGCCGACCGTGCAGTCGGCATCGATGTTGCTGTTGCTGACCGAGTTGGGTGAAGACTTTCCGTCAATGTAGACCACGCCATCGTCGCCGCAGTCAAATTTCAGGGTGGCTTCAAGGCCGCTGTCGGCACCAACTTTGGTGCGAATGGCTTCGGTGCAGGCTTCAATGTTCATGGGTTTCCTTTGTGTAAGAGGGGGATCAAGTGCGGTTGCATTGACTGCGGCCGAATGCTATCAGAGCCGCGTCACGTGAAGTATAGGGGAAGTACCTATACGAAATCTGGTTGACGTTAACGTTACCTTTATGTCTAATGCGGAGCAATTAAGAGGGTTCAATTCAATGCCAGTCATTCGTACCAAGATCAATGCCAAATCCGAGGCGTTCGGCGCCAACGCGCAGCGCATGCGTGAGTTGCTCTCGGAAGTCCAGCGCCTGGAGCAGATGGTCATTGCCGAGTCTGAATTCAAACGCGACAAGTTCGAAAAGCGCGGCCAACTGCTGCCGCGCGAGCGGGTTGCGCGCTTGCTCGATCGCGGTTCGCCGTTTCTGGAACTCAGCCGCCTGGCCGGGCTCAATATGCACGATGACGATGGCAAAAAGTCGGTGCTAGGCGGTGGCTCCATCGTGGGCATCGGTGTGGTGGCGGGCAAGCGCTGCCTGATCTCCGCAAGTGACAGTGCGGTCAAGGGCGGCACCGTGGCGCCGATGGGCTTGCGCAAGGCCTTGCGGGCGCAGGAGATTGCGCGTGAAAACAAGTTGCCCGTGATCTACCTGGTCGAGAGCGGCGGCGCCAACCTGATGTACCAGAGTGAGATTTTCATTGAGGGCGGGCGCAGCTTTGCCAATCAGGCGCGCATGTCGGCGCTGGGTTTGCCGCAAATAGCCGTCGTTCATGGCTCTTCCACCGCGGGGGGCGCCTACCTGCCCGGCTTGTCTGACTATGTGATTCTGGTGCGCGGGCGCTCCAACATCTTTCTGGCTGGTCCGCCCTTGGTGAAGGCTGCCATTGGCGAGGATTGCACCGAAGACGAGTTGGGTGGTGCCGAGACCCATGCGCAAGTGACGGGCCTGGGTGAGTACCTGTGTGAAGACGATGCCCATGCCATTGGCATGGCGCGCGAAGTGCTCGACAAGTTGCAGTGGGATCTGGCTCTAGCTGCGCCAGACTTTGTGGAACCCCTGTATGACGAACAGGAGTTGCTGGGCATCGTGCCGTTTGATGAGCGCGAGCCCTATGACGTGCGCGAAGTGATTGCCCGGCTGGTCGATGGCTCGGATTTCCTGGAGTTCAAGGCCGAGTACGCCAGCGAGATGATGTGCGGACACGCCCGCGTGCAGGGCCGGCTGGTGGGCATTCTGGGCAACAACGGCCCGATTCAGCCCAGCGGCTCCACCAAGGCCGGGCAGTTCATCCAGTTGTGCGATCAAACCGGTACACCGCTGATTTTTTTGCAGAACACGACCGGCTACATGGTGGGCTCGGTGGCCGAGCGCAATGGCGCCATCAAGCACGGTTCCAAGATGATCCAGGCGGTGGCCAATGCGCGGGTGCCCAAATTCACGGTGGTGCTGGGCGGCTCCTATGGCGCGGGCAACTATGGCATGTGCGGTCGCGGTTTTGATCCGAATTTCATCTTCTCCTGGCCCACGGCTCGCACCGCGGTGATGGGCGGCGCGCAGGCGGCCAAGGTGATGGATATCGTCAACCGCGCCAAGATGGAACGCACCGGCATGGCCGCCAACGAAGAAGCCCTAAAAGCCATGTCAGACGGCTTGCGGCTGCGGCTGGACAAGGAGTCTGCCGTCCTGTTTGGCACCGCACGCTTGTGGGACGACGGCATCATCGATCCGCGTGATACGCGCCGGCTGCTTGGCCTGTGTCTGGCCCTGGCCCACGAGGCGCAAAGCCGCCAGTTGCACGGCAATACCTTTGGTGTGGCGCGCTTTTAAAGCAACTTTTTTCTCTACTTTCTATTTGCTTATTCAACAGCGAGGTTTTCATGAAATTCACCCCCGAACACGAACAAATTGCCGACACGGTGCGCAAGTTTGTTGCCAAAGAAATCAATCCGCAACTGCCACAGTGGGAAGCGGCACAGCAGTTCCCGGCGCATGAATTGTTCAAGAAGATGGGCGACCTGGGGCTGCTGGGCATCAAGTACCCGGCGGAGTACGGCGGCATGGGGCTGGACTTCAGCTATTCCATGGTGATGGCCGAAGCGCTCGGTGAATGCAACGCGGGCGGCGTGCCCATGGCCATTGGCGTGCAGACAGACATGTGCACGCCAGCGCTGGCGCGCTTTGGCTCTGATGAACTCAAGCGCGAGTTTCTGGCCCCCAGCATCGCTGGCGACATGGTGGGTTGTATTGGCGTCAGTGAGGTTGGCGGTGGCTCGGATGTGGCGGCCCTCAAGACCACAGCCAAAAAGGACGGCGCTGACTACCTCATCAACGGCTCCAAGATGTGGATCACCAACGGCATGCAGGCCGACTGGTGCTGTCTGCTGGCCAATACCTCGGAAGGGTCGGTGCACAAGAACAAGTCGCTGATCATGGTGCGCCTGGACAGCCCCGGCGTCACGCGGCAAAAGATCCGCAAGATCGGCATGGATTCAAGCGACACGGCGCAGCTTTTTTTTGACAACGTGCGGGTGCCGCAGCGCAACCTGATCGGGCAGGAGGGCATGGGTTTCATGTTCCAGATGCTGCAGTTTCAAGAAGAGCGGCTGTACGGCGCCGCCGGTTGCCTGCGCTCGCTGGACCGTTTGATTGATCAAACCATTGACTACACCCGCCAGCGCCAGACCTTCGGCAAGCCGATTCTGCACAACCAGGTGGTGCACTTCCGGTTGGCCGAGTTGCGCACCGAAGTGGAGGCCTTGCGCGCCTTGACCTACCGCGCGGTTGAATCCTATATTTCGGGCAAAGACGTGACCAAACTGGCGTCCATGGCCAAGCTCAAGGCCGGACGCCTGAGCCGCGAGGTGGCCGACAGTTGCATGCAGTACTGGGGCGGCATGGGCTACACCTGGGACAACCCGATTGCTCAGGCCTACCGTGACAGTCGTCTGATGTCGATTGGCGGCGGTGCTGACGAGATCATGCTGGGCATCATCTGCAAGTTAGAGGGCACTCTGCCGGGCAAAGGGCAATGACAGGTGCTATGAATTACGAAGCTATAACGGTAGAGCAGACGGGGGCTACGGCTCATATAACCTTGAATCGCCCGGCATTGCGCAACGCTATGTCGCTGCAGATGGTGGCCGAGTTGCGCGCTGCACTCGCGGCTTCAGAAGCTGACAAGAGTGTGCGTGTGCTGGTGTTGCGCGGCGCGGGCGGGCATTTTTGTGCTGGCGCTGATTTGCAGGACATGGCAGCGGCGCGCATGCGGGCGATGCAGAACCCGCCCGAGCCCGGTCAAGCAGGCGTGGCACTGGATGCCGTGGCCCAGGCCAATGCCCAGTTCGGCGAACTGTGTGTGGCCTATGCCAAGACGCCGCTGGCGCTGGTGGTGGTGTTAGAGGGCAGTGTCATGGGCGGTGGCATGGGCCTGGCCTGCGTGGCGGATGTGGCGCTGGCGAGCGAGTCGGCGGTATTTCGATTGCCGGAAACCGCTTTGGGCGTGGTGCCGGCCCAGATTGCACCGTTCCTGGTCGAGCGGCTGGGCTACTCCCAGGCCAAGCGGCTGGCGGTGACGGGTGGGCGCTTGAGCGCGGCCAATGCCCTGGCGATTGGCCTGGTGCACGCGGTGCATACGCCCGAGCAGATTGACTCCGCCGTTGCGGCCGTGCTGACCGACATCCAGGCCTGTGCGCCTGGTGCTGTTGCGGCCACCAAGGCTTTGATGGCGAAAGCACGTTTTGCCGAGCCCGCCACCCTGGTGCAGGACGCTGCCCGCATTTTTTCCCGTGCGGCGCAAGGCTCCGAGGGGCTGGAAGGCACCACCGCCTTTCTGCAAAAACGCAAACCAAGCTGGGCCACGCAATGACCTTCTCAAAGATACTGATCGCCAACCGGGGCGAGATCGCCTGCCGAGTCATGCGCACCGCGCGCAACCTGGGCTATAGAACCGTCGCGGTCTACAGTGATGTTGACAGAGACGCGCCGCATGTGCGCCTGGCCGACGAAGCCGTGAATATCGGGGGCTCTGCGGCAGTCGATTCGTACCTGCGGGTGGACGCTTTGCTGGACGCCGCGCGCAAGACCGGTGCCGACGCGATTCACCCCGGTTACGGATTCCTCAGCGAAAACGCGGACTTTGCCCAAGCCTGCCTGGACGCCGCTTTGGTGTTCATCGGCCCGCCGCCTGCTGCCATGCTGGCCATGGGCGACAAGGCGCGGGCCAAGCGTCGCATGATGCTTGCGGGCGTGCCCTGTGCCCCGGGCTACTTGGGCGAGGAGCAGGACGATGTACGCCTAACCGAGGAAGCCTTGAAACTGGGTTTCCCCTTGCTGGTCAAAGCGGTGGCTGGTGGCGGTGGCCGCGGTATGCGCCTGGTACGCTCGGCCGAGGAGATCGCGCAGGCGATCGTCGGCGCGCGGCGCGAGGCGCAGGGCGCTTTTGGCGACGGCACTCTGATGCTGGAGCGCCTGATTGACAACGGCCGGCATATTGAAATTCAGGTCTTTGCCGATGACCACGGCAACGCCGTGTACCTGGGTGAGCGCGACTGCACGGCCCAGCGCAGGCGGCAAAAAGTGATCGAAGAGGCGCCGTCGCCTGTCGTCAATGCGGCAATGCGCGAAGCCATGGGCAAGGACGCGGTGGCTGCCGCCTTGGCCGTGGGCTACCGCGGCGCGGGCACAGTGGAATTCATTGTGGATGCCGACCTCAAGCACTACTTTCTGGAAATGAACACGCGCTTGCAGGTCGAGCACCCGGTGACCGAACTGGTGACGGGCTTTGATCTGGTGGCGTGGCAGCTGCGGGTGGCGGCGGGCCAGCCGCTGCCAGCAATTCAAGCCGACATCAAGCTGACGGGCCATGCGATCGAGGCGCGCCTGTATGTGGAAGACCCGTACGCCGGTTTTGCGCCGCAAACCGGCACGGTGCGCTTTTGGCGCCCGCAGCAGGCCCTGTTTGACGGTGTGCGCATTGACGCCGGCATTGAAGAGGGCAGCGAAGTTTCCCCCTATTACGACCCGATGGTGGCCAAAGTCATCGTGCACGGCCGTGACCGCGATGACGCGATCCGGCGCCTGCGCGCCGCCCTGGAGAACGCGCCCCTGCTCGGACTGCGCAACAACGGTCGTTTCCTGGCGGACCTGGTGAATCACCCGGCCTTTCGCGCCGCAGCCATGACCACCACCCTGATCGACCAGTGGCAAGAAGCGGGCGAGGCGCTGTTACAACGCCCACTGCCGAGCGACCAGGCCTGGTGTGTGGCGGCAGCAAGCTTTGCCATGCAAAACGGTGCCAACTGGCGCGCCGACAGCGTGGCAGCCTTTGATATTGCGCTGCGCTGCGACGAACTCACCCAAACACTGCGCGTTCACCCGGATCGCACCGGGCAGGTGACGGTCACTTTGGCAGGTCAAAGGCATCTGGTGCGGATCATCCACTTCAAGAATGGCGAGCTGCGCTATGAGATCGACGGGGTCACGCGCAGCGCCATTGCGGTGCGGCATCAGCAGGAGTTGCACATCGCCTTGGGAGGCAGCTCCTTTGTCTTGCACGAGGTGTCGCCGTTCCCGAGCAAGGACGCTGCGCTGGACGCCACCCGGGCGTTGTCCCCGGTGGCGGGCAAGGTCACGCAAATTCAGTTTGCGGTGGGCGAGGGCGTCAAAGAAGGGCAGGCACTCGTGTGCGTTGAGGCGATGAAGATGGAAATGTGGCTGACGGCGCAGGCCGCCGGCACGGTGGTGGCGCTGCATGTGAAAGTTGGCGAGCAAGTCGAATCGGGTGCCTTGCTGATCGAAATTGAGCTGCAAGACAAAGAGGAAGCCTAATGGAAAAAGCAATTTTGACCTGCGCCTTGACCGGCGTTCTGACCAACCCGAAGCAGCACCCGGTGCCGGTGACCCCAGCCCAGATGGCGGCCGAGGCGCGCGATGCCTTCAACGCGGGCGCCTCCATCATGCATGTGCATGTGCGCAACCAGGAAGAGGGCATGGGCCATATGCCGTCGTGGGACCCGGATGTGATGGAGTCGGTGGTCAACGCCATCCGCGAAGCCTGCCCCGGCGTCATCATCAACCTGACCACCGGTGTGGTCGGCAAGGACATTTCGGGCCCCTTGGCCTGCATCCGCCGCGTCAAGCCCGAGATTGCCGCCTGCAACGCGGGCAGCCTGAACTACCTGAAGATCAAGGAAGACGGCAACTGGGCCTGGCCGCCCATGGTGTTTGACAACCCGGTGGCCAAGGTGCAGCAGTTTCTGGATGTGATGGCCGAATGCGGCACTCACCCCGAGTTTGAGTGCTTTGACGTGGGCATCGTTCGTGCCGTGGGCATGTTCGTGAAAAACGGCATGCTCAAACCCGAGATGGGCCGCCCTGAATACAACCTGGTGATGGGCGTGGCCTCTGGCATGCCGTGCGACGCCGATCTGCTGGCCTTGCTGCCCCAGTGGATGGTGCCGGGCAGCGTCTGGCAGGCGACGCTGATTGGCCGCACTGAAATCTGGCCGGTGCATCAAAAAACCGCCGATCTGGGCGGCATGCTGCGCACTGGCCTGGAAGACACCTTCTATCTGCCCAATGGCGAACGCGCCAGCGGCAACGGTGAACTGATCACTGCCTTAGCCGCCTGCGCCCGCAACGCCGGTCGCTCGGTGGCTAGCCCGGCGGAAGCCAGGGCCTTGCTCGGACTGGCGCGCTGATGAACGCTGCAGCCACCCACCCCACCCTGGTCGCGGGCGTTCCCTTTGTTGCGGCGCCGGCGCGTTTTTTGGCCACGGCGCAGCAGCGCGGTGCGGCGCCAGCCTACTATGAACGCGGCGACACCGCATGGCAGCCCACCAGCTGGACGTCCTATGCCGAGCAGGTGCAGTGCGCAGCGCGCGCTCTGGTGGCACTCGGTGTCAATCCGGGCGAGGCGGTGTGTATCCTGGGTTTCAATCGCCCTGAATGGGTGATCATGGATCTCGCGGCGATGATGATCGGCGCCGTTGCGGCGGGCATCTACTGGACCAGTGCGGCCAGTGAGGTGGCGTACATCATTGACCATTCGCACTGCGCGGTGCTGCTGGTGGAAAACGAGGCGCAATGGGTGAAGGTGGCAGGGCGCCGCGAAGCACTGCCTCGCGTGCAGCGGGTGGTGATGATGCGGGGTGCCAGCGCAGATGACGGCTGGCAGATCGGCTGGAACGACTTCATGGCGTTGGGCGAGCCGCGCTACCAGGTGGAGGTGGAGCGCCGCCTGGCGGCATTGGGCCCGGATGATCTGGGCACCCTGATCTATACATCGGGCACCACCGGCGCACCCAAGGCGGTGATGCTCTCGCACGGCAATCTGGCCTGGACGGCCGTGACCTTGTCGGCCGCTTTTGACTCCGTTCCCGCTGACCGACTGATCTCGTACCTGCCGCTGGCGCATGTGGCCGAGCAGCTCGGTGCCATTCACAACCATGTGACCGTTGGCTACACGGTCTACTTTGCGCAGAGCATCGAATCCTTGGGTGAGCACCTCAAAGAGGTTCATCCGACCATTTTTTTCGGTGTGCCGCGCGTCTGGGAGAAGATGCATGCCGCCATTGTCGCCAAACTGGCGGGCGCTACCGGAGTCAAGGCGGTGCTGGCACGCTGGGCGTTGAGCGTCGGTCAGCGTTGGCACGCCAGCCAGTTGGCTGGCAGGTCGCCGGGTCGGTTGCTGCGGACCCAGAAAGCGCTGGCGTCACGGCTGATGCTCCAGAAGGTGCAGGTGGCGCTGGGTCTGGACCAGGCGCGCTTGATGATCTCGGCGGCCGCCCCGATTTCGCCCGAGAATTTGCGCTTTTTCACCGGCCTTGATTTGTTGATCCGCGAGGTCTACGGACAATCCGAAGACTGCGGGCCCACCTCCATCAGTCTGGCAGGCAGTACCCGTATCGGTGCGGTGGGCAAGCCACTGGCGGGAACCCAGGTGCGCATCGGCGACGATGGCGAGATACTGGTGCGCGGGCCCCACGTGTTTCAAGGCTACATGGGACGGCCCGACGATACGGCGCAAACCCTGGTCGCTGGCTGGCTGCACAGCGGCGATCTCGGGCGTTTGGATGAGGATGGCTACCTGTACGTGACGGGACGCAAAAAAGACCTGCTCATCACCTCGGGCGGCAAGAACATATCGCCGGCCAATATTGAAGCCGAGCTGATGAATCTGCCTCTGGTTGAGCATGCGGTGGTGTGCGGTGATGGACGCCATTTTCTGTCAGCGTTGCTGACGCTCAAGCCCGATGTGCTGGCGGAAGTCCTGGCGGGCGGCGGTGTTGCACATATTGATGATGCAGACGACTGCCAGCATCCGCTGGTGCTGGCAGAGTTGCAGAAAGGCATTGATGCGATCAATCAGAACCAGGCCCATGTGGCGTGGATTCGCAAGTTCAGTGTGCTGGCGGAGCCCTTGTCGATAGACACCGGTGCCTTGACCGCGACCATGAAGATTAAACGCAAAGCAGTGCTTGAGCGCCACCGCGGCGTGGTCGAGAAAATGTACGCCAGCTGATTCTGACCAGTCCCGGCGAGCGTGCTTGAGGCTTCCAAGTGCGGCTAAAATCGAAAATTCGGCCCGTCGTTCAACGGATAGGACATCGCTCTTCTAAAGCGATCATGGGGGTTCGATTCCCTCCGGGCCGACCACAAAACACAATCGGTGTTGTCCTTTTCACTGGTCAGACAATTCATCCGCGGCCAAGCCAATCCGAAGGCTTCACCAAGACCTTGTTGCGTGTGCTTCACGGGTAATACCGGCTGCGCATGCGCTCGCAATAGGCTTGCAATTGGGGATGTTGCTGGGTGTGCTGTTTTAGGGCCGACTCCACCGGGGGCCAAACCAGGTTGGCCAGAAAGCCATAGCCGGTGGCGTCGAGTGAACAGGGCTCGGTCCCCATGAAATAGGGCTTGTCGCCCAGGAAGTCGGCCAAGGCCGTGATGTCGCGCTTGCCAATGGCATGGATTTGCGCTTCGCTGTGGCGGCCCATGCCATGACCGTGCAGTTCCTTGCGCAGACCGCGCCGCGCCAGAGCGGGCACAATCCATTTCAAGGGCACTGGCAGCTTGCCGAAAAACGCCGTTTGGGTCAGCGCCCACCATTGCGGT
Source organism: Burkholderiales bacterium (assembly GCA_038215405.1). Lineage (GTDB taxonomy): Bacteria > Pseudomonadota > Gammaproteobacteria > Burkholderiales > Burkholderiaceae_C > Rhodoferax. Next base: position 9,557 of record JBBQQX010000022.1, read on the forward strand.
TCAATCCAGCGGGTGTACAGCACCGCCCAGTAAAGGTTCTCCTCCATCAGGCGCTGAAAGGCAAGCGCCACCGCGCTTTGCTCCGCACTGAGCCAGCCATCGAGCCGGTCGCCATAGCGCGCCTTGAGGTGGTCGATGATGAAGGTCGAATCGGCCAGGATTTGGCCGTCGTCCTCGATATACGGCAGCTTGCCATTGGGCGCCCGGCCGAAATCGCGCAGCGTTGCAACAGGACTCTCGAAGGGCAGCGCGGCCATGCGCAGATAGGTTTCCAGCTTCATGCAGAACGGGCTGGCGTTGGGCAGACCGAACGCAGGGTCAAATTGGTACAGTTTGATCATGACGGTGTAGGGCATTCATTGGGTGGGCCTGGACATGCTATCTGCAATCGCGGCAGGCGCACTATAGATTTTTTTGCTTCTGTTTGTATAGCTGCTTACGCATAAAGGACGGGGGCTGCGGGCTGATTTTGCATGAAGTTGGCAGATCTAAGCGACGCGCGAGGCCGCTAGCCGGGGGCGCACAGACCTGCTTCTGGTCGGCTTACAACGGCGCGCGAACGGCTGCAGAGTTGCTTCTTGACTACCAAGGGTTAACCCTGATTTAGAAAAGGTTGCACCTAAATTAAGATAAGCGTAACTTTGTCTATAGTAGGTACAACCATGGCGACAGTCACGCTCGGAATCAAGGTCGATGAAACACTGCGAACTCGCATCAGGGATGCGGCCACGGCGCAGGGCAAAACCTCGCACTGGCTGATCAAGCAGGCGGTCATTCAGTACGTGGAGAGCATCGAGCGCGGCCCCGTGCTCCAAAGTGCCAGCACCGCGGCAAGCAACACCTTGGCCGGCAGCGATGCCGACGCTGCGGACGACTTGACGCCTGCGCCCAGCGTTGCACCATCCGCGCCGCAGCCCTTCCTGGACTGGGCGCAAAACGTGCTGCCACAGACCGAGATGCGCGCTGCCATTACGGCCGCTTGGCACCGGCCCGAACCTGAATGCCTGCCGATGCTGGTGCAACTGGCGCATGTGACCGACCCGGTACAACGCGCCGCGATTGAAGAAGTGGCGACCAGCCTGGTGGAAGGCCTGCGCAGCAACAAGAGCGGCGGCGGCGTGGAGGCGTTGGTACAGGAGTTTTCGCTCTCCAGCCAGGAAGGCGTGGCGCTGATGTGCATGGCAGAGGCGCTCCTGCGCATCCCGGACAACGCGACGCGCGATGCGCTGATTCGCGACAAAATCAGCCACGGTGACTGGCATTCGCATCTGGGCAACTCGCCCTCGCTGTTCGTCAACGCCGCTGTCTGGGGCCTGATGCTGACCGGCAAGCTGACCGCCACCGCGAGTGAGAAGAGCATGGGCAGCGCACTCACACGCATGATCGGTAAGGGTGGCGAGCCGTTGATCCGCCAGGGCGTGCACCGCGCCATGAAGCTGATGGGCGAGCAATTCGTCACCGGACAGACCATCTCCGAGGCGCTGGCCAACAGCCGGGCATTGGAAAAGAAGGGGTTTCGGTACTCCTACGACATGCTGGGCGAGGCGGCGACCACCGAGGCGGATGCCGAGCGCTATGTGGCTTCCTATGAGCAGTCGATCCGCTCCATCGGCATGGCGTCGAACGGCCGCGGCATCTTTGAGGGCCCGGGCATCTCGGTCAAGCTGTCGGCGCTGCACACGCGCTACAGCCGCGCCCAGCGCGATCGTGTCATGGGCGAACTGGTGCCGCGCCTGACCAAGTTGGCGCTGCTGGCGCGCCAGTACGACATTGCCATCAACATCGACGCTGAAGAGTCTGACCGGTTAGAGCTCTCCCTGGACCTGTTGGAGAGCCTGTGTTTCGACCCCAGGCTCAAAGGCTGGAACGGCATCGGCTTCGTGGTGCAGGCCTACCTGAAACGCTGCCCTTATGTGATCGACCATGTGATTGACCTGGCAAGGCGCAGCGGCCACCGCCTGATGATCCGCCTGGTCAAAGGCGCTTACTGGGACGCAGAGATCAAGCGCGCCCAGCTCGACGGCCTGGACGGCTACCCGGTTTACACCCGCAAGGTCTATACCGACGTGTCTTACCTGGCTTGCGCGCGCAAGCTGCTGGCCGCACCCGAGGCGGTTTACCCGCAATTTGCCACTCATAACGCGCAAACCGTGGCCTCGATTTATCAGATGGCGGGCAACAATTACTACGCCGGCCAGTACGAGTTTCAGTGCCTGCACGGCATGGGCGAGCCGCTTTACGAACAGGTCACCGGCACGGTGGCGGACGGCAAGCTGGGGCGCCCGTGCCGCATTTACGCCCCGGTGGGCACGCACGAGACGCTGCTGGCTTATCTGGTGCGCCGGCTGCTGGAGAACGGCTCCAACTCCTCCTTTGTGAACCGCATCGGCGACCCCAAGGTGCAGGTCGACGACTTGGTGGCTGACCCGGTGCTGGAGGCGCAGGCGATTGAAGCGCAGGCGGGCCAGCTGGGCGCGCCGCACCCCAAGATTGCGCTGCCGCGCCAGCTGTTTGCAGCCCTTGGTGCCCAGTCGCGCCTGAACTCCTCGGGCCTGAATCTGGCCAACGAGCAGCAACTGGCCTCGCTCGCCGCCGGCTTGCTGCGCAGCACGCAAGTGAGTTATGCCGCGTGCGCCACGGTGGCGCAGGTGGCGCCAGTCAATCCGTCAACAGCCTTGGCAGAGGGCTGGCAAGCGGTCTGCAACCCGGCCGACTCGCGCGACCAGGTCGGCTGGGTGCGCCCGGCCTCGGCAGCGGAGCTTGAGCTCGCAGTTGAGCGCGCCGCTCGCGCGACCCAAATCTGGCAAGTGACACCGCCCCAAGAACGCGCCGCCTGCCTCAAGCGCGCCGCCGACCTGTTGGAGCAGCGCACGCAAAGCATCCTGGGCCTGATCGTGCGCGAAGCGGGCAAGTCGCTGCCCAACGCCATTTCCGAAATCCGCGAGGCGGTGGACTTTCTGCGCTATTACGCGGCACAAGTGGAAGCCACTTTTGACAACCAGACGCAGCGGGCCTTGGGCGTGGTGCTGTGCATCAGCCCGTGGAATTTTCCGTTGGCGATCTTTGCCGGCCAGGTTGCCGCCGCGCTGGCCAGCGGTAACTGTGTGCTGGCCAAGCCGGCGGAACAAACGCCGCTGGTGGCCGACCTGATGGTCAATATCCTGCACGAAGCCGGTGTGCCGATGGATGCGGTGCAACTGGTTCCCGGCACCGGTGAAGCCGTGGGCGCCGCGCTGGTGGCGCACCCGCAGGTGGTGGGCGTGATGTTTACCGGCTCGACCGAGGTGGCGCGCCTGATCGCACAGACCTTGTCACAGCGCCTGAGCCGCCAGGGTCACTGCATCCCCTTGATTGCCGAGACCGGGGGGCAGAACGCGATGGTGGTCGATTCATCGGCATTGGCCGAGCAGGTGGTGGGTGATGTGTTGTCTTCAGCCTTCGACTCTGCCGGCCAGCGTTGCTCGGCCTTGCGCCTCTTGTGCATCCAGGAAGATGTCGCGGAGCGCGTGATCGGCATGATCAAGGACGCGATGCGCGAGTGGGTCATGGGCAACCCGGACCGCATGCACACCGACGTGGGCCCGGTGATCGACGAGGACGCGCGCGCGCAGATTGAGCAGCACATTGCTCACATGCAGGCAGACGGCCAAGCGGTGACCCGGATGGCGCGCGACGAGAGCGCAGGGCAGGGGCATTTTGTGATGCCCACACTGATCGAAATCGACCGCATCGAGCGCCTGCAGCGCGAGGTGTTCGGCCCGGTGCTGCATGTGCTGCGCTACCGGCGCGACGACCTCGACAGTGTGCTGAGCGCCATCAACGCGACCGGCTACGGCCTGACCTTTGGGGTGCACAGCCGCATTGACGAGACCATCGCCCAGGTCACGCAAAAGGTGCAGGCGGGCAATATATACGTCAACCGCAATGTGATCGGCGCGGTGGTGGGGGTGCAGCCTTTTGGCGGCATGGGCCTGTCGGGTACTGGGCCCAAAGCCGGGGGGCCGCTCTATCTGTACCGGCTCTTACAGCAAGATGATGACCAATGCAACCCGGCTTTGAGTGCCCTGGCGGCCTCGCCTGCGAGTCGCGCGTTGCCGCTGGCCAGCGCCGAGCGTCACCTCAACGCGCATCCCGCTTTGCAAGCGCTGCAGAGTTTGGTGGCGAGCCTGCAAGGGCCAACCCTGGTGGCAGGGCAAGTGGGCTTGAGCAGCCTGGACATGGCGCAGGCCACGGCCGCGTGCGCAAGGTATCGGGCGGCCAGCCTGCTTGGCCAAGCGTTTTTGCTGCCGGGCCCGACGGGGGAGTCGAACCGCTACCAGTTGCTGGCGCGGGGCGCGGTCTGGGCCGTGCCACAGACGGCGCTCGGGTTGATCCACCAAGTGGCGGCCGCCTTGGCCAGCGGCAACCCGTGCTGGATCGAGACTCCGGCCGTTGAGAGCGCGGTGGCCCATGGGCTGAGCGCATTGCCGCCCGAGGTGCAGCGCTTCGTGCAGCAGCGCAGCTTTGATCAGTTGCGCAGCGAGCCGCATGTGAGCGCCATGTTGTTTGAGGGCGATGGCGACGCCTTGCAGGCATTGTCGCCTCGCGTGTCGCAACCGGGTGGCGCCATCGTGCGCATTGAAAGCCTGTCGCCAGCGCAATTGGCGGCCGGTGCCTGCTACGACCTCAGCGCCTTGATGCATGAGCAAAGCATCAGCACCAACACGGCCGCTGCCGGTGGCAACGCGCAACTCATGACGATGGACTGAGCCGTGCAGCATGCTCAGGTGCCAGAGCGGCACCTGAGCTGATTCAAGAAGACCCATAACGAGGAGACATCAATGAAATTCAAGACGCCGCCATGACGCCGGGACTGAACCCGGCACGGACCCTGGTGCAGGCCAAGGCCCGGACCAAAAAACAGACCAAAACTTAGACCCAACCCTTTACTGGCAGGAGACACTCATGAAACTCAAAAGCACACTCATTCCACTGTTTGGCGCTCTGGCGCTGGCCTTTGCCAGCCAGGCTGATGCGCAGGAACAAAAGGTCGTCATCGGCCTGAGCGGCCCCTTGTCAGGCGCCAACGCCTTTGCCGGCAAGGACAATGAAAACGGCGTTCGCCTGGCGATTGAAGACCTCAACAGCAAAAAGATCAGCGTCGGGGGCAAGACCCTCAAATTTGAACTGTCGTCCGAAGACGACCAATGCGACCCCAGAGCCGGCGTCATGGTGGCGCAAAAGCTGGTCGACAGCGGCGTCAAATTTGTCATGGGTCCGTATTGCTCGGGCGTGGCGGTGCCGGCATCGCGCCTGTACAGCCAGGGCGGCGCCATGCTATCAACCGTGGGCACCAACCCCAAAGTCACGCTGGGTGGCTACAAGAACCTGTTCCGGATCATTGCCAGCGACAACCAGATTGGCGCCAGCATGGCCGCTTATGCGGGCAATGTACTCAAGGTCAAATCGGTGGCCGTGATTGACGACCGCACCGCTTTTGGCCAGGGCGTGGCCGAAGAATTCACCAAAGAGGCCAAAAAATTGGGGCTGAACGTGGTGGGCCAGGAATTCACGACTGACAAAGCGACCGATTTCACCGCCATCCTGACCAGCTTGAAGGCCAAGAAGCCCGAGGCCATTTTCTTCGGCGGCTATGCGCCGCAAGCCGGACCGATGGCGCGTCAGATGCAGCAACTGGCGGTCAAGACCAAGTTGCTGGGTGGCGACACGCTGTGCAGCCCCGAGATGGGCAAACTCGGTGGTGAAGCCGTCAACGACGTGGTGTATTGTGCCCAGGGTGGTTCGATTCTGGACAAGGCCGCCAACGGCCCGGCCTTCAAGGCGAAGTTCAAGAAGCGCTTTGGCCTGGACCCCGATGTGTACGCCGCGCCCTTTTATGACCAAACCATGTTCATTGGCGAGTCCATGCAGAAGGCCAGTTCCATCGACCCGAACAAGGTCGGCGCAGAAATCTACAAGTCGAGTTACAAGGGCGTTGCTGGCACCTACAGCTATGACGACAAAGGCAACATGAAGCAGGCGCCGATCACGGTCTATACCTTCAAGAATGGCTTGCCGGTTCCCCTGGCGAGTTATTGAAGTTCAGGGCGGGCGGCGAAAAGAGTTGTAAACGATTATTTCAAACGACAACGCCAGTGCGGATGTTGTCCCGCTTGCCCCGACAATGCCCAAAGCCCTTGCAATGTCAGAGCTTTATTGCTTCTGTATTGATAGCTATAAACTTATTATCCACGGGGGCTAGAGCCATAAAACATATAAATTGCTAATTGGCTCGCGTGATGGATGTTCGACCTTGGTAATAATCGAAGCTCACTGGGTCGCCCAATGGCGTCGCCGCAGCAGGGTGACATGAGGGGGACTAGAAGATGACCTGTTCAGCGCAGGACCAGAAAGAGGTGTGGAATATGAGAGCAGGTATGGGTATTTTGGGTTTGTTGTTGGCGCTGGTCGTCGTTGGGCTGCTGGCCAAAAAACAATTGGGCGCGGTGGCAGGCACAGCACCCGCAACCCAGTCTGGCGTTTCTGCCCCAGTGGGCACGCCGCAGCAGCAAAGCCAGCAGTTGCAGGACCAAGTCAAAAAATCAGTTGAAGAGGCGATGCAACAGAAGCGCCCTGAGTCGCCGGATCAATGATGAGCCTGAACAACTTGCTCAATCAGCTTCGGCTGCTGCTCGGTTTGTTACTGGCAATCAGCGCCGGCGCGGCGAATGCCACTTTGGGGCAGTCACCCTGGGCAGCCGGGGCTGCTGCAGCATCGTCTGCGGTGCCCGCTGCAAAAATGCAGGCTGTCACGTCCGTGGCCCCAAGCAGTCTTTACGCGCTTCACGAGGTTCAGCTTGAAAATGGAACCAGCGTTCGCGAATATGCGACGCCTGCCGGAATTGTTTTTGCGGTGTCGTGGCAGGGGCCGGTGTTGCCGGACTTGAGTGCCCTGCTGGGCACTTATTTCAGCACCTTCAAGCAGGAAACTGAACGGGTTCGCGCTGCGGGACGACGCGGTGGACCGGTCAGCATTGAGCATCCCGATCTTGTCATTCAGTCGAGCGGCCGGATGCGAAATTTTTTTGGACATGCCTATGCGCCGGCCCTGATCCCGGTGGGCGTCAATATCAAAGATGTACTGCAATGAATTTTTGAATCGCGTCCTCGCGTTGGCTCTGGCTGCGACGCTGCTCACTGCTTGCGGCGGTGGCAGTGGCGGCGACTCAACGCCTGTGCCCGTTACGCCTGAAGCGCCGAGTGCACCTGTAGTGCCGACTGTGCCCGCGGCGGCCAACGTGAGCCAGCTGACGGTAGATGCTGGCCCGTCTGGCACGGGCTACAACGTCAACCGCCTGTACACCACGGTCACGGTCTGCAGTCCCGGCAGCACCACGCAGTGCCAGACCATTGACCATATTTTGGTGGATACCGGCTCCTTTGGTGTGCGGCTGTTGTCCAGCGCGATGGATACCACCTTGAACCTGAAGCAGTCGACCGGCGCCAGCGGTCTTCCTTTGCTCAATTGTGCGCAGTTTGTTGACCTCAGCTTTGCTTGGGGCCCGGTGGTGACGGCCGATGTTGTGCTGGGCGGCAAGAAAGCCAGTGTGCCGATTCAAGTCATCGCAGACCCGGCGTTCAACAGCCTGGCGGCGGTATGTTCGTCCGGTACGGCAATCACCAACGCAACGGTACTTGGCGCGAACGGCATTCTTGGGATTGGACTGTTCAAGGAAGACTGTGGGGCACGTTGCAACAACATTGTCAACAACGGTTCTTATTACACCTGCACCACCGCTGGTTGCACCGCCACCACCGGTGCGAAAACCAGTCTTGCCCAACAGGTGAAGAACCCGGTGCCCTTGTTTGCATCCGACAACAATGGCGTGCTGATCGACTTGCCACGTGTGAGTGCGGCCGGTGCACCCAGTTTGAGCGGATTGCTGATTTTCGGCATCGGTACACAGTCCAATAACCAATGGACCTCTGGCGCGGTTCTGACAACGGATTCTGTGGGCCATGTCACCACCTCGCTGGCAGGGCAAAACCTGCCCAGCAGCTTTACCAACAGCTTTATCGACTCGGGCTCCAATGGCTTGTTCTTTGATTCCACGATCACAAAATGTGGGACCAGTGCTGACGGGTTTTATTGTCCAACATCGCCCGTCAATTTGTCGGCCACGCTGGTGGGGGCCAATGGGGTGGCCAGTCCCGAGATTTTGTTTTCCATTGGCAAAGCGACCGACTTGTTTGCGGGTGGCGTCAATCACGTGCTGCCGACCTTGGCGGGCGACATTGGTGACATCCCGGGCCATCCGTCTACCTTTGATTGGGGTTTGCCCTTCTTTTACGGCCGACGGGTGTTTTTTGGCATTGAGGGGATGGCCTCAACGCTGGGAACCGGCCCGTTTTACGCCTTTTGACCCACCGTTCAGGTGGCGGCTTCGAGACCGTTCTTGAAGTGCTCCTGCATGCGCCGAACAGCCAGCGCCGCGTCCTTTGCTGCAATGGCTGCCATCAGGGCCTGGTGTTCAGCCAATGATTCCTCCATGCGCCCTGATTTCAGCAGCGAATTGTGGCGGTTGAGCTTCATGACCTTGCGCAAGTCCGCCACCATTTGATTGCGCCAGCGGTTGTTGGCGATTTCCAGCAGGCGCTGATGAAAGCGTTCGTTGATCTCGAAAAAGCGTTCCCGGTCTTGCTGCTCGGGGCGGGCGGCCGCTTCCAGTTCGGTGTGCAGGCTCCGCAAGGACTCGATCTGGGCCGCATCGGCCGTGGTGGCCACGACCCCGGCCGCGTCTGATTCCAGCAGGCTGAGCATGTGATACACGTCCGACAAGTCACGCTCGGACACCTCCGTCACATAAGCGCCACGGCGCACCTTCATGGTGACCAGGCCTTCGGCCGCCAGCACTTTGAGCGCTTCACGCAGCGGCGTGCGGCTGATGCCATAGTCCTGCGCAATCTTCAGTTCGTCAATCCAGCTACCGGGTTCGAGTTCACGCTCGAAAATGCGCTGACGCAACAACTCAGCCACCTCTTCGTAAAGTGCGCGGGGAGACAAAGAAAGTGCGGCCATGGGGCGAATTGTAAGCTTGAAAGAATATTTTGAATCAATAATTATAAATAACGTAAACTCGCAAGACCGTATCGCAGCAAGCATCGAGCTGCAGAGACTCGGGCACTGCCGGTCCACGATTCATTTCGATTAACCCATCACGAATGGCCTCTGTCATGACCTCACAAAACCCTGAATTTCAGACTGCCAACCTTGAGGCCTGGGCCAAAGCGGCCACCAAATCCGCGCCGGGCGGCAATCTGGACGCCCTGAATTGGCACACGCCCGACGGCATCACGGTCAAGCCGCTGTACACCGCTGCCGACACTGAAAACCTGCCTTACGCCAACACCTTGCCGGGTTTTGAGCCCTACTTGCGCGGACCGCAGGCCACCATGTACGCGGTGCGTCCCTGGACGATTCGCCAGTACGCCGGTTTTTCCACCGCCGAGGAATCCAACGCGTTTTACCGCAAGGCGTTGGCCGCGGGCGGGCAGGGCGTGAGCGTGGCCTTTGACCTGGCGACCCATCGGGGATATGACAGCGACCACCCGCGTGTGACGGGGGACGTGGGCAAGGCGGGGGTGGCGATCGATTCGGTCGAGGATATGAAGATATTGTTCGACCAGATTCCGCTGGACAAGGTCAGTGTGTCCATGACCATGAACGGTGCCGTGTTGCCGGTGCTGGCGGGTTATGTGGTGGCGGCAGAAGAGCAGGGCGTGAGCCAGGACAAGTTGAGCGGAACGATTCAGAACGACATTCTGAAAGAGTTCATGGTGCGCAACACCTACATCTACCCCCCAAAGCCGTCGATGCGCATCATTGGCGACATCATCGAGTACACGGCCAAAAACATGCCGAAGTTCAACTCGATTTCGATCAGCGGCTACCACATGCAGGAGGCTGGCGCGAATCAGGCGCTGGAGTTGGCCTTCACGCTCGCCGACGGCAAGGAATATGTCAAGACTGCCATCGCCAAAGGCATGGACGTAGATGAATTTGCCGGGCGGCTCTCTTTCTTCTGGGCCATCGGCATGAACTTCTATCTGGAAGTCGCCAAGATGCGCGCCGCGCGCCTGTTGTGGTGCCGCATCATGAAAGGCTTCAACGCCAAATCGCCGAAGAGCCTGATGCTGCGCACCCATTGCCAGACCAGTGGCTGGAGCCTGACCGAGCAAGACCCCTACAACAACGTGGTGCGCACCACCATCGAGGCCATGGCAGCCGTGTTTGGCGGCACGCAAAGTCTGCACACCAACAGCTTTGACGAAGCGATTGCGCTGCCGACCGAGTTCAGCTCGCGCATCGCGCGCAACACCCAACTCATCATTCAGGAAGAGACTCACATCCCCCATGTGATCGACCCGTGGGCCGGCTCTTACATGATGGAGAAGCTGACGCAAGACATGGCAGACGCCGCGTGGAAGATCATTGAAGAAGTCGAGGCCATGGGCGGCATGACCCAAGCGGTTGACAGCGGCTGGGCCAAGCTGAAAATTGAAGCCGCTGCGGCCGAAAAGCAGGCCCGCATTGACAGCGGCAAAGACGTGATCGTGGGCGTCAATAAGTACAAGCTCAAGACCGAGGACGTGATCGAATCGCGCGATATTGACAACGTGGCGGTGCGCGATGGGCAGATTGAGCGCCTCAACAAGATCAAGAAGAATCGCGATGCAGCCCAGGTTCAACAAGCCTTGGCAGCTATTGAAAGTGCAGCAGCCAGCGGCACCGGCAATCTGCTGGACTTGTCGATCAAGGCAGTGCGCGCGCGTGCCACGGTGGGTGAAATCAGCGACGCTATGGAAAAATCCTTCGGCCGCCACCGCGCCGACACGCAAAAGGTGAGCGGCGTCTATGCGGCGGCTTTTGACACCGACAGCACCGACGGGGACACCATGGATTACTGGAATGCGCTCAAAGCCGACATCGCCGCCTTTGCCGAGAAAGAAGGTCGCCGCCCCCGGGTGATGATCAGCAAACTGGGCCAGGACGGCCATGACCGCGGTGCCAAGGTGGTGGCCACGGCCTTTGCCGATCTCGGCTTTGACGTCGACATTGGCCCGCTGTTCCAGACCCCTGAAGAATGCGCCCGCCAGGCGATTGAAAACGACGTGCACGCCGTCGGCGTCAGCACGCTGGCAGCCGGTCACAAGACCCTGGTGCCTGCCATCATCGCTGAGTTGCACAAGCAGGGCGCCGATGACATCATCGTGTTCGTGGGTGGCGTGATTCCGCGTCAGGACTACGCCATGCTGTATGAAGCGGGCGTCAAAGGCATTTACGGCCCGGGTACGCCAATTCCTGCCAGCGCAAAGGATGTGCTGGAGCAGATCAAAAAGGCGCTGGCGAAGTAGGAATTTGGGGTCGTAACGCAGATCATGACAACGATGCCAATTCATACCAATAAGCCGCAGCGAGATGGGATTCTGACCCCGCTTTCCGTTGACGCCATTGTGCAGACCACGGGCGCCCCGCAGCGCCGCGCCATCGCCAAAGCCATCACGCTGCTCGAATCGACCCGCGTCGACCACCGCGCGCAGGCCGATGAACTGCTCACGGCGTTGCTGCCGCACACCGGCCAGTCGTTTCGCCTGGGCATCAGTGGCGTGCCGGGTGTGGGTAAATCAACCTTCATTGAGGTGTTGGGCCTGTACCTGATCGCGCAGGGTCACCGCGTGGCGGTGCTCACCATTGACCCGTCTTCCACCGTCTCGGGCGGCTCCATCCTGGGCGACAAGACGCGCATGGAAAGGCTCTCGGTGCACGAGCACGCCTACATTCGCCCCAGCCCTAGCAGCGGCACTCTGGGTGGCGTGGCCGAGAAAACGCGCGAGGCGATGCTGGTGTGCGAGGCCGCCGGTTATGACGTGGTGATTGTTGAAACCGTGGGCGTCGGCCAGTCCGAAACGGCGGTGGCCAACATGACCGACATGTTTGTGCTGATGCAGTTGCCCAACGCGGGTGACGATCTGCAGGCCATCAAGAAGGGCGTGATGGAGCTGGCAGATCTGGTCGTCATCAACAAGGCCGACATCGACCCGAACGCCGCGACGCGCGCGCGCGCCCAGATCACCTCGTCACTGCGCTTGCTGGGGCTGCACGGCAACCCGCAGCACATGCACCATGACGAAAAAATCTGGCACCCGCAGGTGATTGAGCTCAGCGCGCTACTGGGGCAGGGCGTTGACACCTTTTGGGCAGCAGTGCTGCAATTCAGATCCTTGCAGACCGAGAGTGGCAAGTTTGGCGCGCGGCGCCAGCAGCAATCGCTGGCCTGGATGTGGGAGCGCATTGATGCCGGCTTGAAACAGGCGTTTCGCGAGCATCCACAGGTCAGGCACTTGCTGCCGCAATTTACAAAGCAAGTGCTGGAGGGCCGCATGGCGGCCTCCACTGCAGCACGAAATTTGCTTATAGCCCAGGTAAAAAGGGCCTAGTTAGCTATATAAAAAGTAGTAAATATTGACTCGCACGATGACATCTTAAGAAAGAGAAAACCATGTACGATATTCTTGAACAGTTAGAAGCCAAGCGTGAGCTTGCCCGCTTGGGTGGTGGCCAAAAGCGCATTAACGCGCAGCACAAAAAAGGCAAGCTGACAGCTCGCGAACGCATTGAGCTGCTGCTCGATGAGGGCACGTTTGAAGAATGGGACATGTTCGTGGAGCACCGCTGCGTCGATTTCGGCATGGAAGAAAACAAGATACCCGGCGACGGCGTGGTCACCGGCTACGGCATGATCAGTGGCCGCCTGGTGTTCGTCTTCAGCCAGGACTTCACCGTGTTCGGTGGCGCCCTCAGCGAAGCGCACGCCGAGAAAATCTGCAAGGTGATGGACCAGGCGATGAAGGTCGGCGCGCCGGTGATTGGCTTGAACGACTCGGGCGGTGCCCGCATTCAGGAAGGCGTGGCGTCCCTGGGCGGTTACGCGGACGTGTTCCAGCGCAACGTGATGGCCAGCGGTGTGGTGCCGCAGATCAGCATGATCATGGGCCCCTGTGCCGGTGGTGCGGTGTACAGCCCGGCCATGACCGACTTCATCTTCATGGTCAAGGACAGCTCCTACATGTTTGTCACCGGCCCAGAGGTCGTGAAGACCGTGACGCACGAGGAGGTGACGGCCGAGGAGCTGGGCGGCGCCATCAGCCACACCACCAAGAGCGGCGTGGCCGACCTGGCCTTTGAGAACGACGTGGAAGCGCTGTTGATGCTGCGTCGGCTTTACAACTACCTCCCGCTCAACAACCGCGAGAAGGCGCCGGTGCGCCGCAGTGGCGACCCGGCCGAGCGCATGGACCTGAGCCTGGACTCGCTGGTGCCCGACAACGCGAACAAGCCCTATGACATGAAGGAACTGATCGTCAAAACGGTAGACGATGGCGACTTTTTTGAGCTGCAGCCCGAGTACGCCAAGAACATCCTGATTGGTTTTGGCCGCATGGAAGGCCAGACCGTGGGCATTGTGGCCAATCAGCCCCTCGTGCTGGCCGGTTGCCTGGACATCAAGAGCTCGATCAAGGCGGCACGCTTCGTGCGTTTTTGCGATGCTTTCAACATCCCGGTCATCACCTTTGTCGATGTGCCTGGCTTCATGCCTGGCACCGCCCAGGAGTACGGCGGCATCATCAAACATGGCGCCAAGCTGCTCTACGCCTTTGCCGAGTGCACCGTGCCCAAGATCACCGTCATCACGCGCAAAGCCTATGGTGGCGCTTACGACGTGATGAGTTCCAAGCACCTGCGTGGCGACGTCAATTTTGCCTGGCCCAACGCTGAAATTGCGGTGATGGGCGCCAAGGGCGCGGTTGAAATCATTTTCCGCGAAGACAAGGGTGACCCGGCCAAGCTGGCCGCCAAAGAAGCCGAATACAAAGCCCGCTTTGCCAATCCGTTTGTGGCCGGCGCGCGCGGTTTCATCGACGACGTGATCCTGCCGCACGAAACGCGCAAACGCATCTGCCGCTCGCTGGTGATGCTGCGCGATAAGAAGATTGAAAACCCGTGGCGCAAGCACGGCAATATTCCGCTGTGAGCGTCGGTATGAATATGTGTTTGGATCGCGCTGGATCGGACTGCCTGGTCGTTTTGCTCCGTGTCCCCCGCGCTTCGCGCTCCTCCTTTACCTGCGCAAAACGCCCAGGCAGCCCGATCCCGGCGTCTTGGTATTTCAGCGCGAAAGTCAAATGCAGCAATTCGCAGCAGCAGGGTGGGGGTGTCCGTTGCAGCGAAGTCAAGGAGGAGTCCAAAGGCTCCCGCCTTTGGACGGGGGACATGAGCGAAGACGGACGCCCCCGCCCTGCTGCGGGCACAGAGAAAGACCTTGGCGCACCGTCAACAGGACAGCCCCAGCACCACAACGGATTTCAACATTCGCTGACCGAATAACATTAGGACATCACCATGTTTACAAAAATTCTCATTGCCAACCGGGGCGAGATCGCTTGCCGCGTCATCAAGACGGCCCAAAGAATGGGCATCAAAACGGTGGCGGTTTATTCCGACGCTGATAAGGACGCGCGTCATGTGTTGTTGGCCGACGAGGCCGTCAACATTGGCCCGGCGCCGAGCCGCGACAGCTATCTGCAAGGCGACAAGATCATTGCCGCCTGCAAACAGACTGGCGCGCAGGCCTTGCACCCCGGCTATGGCTTCTTGAGCGAGAACGCCGCTTTTGCAAAAAAAGTGGAAGAAGAGGGCATTGTCTTCATCGGCCCCAAGCACTACTCGATGGCCGTGATGGGCGACAAAATCGAGTCCAAGAAACTCGCTGGCGCTGCCGGGGTGAACTGCATTCCGGGTGTCAACAGCGCGATTGAAACGGCTGAAAACGCGGTGGAAATTGCCCAAGGCATTGGCTACCCCGTCATGATCAAGGCCAGCGCTGGCGGTGGCGGCAAGGGCCTGCGCGTCGCCCATAACGACAAGGAAGCGTTTGAGGGCTTTACCAGCTGCCGCAATGAAGCTCGCAACAGCTTTGGCGACGACCGGGTGTTTGTCGAGAAGTTTGTCGAGGAGCCGCGCCACATTGAAATCCAGCTGATTGGCGACAGCTTTGGCAACGTGGTCTACCTCAACGAGCGGGAGTGCTCGCTCCAGCGCCGGCATCAAAAAGTGCTGGAAGAAGCCCCCTCATCTTTCATCAGTGATGCCACGCGCAAAGCGATGGGCGAGCAGGCGGTGGCCTTGGCCAAAGCGGTGAACTACCAGAGCGCCGGCACGGTCGAGTTTGTGGTCGGCAAGGACCAGAGTTTTTATTTTCTGGAGATGAATACCCGCCTGCAAGTCGAGCACCCGGTGACGGAGTGCATAACCGGGCTGGATTTGGTGGA
The DNA here is from genome assembly GCA_038215405.1 of Burkholderiales bacterium. Lineage (GTDB taxonomy): Bacteria > Pseudomonadota > Gammaproteobacteria > Burkholderiales > Burkholderiaceae_C > Rhodoferax. Next base: position 24,926 of record JBBQQX010000022.1, read on the forward strand.
ACTGATGATCCGCGTCGCTGCGGGTGAAAAATTGCCTTTGACCCAGGCCGATGTGAAGCGCGATGGCTGGGCGATCGAATGCCGCATCAATGCTGAAGACCCGTTTCGCAACTTTCTGCCCTCGACCGGGCGCCTGGTGCGCTTTCAGCCGCCCAAGGAGACCATGTTTGCCGCCGACACCGACCATTGGTACGGCGTGCGGGTGGACACCGGGGTGCAGGACGGCGGTGAGATTCCGATGTATTACGACTCCATGATTGCCAAACTGATCGTGCACGGCAGAGACAGGCTCGATGCGATTGCCAAGATGCGTGAAGCGCTCAATGGTTTTGTCATCCGCGGCGTCAGCAGCAGCATCCCGTTTCAGGCGGCTCTGCTGGCCCATCCCAAGGTGGTAGCCGGCGACTTCAATACCGGCTTCATCGCAGAAAATTATTCAAGAGGATTCCGCGCCGAAGACGTGCCGCATGAAGACCCCGAGCTGCTGATTGCACTGGCCGCCTACGTCAATCGGAAGTACCTGAACCGCGCCTCCAACATCACAGGCCAGATGGAAGGCCATGAGCTTGAGGTGGGCGTGAACTTCGTGGTCGTCACCCTGGGTCAGTTGGGCGGCAGTACGCCAACCCTGGTCGCCGTGACTGAGTTTGATGACAAGACAGGCTGTAGTGCCATCATGGTGGGCGCGAAAAGCTATCAAATATGTAGTGATTTTCGCTTGGGTGAAGTGCGCATCAATGGCAATTGCAATGGGCGTGCCTTCACGGCTCAGGTCGAGCGCGGCAGTCTGGCGGGCAAGAATCCGCTGGCGATCCGGGTCTCGCACAACGGCACGCAGATCGACACGCTGGTGCTGTCCAAGCGCGCCGCAGAACTCTATGCGTTGATGCCCTACAAGGCGCCGCCCGACATGAGCCGCTATGTGCTGTCGCCGATGCCGGGTCTGCTGGTCGATGTGGCGGTGGTGCCGGGCCAAAAAGTGCTCGCAGGTGAACGTGTGGCGGTGATTGAAGCCATGAAGATGGAAAACGTGCTCTTTGCGGTGGCCGACGGTGTGGTGGCCAAGGTGTTGGCTGCCAAGGGTGAGAGCCTGAGCGTGGACCAGGCGATCGTGGAGTTCGCATGAGCAAGCACACGCCTGAAAAAGCGCAGGAGCGGCCCTTCAAAGTGCTGGGCATCCAGCAAATCGCCATTGGCGGGACTGATAAAACCAAGTTGCAAAAGCTCTGGGTGGATATGCTGGGTCTGGAGGTGACCGGTACTTTCAGGAGCGAGCGCGAGAACGTGGACGAAGACATTTGCGCCATCGGCAGCGGTCCGTTCAAGGTCGAAGTCGACCTGATGCAGCCGGTGGACGTTGACAAGAAACCTGCCGTGCACACGACGCCGCTCAACCATGTGGGCCTGTGGATTGACGATCTGCCCTCCGCCGTGCAATGGCTCACGGCGCAAGGCGTGCGTTTTGCGCCGGGCGGCATCCGCAAGGGCGCTGCGGGCTTTGATATCTGCTTCTTGCACCCCAAATCGAATGAAGAATTTCCGGTCAGTGGTGAGGGCGTCTTGATTGAAATGGTGCAGGCGCCACAGGCTGTAATCGACGCCTTTGCCGGGTTGGCGGCGGGGTGATGAACGGACCGGTGGTGGGCTAAGTCGCCGTTTGCGTTGGGTCAAGCTTTGGCCGATTTTCTGAGACTGTGCTTTGGATTGACCCTAGTGTGGACTACAGTTGCGCCGGAGTAAACTTTTCCAACGGGTCCTCGCAGAGGCAACCCAGCGAGGATATAGGAGACAAAATTGCAAGCTACTAACCTGGCCAACCCGGCTTATTTTCATAAAGTCGTTGACTGTCAATGGGCCTGTCCGGCCCACACCCCCGTTCCTGAATACATCCGTCTGATTGGTCAGGGGCGTTACACCGACGCCTACATGATCAACTGGGTGTCCAACGTATTTCCAGGCATTCTCGGGCGCACCTGCGACCGACCTTGTGAGCCCGCCTGTAGGCGCGGACGCGTCGAGGAAAACAATGGTGTCAAGCCCGAGCCGGTGGCGATTTGTCGCCTCAAGCGCGTGGCTGCGGACAACAAGGATGATGTCAAGGCACGCATGCCGCAGGTGGCGCCGTCCAATGGCAAGCGTATTGCCTGTGTTGGCGCCGGGCCGGCATCGCTCACCGTGGCACGCGACCTCGCGCCGCTGGGCTACCAGGTAACCGTGTTTGAAGGCGAAGCCAAGGCCGGCGGCTTCGTGCGCACCCAAATTCCCCGTTTTCGGCTGCCGGAGTCTGTCATTGACGAAGAAACCGGCTACATCTTTGACTTGGGCGTCCAGTTCAAAAATAACCAGCGCATCGACTCCATGAAGGACTTGTTGACGCAGGGCTATGACGCGGTGTTTGTCGGCTGCGGCGCGCCTCGCGGGCGCGATCTGGATGCCCCTGGCCGCAAAGAGGCTGCTGCCAACATCCACCTCGGCATCGACTGGCTGGCTTCGGTTTCCTTTGGCCACGTCACCAGTGTGGGCCCGCGCGTCATCGTGCTGGGCGGCGGCAACACGGCCATGGACTGCTGCCGCTCTGCGCGGCGTCTCGGTGGCACCGATGTCAAAGTGATCGTGCGCAGCGGGTTCGAGGAAATGAAAGCCTCGCCCTGGGAAAAAGAAGACGCGGTGCATGAAGGCATCCCGATCATCAACTACCACGTTCCCAAGGCTTATGAGCACAAGGATGGCAAGCTTGTCGGCATGACCTTCGAGATCGTGAGCGCGGTCTATGACGAAAAAGGTCGCCGCTCTCTGGTTCCGACGGGCGCGCCCGATGTGTTTTTCGAGTGCGACACCGTCCTCGTGGCTGTAGGTCAAGAAAACTCGTTCCACTGGATTGAGCGTGATTGCGGCATTGAATTTGACCGCTGGGGCTTGCCGGTGCTGGGAGAGAACACATTCCAGTCCGGGATGCCCAAGGTTTTCTTCGGCGGCGACGCGGCCTACGGACCCAAGAACATCATCACGGCCGTGGCGCATGGGCACGAAGCCGCGGTGTCGATTGACCGGTTTCTCAATGGCGAGGCGGTTGAGGTGCGCCCGGCGCCACGCACCAACCTGATGTCCCAGAAGATGGGTATTCACGAGTGGAGCTACAGCAACGATGTCTCGGGCGACAAACGTTTTGTCGTGCCCTGGGCCAAGGCCGAAGTGGCGCTGGCCAACATTCGCGTCGAGGTGGAACTGGGCTTTGATGCTGCCACCGCCTTCAAAGAAGCCAGTCGTTGCCTGAACTGCGATGTGCAGACCGTGTTCAACCGTGACACCTGCATCGAGTGCGATGCCTGTGTCGATATCTGCCCGATGGACTGCATCACGTTCACCAGCAATGGCGATGAGGCCGATTTGCGTACCCGTCTGAAGGCGCCGGCGCACCACACGACGCAAGACCTGTACGTCTCGGCCGAACTCAAGACCGGGCGTGTCATGGTCAAGGACGAAGACGTCTGCCTGCATTGCGGCTTGTGTGCCGAGCGCTGCCCGACGGGCGCATGGGATATGCAGAAATTCTTGCTGAACACGACCCAGGCCGGGCCTGGATGTCGTGACAGCCGCAAAGTACAAACGGAGGCCGCATGAAGCGCATCGAAGCCATTAACGATTTCGTCATCAAATTTGCCAACATCAACGGCTCCGGTTCGGCGTCTGCCAATGAACTGTTTGCCAAGGCCGTGATGCGCATGGGTGTGCCGGTCAGTCCGCGCAACATCTTCCCCAGCAACATTCAAGGCATGCCGACCTGGTACGAGGCACGGGTTTGTGAAAAGGGCTACCACGGACGTCGCGGTGGCGTCGACATGATGGTCGCCATGAATCCCCAGACCTGGGACGCGGACGTGGCCGAGATCGAGCCCGGTGGCTATCTCTTTTACGATAGCACGCGCCCCATCCCGGAGTCCAAGTTTCGCAAGGACGTGCAGGTCATCGGCGTTCCCCTGACCGAAATCAGCAATGCGGCCTATACCGATCCCCGGCAGCGCCAGTTGTTCAAGAACATCATTTACGTGGGCGCGTTGTCCGTGCTTTTGGATCTTGATGCCAGTGTTTTTGAAAAACTCTTTGCCGAGCAGTTCAAGGGCAAGGAGCGGTTGCTGGAGTCCAATGTGCGCGCGATCCATCTGGGTCGCGACTACGTCAAACAGCATATGGAGGCGCCGCTGGGCATTCGGGTGCGCCGGTCTGACAAAGTGGGTGACCAGATTTTTACCGATGGCAACAGCGCGCTCGGTTTGGGTTGCGTCTATGGCGGCGCTACAGTCGCGGCCTGGTACCCGATCACGCCATCGTCCTCGGTACCTGAGGCGTTCCAGAAATATTGCGACAAGTTCCGTATTGACCCGGAAACCGGCCAACACAATTACGCGATCGTGCAGTGTGAGGACGAACTGGCGTCGATTGGCATGGCGATTGGCGCGGGTTGGAATGGCGCACGCTCCTTTACCGCCACCTCTGGCGCCGGCATATCGCTGATGACCGAGTTCCTCGGGTTGGCCTACTTTGCCGAAATTCCGGTCACGCTCATCAATGTGCAACGTGGTGGCCCATCGACAGGCATGCCCACGCGCACGCAGCAGTCTGACTTGCTGGCTTGCGCCTACGCTTCGCATGGCGACACCAAGCATGTGATGCTGTTTCCGCAAGACCCGCACGAGTGCTTTGAGCACGCCGCGACGGCACTCGACTTGGCGGACCGGCTGCAAACGCCAATTTTTGTGATGTCCGACCTGGACATTGGCATGAACCAGCGCCTGTGCAAGCCTTTCGTTTGGGACGATGCGCGTGAGTACGATCGCGGCAAGGTCATGACCGCCGAGGAACTCGAGGCCGGCAAGGATTTTGGTCGCTACAAAGATGTGGACGGCGACGGCATTCCCTGGCGCACGCTGCCGGGTACGCACCCCAGCAAGGGCGCCTACTTCACGCGCGGCACGTCAAAAGATGCCTACGCCCGCTACTCCGAGAAGGGGCCGGACTATGTCTACAACATGGAGCGCCTGCTCAAGAAGTTCAAAACTGCCGCCGATCTGGTGCCGCAGCCTTTGCTGCGCAAGGCGCCACAGGCCACACGCTTCGGGGTCATCTATTTTGGCTCCACCAGCCCGGCCATGCGCGAAGCGCTGGATGTACTGGAAGAGCAGGGCGTGCACCTGGATGCTATGCGCCTGCTGGCATTTCCGTTCCCGGCCTCGGTGGATCGCTTCATTGCGGAGCATGACAAGGTGTTTGTTGTCGAGCAAAACCGTGATGCGCAGATGCGCTCGCTGCTGGTCAACGAGTTGGAGGTTGATCCCAAGCGCTTGGTCAAGGTGCTGCATTACGACGGCACGCCGATCACGGCGCGCTTCATCACCCAGGCCATCAGCAAGAACCTGAATGCGCTGGTTACTTCAATCACACCCCTGCAAAAGGAGGCCGCATGACCTACATTGCCAAACCCCGGATGCATCATCCGGAACTGACCAAAAACAAGGTCGGCTACACCCGTCGTGACTACGAAGGTCCGGTGTCTACACTGTGTGCCGGCTGCGGCCACGACTCCATCTCGGCGGCCATCATTCAGGCCTGCTTTGAATTGGACATCGAGCCGCACCGGGTTGCCAAGTTGTCGGGCATTGGTTGCAGTTCGAAGACACCCACTTATTTTCTGGGCGCCTCGCATGGCTTCAATACGGTGCATGGGCGCATGCCGTCTGTGTTGACCGGTGCCAATCTGGCTAACCGTGACCTGCTGTACCTGGGCGTGTCAGGCGATGGCGATTCGGCCTCTATTGGTCTTGGGCAGTTCGCCAATGCCATGCGCCGCAGCGTGCGCATGGCCTACATTGTTGAAAACAATGGCGTTTATGGCCTGACCAAAGGGCAGTTTTCACCGACAGCCGACCGCGGCTCCAAGAGCAAGAAAGGCGTCATCAACCGTGACAGCCCGGTCGATCTGGTTGGCTTGGCCCTGCAGCTGGGCGCAACTTATGTGGCGCGCAGCTTCTCGGGCGACAAGGAGCAACTGGTCCCTTTGATCAAGGGTGCGATTGAGCATGGCGGCGCGGCATTTATTGACGTCATCAGTCCTTGCGTGACCTTCAACAACCATGGCGGCAGCACCAAGAGCTACGACTATGTGCGTGCGCACAATGAAGCGGTCAGCCGCATTGATTTCATCCCGCAGCACAGCCCGATTACAACCATGTACGCGCCAGGCGAAGTGGTCGATGTTGAGCAGCACGACGGCTCCACATTGCGTCTGCGTAAGCTGCACACCGACTACGATCCGACTGACCGCTATGCGGCGCTCAGCTACATCAACGCACACCAGGAACGCGGCGAAGTGGTCACAGGCCTGCTATACATCGATCCGCTGGCCGTTGATCTGCATGTGTCACAAAATACCAGTAACACACCTCTGAACAAGTTTGGTGCCAAGCAACTGTGCCCGGGGTCTCTGGCGCTCGACAAGATCAACGCAGCCCTGCGCTAATTCTTATTCGAACTTATCCCTCCATTTTTGAACAGGATGCAAATCATGACTGAACGCACTGTCTTTCAATCAATTCCACAACGCCATGTCGTGAGCCTTTTGCCGCAGGCCAGCGTGTGGGACGCGGCCTGCATCATGACCAAGGCCAACTGCGGCAGTATTTTGGTCATTGATGCGGCCGGGGCGCTGCAAGGCATCCTGACCGAACGTGACTTGATGACCCGCGTGTTGGCCAAGGCGCTTGACCCGAAGTCCACGCCAGCGTCGGAGGTGATGACGCGCAATCCCCAAAGCGTTGTTCCTGAAATGAAAGTAGCCGAGGCCGTGGTGATCATGATCGAACGTGGCTTTCGGCATTTGCCGATCATCAATGCGGCGGGCAAGATTCTTGGCGTCTTCTCGATTCGCGACGCCATGCCGCGCGAACTCGGCAATGCCGTCAGCCTGGCCGAGTTCAACGATCAGGTCAACGACGCCCTGGGTTAGAGGACCTTTTTTTCGTCACGCTTAGGGCTTGTTCATGGACCAGCCCCTATTGCACCAGAGGCGTGCTGGACGCCTCCAGATCGACGCCGTTGATGAGCGCTTGCCCAGCCAATAGCTGCAAGTATTGACGCAAGGCGGTGACATAGGTCGTTTGCTTGAGTGACATCGCGACCGCGCCGCTGACGGCCTCGAACGGCTGCTGCAGCCCCGGCTCGCGTGCCAGCACTTCAACCACGTGCAAGCCAAAACGGCTGTGCACCAGTCGCGGCAACACGCCCACCTCTTTGTTCCCTAAAATCTCTTTGGCAAACTCTGGGGCACAGTCGGCGGCGCCAAGCCATCCCAGTTGGCCGCCCTGCGCTCCGCTTGGGCAATTGGACAGCGTGCTGGCGGCCTTGGCAAATCTGTCTTGGGCGGCACTGCCGTCATGACAACGTACGTCGAGCAAAGTGGTTTCAGCGCGGTTGCGCAGGGCCACCACATCGACGCCTTGCGTCACGGCGAACAGAATGTGCCGCACCTCGACGCGCTCGCCGGTGCTGTAGAGGCTCATGTGCGCGGCGTAATGGCGTCGGCACGCCTGCTCGGAGGGCTCTGGCATGGCCAGGCTCTGCTCCAGCAGGGCTTCAATCGCGCTGCTGGCGTCTTCGCTGAGTACGCCCTCGGCGGACAGGCTGTCGCCGGCCGGCAACAGGTCTTTTGCAATAGCCGCTTGGCGCAGCAATTCGGAGCAAGCGCGTTGGCGCAGTTCGTCGGCCGAGAGCTTCTCGCCGGCCGCGTGCAATGCAAAACCGTTGATGCTGGCAACTTCGGGTGTGTCAAGCGTGTTGTTGGGCATGATGGACACCTTAGACGCCAGCGTCTGGACGACGCGGCTGGTTATGGCCGGCAGGCACGTTCAGACGACGGGCGCGAACCACCTGGTAGGGGCGGACCAAGTAGCCGACAACCGCAAAGCCACTCCAGACGTGCACCAGCCGGGTGAACGGAAAGACCAGGAAAATGCTCATGCCCAGGAACAGGTGAATCTTGAAGAGAATACCGGCGCCGCCCAGAAATTCAACGGCACCTGGACGCAAGGTCACGATGTGTTGGGCCCATTCTCCAAATGCCATCATCAAGCCGCCGTCCATGTGATTGGCCGACACCGCAATAGTCGCCAGGCCCAACGCAAACTGGAGCCACAGCAGGACCAGCAACACGATGTCGCTGGTCTTGGAGTTGATTCGAATACGCGGCTCAGACAGGCGGCGGTGTAGCAGCAGACTCACGCCGATGAAGCCCAGCAGTCCTGCGGTACCACCCGTCACCATTGCCATCAATTGCTTGTCACCTGCACTGACGAAGCGCTCATAGACGAAGTGCGGCGTCAGCAGTCCGGCGAAGTGGCCGAAGAACAGAAACAAGATGCCGATGTGAAACAGGTTGCTGCCCCAGCGCAGCTGACCGGCTTTAAGCAACTGCGATGAATCGCTCTTCCAGGTGTATTGGTCCCGGTCAAATCGGATCAGGCTACCGAGCAGGAAGACTGTCAGGCAGATGTACGGATACAAGCCAAACAGAAAATTGTCGAGTGCATTCATAGTGAAACTCCTTCTGGCGTTGCGGTCTTCGCGCTCGTGTGAACCGCATTGTTTTTGACAAAGTGAATGGGTTGGCTTTGTCCCGGCGCGGCCTGGCCCTTGGATGAACAGCCTCCAAAGACCACCGGCTCTTCCCAAGCCGCGTCAAGGGCTTCGTCGGGGGCGACCTTGACGGCATGGGCTTTCTCCCCAGCCAATTCCAGCAACGCACCGAGCACGCTGGCGTAGGCGCTGCTGCGCTGCTGCAAGGCATTGAAAATGGCGTTGAAGATATGGGCCATTTCGCCCAGAAAGGCGCGCGCCTCCTTGGGCGGCTGGGTGGAGACGAACTCAAGCACCACCGGCAGGTAGTCCGGCATTTCATCGGGACCCAGGTACAAGCCGGCCTTCTCATAGGTCTGCGCCAGATCGATCATGGCCGGCCCGCGGTCGCGGGAATCACCGTGCACATGCTCGAACAGGTGCAGCGAGGTCGCGCGACCCCGGTCGAAGATCTCGACGTACTGCGCTTCGATCTCCAGCGCATCGCCGCATTCCAGTGTCGTCATCAGCGCCTCCAGCTCGGCCAGGCGCTCAGCCGGGACCGTTCGGTCGGCATGCAGCGCGGCGCGCAAGTCGCCGAGTTGGCTGCGCAGCTCGGCGTCAGGGTAAGACAGCAGGCGAGCCAGGACTCGCAGGCTGACGGACGCGTTGGGTAGGTTCGATAGCAGTCCCATGATTCAGACCTCCGCTTTGATGGGAATGGTGCGGCGCTTGCCGCTGCCAAAGAGACTGGTGTCGCTGGCGCCATCGGAACAGCCGTTGCCGAAGGAAAAGCCGCAACCACCGCGCATGTCAAAGGTGTTCTCGGCGTATTCACGGTGGCTGGTTGGAATCACGAAGCGGTCTTCGTAATTGGCAATGGCCATCACGTGGTACATCTCCTCCACTTCCGCCTGGGTCATCTGGACCTGGTCCAGCGCCGCCGTATTGATGCGGCCATCCACGTGCTTTTCGCGCTGGTAGGCGCGCATGGCGAGCATGCGTTCCAGGGCGCGTTCCACCGGCTGGGTGTCGCCCGCGGTCAGCATATTGGCCAGGTACTTGACCGGAATGCGCAACTGCTTGACATCCGGAATCTCGCCGTTGGTGCCAAGATGGCCGGCATTGGCCGCTGCACTGATCGGGGAAAGCGGTGGCACATACCAGACCATCGGCAAGGTGCGGTACTCGGGGTGCAGCGGCAGGGCGACTTTCCAGTCGACCGCCATCTTGTACACCGGGCTCTTGCGCGCGGCCTCCATCCATTTGTCGGGAATGCCGTCAATGCGAGCCTGCTCGATCACCTTGGGGTCGTTCGGGTTGAGGAAGATGTCAAGCTGGGCCTGGTACAGGTCACGGTCATGCTCCACGCTCGCAGCTTCTTGAATGCGGTCGGCGTCATAGAGCAGCACGCCCAGGTAACGAATACGCCCGACGCAGGTCTCCGAGCACACGGTCGGCTGGCCGGCTTCAATGCGCGGATAGCAGAAGATGCATTTCTCGGCCTTGCCGCTCTTCCAGTTGTAGTAAATCTTCTTGTAGGGGCAGCCGCTCACGCACATGCGCCAGCCACGGCATTTGTCCTGGTCAATCAGCACAATGCCGTCTTCCTCGCGCTTGTAAATCGAGCCCGACGGGCACGACGCGACGCAAGCCGGGTTCAGGCAGTGCTCGCACAGCCTGGGTAGGTACATCATGAAGGTGTTTTCGAACTGGCCGTAAATGTCCTTCTGGATGTCGTCGAAATTTTTGTCCTTGCTGCGCTTGGAGAATTCGCCGCCGAGGATTTCTTCCCAGTTCGGACCCCACTCGATTTTTTCCATGCGCTGACCCGTGATCAGGCTGCGCGGGCGCGCTGTCGGCACCGCTTTGGACTCAGGAGCCGATTGCAGATGGTCGTAGTCGAAGGTGAAGGGCTCGTAGTAATCGTCAATCTCGGGCATGTTGGGGTTGGCGAAGATGCGCATCAGCAGCTTCCACTTCGGTCCCTGGCGTGGCTCGATCTTGCCGTTTGCCTTGCGATGCCAACCGCCGTTCCACTTGTCCTGGTTTTCCCATTCCTTGGGGTAGCCGATGCCGGGCTTGGTTTCAACGTTATTGAACCAGGCGTATTCCATGCCCTCGCGGGACGTCCAGACGTTTTTGCAGGTGACTGAACAGGTGTGGCAGCCAATGCACTTGTCCAGATTCAGAACCTTGCCAATTTGTGCTCTAACTTTCATGTCTCTCTCCTGAGGATGAACCTCACATTCTATGGGTGCCGTCAGAGGTTCATTCAGTATCTAACCAGTCGACATTTTCCATCTTGCGTACCACCACGAATTCATCGCGGTTAGAGCCGACGGTGCCGTAATAATTGAAGCCGTAGGATTGCTGGGCGTAGCCCCCGATCATGTGGGTGGGTTTCATCACCGCCCGGGTGACCGAGTTGTGGATACCACCCCGCGTGCCGGTCAGTTCAGAGCCCGGTACGTTTACGTGCTTCTCTTGGGCGTGATACATCATGGCCGAACCCACCGCGACCCGTTGTGACACCACGGCTCTTGCGGCGATAGAACCATTGACGTTGAAGGTTTCGATCCAGTCGTTGTCTTCAATGCCGGCCGCTTTGGCGTCGACTTCGCTTAGCCAGATGATGGGCCCGCCCCGCGACAACGTCAGCATCAGCAGGTTGTCGGTATAGGTCGAGTGGATGCCCCATTTCTGGTGCGGCGTGATGAAGTTGAGCAAGATCTCGGTGTTGCCGTTCGAGCGTATGCCGTGCACACCGGCGGTGGCCTTCAGGTTCACCGGCGGGCGGTAGCTGGCGAGGTTCTCGCCGAAGGCCAGCATCCAGGGATGGTCCTGGTAGAACTGCTGGCGGCCGGTCAGGGTGCGCCATGGGATCAGCTCATGCACATTCGTGTAGCCGGCGTTGTAGGAGACGGTCTCGCTCTCGATGCCGCTCCAGGTCGGCGAGCTGATGATCTTGCGCGGCTGGGCCTGGATGTCGCGGAAGCGGATCTTCTCGTCCTCGCGGTGCAGGGCCAGATGGGTGTGCTCTCGGCCGGTCTGCTTGCCCAAAGCGGCCCAGGCCTTGACGGCCACATGGCCGTTGGTCTCGGGCGCCAACTGCAGCACCATCTCGCAGGCGTCGATGTCGGTGTCGATGCGTGGCATGCCTTTGGTCACGCCCTCCTCGGTCACTAGGCCGTTGAGCTGGCCCAGCTGCGTGACCTCGATCT
>JBBQQX010000023.1:0-36744 GCA_038215405.1 Burkholderiales bacterium
CCCATTTGGTTCAAGTGCAAAGACGCCTGGATGCCGGCGGTGCTGGGCAGCAGCCAGCGCAAACCTTGGAGCGCCCATGGCAAGGCATCAGCCGGCCACGAAAAGCCCGCCAGAAAAGCCATGGGCAGCGAGGTGAAAAGCAAGACCTGCATGGCGCGCTCGCGGTTGCTGAACCACACCCCCAGCAAAGCGCCGAGCGTGCAGACCGCCGGCACATAGAGCAGCAATAAAACCAGGGCACCGGGCAGGTTGGCCGCTCTGGGGTAATCCTGTATCAGGAACACCCAGCCAAAGTAGAAAAGGCCACTCATGAAGCCAAAGGTCGACAGACCCAGCACGCGCCCGGCCCAGTTCACCACGTTGGCCCGGTGCTGGCCCAGCTCGACCAGCGTGCCCGTGAACATGGCCGAACCGATCAACAAGGTCTGCTGGATGATGAGCAGCACCACGGCCGGCACCACAAAGCTGCCGTAGCCCTCGGTCGGGTTGAACAGCGCCACCAATTGGGTGTTGACCGGGCTGCGCGTGGCGCCAGCCTGCAGGGCGCTTTGCCCCATGGCCTGGAGCTGCTTGATCTCCACGCCCGCCGACACGGTTGCCACCACTTCTGAAAAGCCGTAGAGCACCGCTTTATTGAGCAAGGCGTAAGCGCCGTCGCCCGCCACGCTGACCACGGCGGGGGCGCCGCGCAGCACATGGCGCTTGAGGTCCGGCGGCAGAATGGCATAGCCTTCAATGTCACCGCGCCAGAGCGCCTGCTGCGCCTGCTCTTCGCTGGCGCTCACACCGCGCAATTCGAGGCGGGGGCTGGCGCCAGCCCAACGCGTGATCTGGCGCGACAGGCTGCTGTGGTCCAGATCGACCACCATGACCGGCACCCGGCGCACCGTCTCGAGCGAATAGGGCCAGGGGTAAAAGAAGGCATAAACGAGCGGTGCGGCAATCAGAATCAGCAGCACGCCAAAGTCGCGCGAGAGCGCGCGCAGCGTGGCGAGCCAAGCTTGTCCAAGCGTTTTTGAGGGGTGGCGCATCAGCGCTTGCCCCACGCGTTGGGGTCATGACTGACGCGCTGCAGGCGCAGGGCGCAGGCCAGCGCCACCCCCGCCGTGGCCAGCGTCAACCAGACGACGGTGGCCAAAGAATAGCGCAGCGGCGCGCCCATCTGCAATTGCCCGATTTGCACTTGGATGTAGTGGGTGTAAGGCATGGCATGGGCCCACCACCGTGCCAACACCGGCATGGCCGACAAAGGAAAGCCGACGCCGCTGAAGGCGAATGCCGGCGCCGTGATGAAGCCGGTGGCCGACAAGGCCACACGCAGAGAGCGGGACAAAGCCGCGGCCAAAGCGCCCAAGGCCGCAGACAAAGCCAAGAAAACAAACAGCGCGAGCACGACCCATGCGAGCGAGCCCGTGGGTTGCCAGCCCCGCCCCCAGGTGACCCACGCCAGGCCCAGCGCGCCGGTGAGGCTCAGGCTCACAACGGGTAGCAGCAGCTTGCCGGCCAGCGCGGCCAGCACTTGCGTCAGACTCGCACGCGGCGCGAGCCATTGATTGACCGTGCCGTCACGCAGTTCCCGCCCTACCGACCAGGCGCCCGCCGTCATGGCCAGAATGTGCAACACGGCAGGAATGAGGGCGGCGGCCAGGAACTGCTCGTAATTCAAGGCGGCGTTGAACAGCGTGATGGCGCTGGTGCGAAGCGGCTCGATGGCCACGCGGGCTGCTGTGACCGACACACCGCGCTTGTTGCGCGCCGCGATTTCGATGCCGGCCGAAAAAGTGGCAACCGCGGTGCGAACGTCGCGCTGGATCAGGCCCGAGTGGGTGCCGAATTGGGCGTTGTGCGAGAGCGTGACCTGGGCCGCTTCGCCGCGCTTGATGGTTTGCGAAAAATCACGCGGGATTTCAAGCACGGCATAGACGTCACCCCGGCGCAAGGACTGCGCGGCCTGCGCCGGGTCCACCTCATGTTCAAGTACTTTCAAGCCGGGCGTGGCCTGCAATAGACGCAGCAATTGCCGTGACAGGCTGGAGTGGTCTTGGTCGAGCACCGCGATCGGCAGCTGGTTGGGCAATCCGGCCGAAAAAATCCACCAGATCAAGGCCACCGCGAGCACGGGGACCCACGACACCATGGCCAGGTCCCAGCGCCTGTGTTGTAGCTGGCGCCACTCGCGCTGCGCCGACGCCCGAAAGCCGCCACGGGCAGAGAATTCGGGCGCGTTGACGGCACCAGGGGACTGCATGGGCAATTGACGCGAAGTTAATGCAGCAACACGCTCATGCCGGGCCGCGCACCGGCAATGGGGCTCAAAGGCCGCGCCCGAACTTCAAATGTGCGCGCATCAAAGCCCTGGCCCGCGCGGGTGGCTCGCCAAGTGGCGAAGTCCGGCAGCACACCAATAAAGAACACCTTGAATGTGACGCCCGCTGGCGCCTGCCGGCCTGCGCTGGCGGACACCAGCGCGGGCAAGGTGGCGTCAAACGTGGAGCCCACCGCAAAGCGTTGGAGCTTGTCTTCACGCACATTCAAGACGACCCACTGGTCCTGCAGGTCCACCACGCTGACCACCGCTACGCCTTGCGGCGACAACTCGCCGGTCTTGGCCAGCACTTTGGCCACCTCACCCGCGACCGGGCTCTTGAGCTCGGTTTCAAGCTGGGCGGCCGCCACTTCAGCCACCACACCGGCCACTTGCCGGACCTGGGCCTGGGCAGCGCTCTTGTCCTCGGAGCGGGCGCCCACACGCGCCAGGTCGTATTGGGCTTTGGCGGCGGCGGCGGCGTCGCGCGAGGCTTTGAAATTGGCTTCGGCTTCATCGCGCTTTTGGGTCGCCACCAAGCCTTGGTTGGCCAGTCCGGCCACGCGCTGGAACGAAATGGCGGCCAATTCGGCGCCAGACTGGGCCCGTTGCCAGTTCATTTTGGCCATCAGAATTTCCTCGGGTCTGGCCCCGTTTTGAGCTTTTTGAGACAGCGCCAGCGCCGCCTCGCTCGCCGCCGTGGCCTGCGCCAACTTGGCACTGATTTCAGGGCTTTCAATGCGCAGCAGCAAGGTGCCGACTTCGACACGGTCGCCCTCCTTGACCAGAATCTGTCCAATGCGCCCGGTGATCTTGGGCGCGATGTCGGCTTCGCGCGCCTCCATTTGCCCCTGGAATACCTCGGGCGCCGGCTGCGCGGCGCGCCACAGGCCGTAGCCCAGAATGCCGAGCAGCGCGATGGCTGCGACGGCCCAGAAGATTTTTTTGAGAGTCATATTCAATTCACTTTCACGTCAGCACGCGCGATGTAGCTGCTGAACTGCTGCGATAAGCCGCAGCTCTCCAGCAGTTGCGCCAGGGCCAGCACGTAGTCGTAGGCCATTTGCGCGCGCTCGGTCTGGACTTTGGCCTGGTTGACTTCGCCATCAATCAGCTCAAGCGCCGTGCCGGTGCCTGCGCGCAAGGCGGCTGTGCGCAGGCGTAGCACCTCTGCCGCCAATTCCAGACTGGCCTGGGTCGCCAGGAATTGACGTCGGTCCTGTTCCACCGCGCGCCAATTCTTCTCGACCAGCAGGGCAATGTCGCTGCGCGCCTGCGCGTCCAGGCGCTGCGCCTGCTCTATCATTTTTTGCGAGGATGCCGCCAGCGCGTCACGGTCGACGCTGTCAAACAAGGTCCAGCGCACGCCGATGCCCGCCATCCAGTCAGCGTTGCCAGTTTTGAGTTCATGCTGGCCAAACGCAAAGACCTGCGGGCGTCTGAGCGCCTGCTGGCCCCGATGCAGTTGCTCGGCCTGGGCTTCTTTGGCTGCCACCTTGGCCAGCCCGGGATGGTGCAGCCAGGCGGCGTCCAGAAAATACGGCAAGGGTTGCAGCGTCTGCGTCAGCACAAACAAAGGCGTCACGGGCGTCACGGCATTGGAGACCTTGACCGTGCGGGCCAGCGCAGTGGCCGCGAGTTCGGCGTCATCCTGGGCTTTGAGCGCGAGGCGTTTGGCGTCTTCAAGCGCTACCTGGGCTTGCAGGCGCTCCAGTCTTGAGATGGCGCCGGCGGCGAGCATTTGTTGGGCGGCGGCGTCATGTTGGCTAATGGCCTCGAGTGCGCCCTGACGCAGCTGGGCCGCCTTGATCGCCAACTGGGCACCAAAATAGCGCTGCACCAGCAAGGTCGTGAGCTCGTGCTCGGTTTTTTCAGCTTCAGCGGCCGCCTCGTTCATCTGAGCTGAAACAAAGCCCCGCGCGGCATCCGAGACGCCACCGGCGTAGATCGGCCAGAAGGCAGACAGCGAGCCCGTGGTCACGGTGTCGTGGCGGTTTAGAGTGTAGTTGGCAGGCAACTGGGGAATGGGCAATGAGCCGAGCAGGTTTTGCAGCGCCGGCGGCAGGCCCTGTTCCAGCTGCATCAGCTTCTGATTGAGCGGGTCCAGGTCGATGGACAGATTGGCGTTGTAGACGAACGACGACGCCATGACACTCACAGTGGGGCCGCCCAGGCCTTGCAGGGCCTGCACCTGCAAGGCCTTGCTTTGCACTGCGGCCGCGGCCCCGGCCAACTGGTCAGAGTCGGTTTTGACGCGCAGCCAGGCTGATTCGAAACTAAGGGGTTGGGCCGCGCTAATGCCCTGACTGGCCGCGAGGAGGCCAAGAACTGCAAATTTAGAAAGAGGGGAGAACGTCGTCATCGGGGGTGTCAGCGTGTAGTTTTATCCAAAATGAGGTCAATATCCGGTTTCGCTACGTCAGTCGGGCATTAAAACCACCATGTATTTTAGATAGTGGCGCTAGACCTCGCCAACAAAGCGCATGCAGCTATTTCTTTAGGAATAGAAATGCAGCCTCCAGGGCGACCATATTGATTGGGCCGCCGCAGCGCATTTTGCAGCTGGGTTCATCCACCATGCGGGCATTGACAGCCATGATGGCGCCCGCTTCGCCGGGTGCTATTCTTCGCCCATGAAACTCATCACCAAATGGCTGCTCAGTGCCGCCGCTCTGCTCGCCGTGGCTTATCTTTACAGCGGCGTGGTCGTCGCCAGCTTTGGCGCGGCGCTGATTGCGGCGTTCGTGATCGGCCTCTTCAACATGCTGCTGCGCCCGATCTTGGTGCTGCTGACGCTGCCAGTGACGGTGATCACGCTGGGGCTGTTCCTGTTTGTCATCAACGCGCTGATGTTCTGGTCGGCCGCCGGCGTTCTGAGCGGCTTTCACGTCAATGGCTTCGGCGCGGCGCTGCTTGGCTCGTTGATCTACTCGGTGTTTGGCATCGTGATCGACTCAGCGATCGAGCGCCTGTTCCTTAAGTAGCAATTCCACCTGGCGTTGCCGGGTGTCGATGATCGAGGCGTCGATGTGATCGGCCGCAGTCTGACTGCTGACCCGTGCGCGTGTAAAGGCCTGGGCTGCCCTGAATCGGTCCAGCGCTGCCGCGTAATCGAGCCGCGCCACTTGCGCTTCCGCGTCGGCGCGCAGCGCGCGCAAAGTCTGGTGCTGCGCACTTTGCACGCTCGACAGCAATTGCCAGGCCTGCGCATCGCGCGGCTTCAAAGCGACCCAGGCTTGCAGTCGCGCAGCGCTGTCGCCGAGCGCGGCGCTGGCCAAGTCCGCCCGCCCGCCGGGGCCGGGTTGCAGCGCAATCTGCGCCGCCAGCAGCAACTCAGGGCGCGTTATGGTGGAGGCCGGGTCTGGCGCGCCAAGCGCAGCAGGCACTGCCGGGGTGTGACCAACGGCGTTCAAGGCCGCTTGCGCGCCGCTGGCATCACCCGCACGCAAGGCCACTTCGGCCTGCAACAGCCATGCCAGTCGCATCGCGCTGGCATCGCCGGCCACCAGGCCACGCAGACGCACCAGGTCGACACGGGCCTGGGCAAAGTCACGCAACTGGCTGGCGGCCAACGCGGCGCCATACCAGACGCCCGCCTGGAGCGGCACAGCTTGGGCGCTCAGACTGGCGCTGTCGGCCTGAGCCTGCCAGGCGCGCAAGGCGTCAGCGTCCGCATTGGCCAGCACGCGCGCGCGCGCAGCCATCTGGGCATGTTCCAACGTCGGCGCGGTGTGGGCCGGCGCGGGCGCGGCCAGTGCCTGGCGCGCCTGCATGTCGGCAATGCGTTCAGTGGTGAGCGGGTGACTGCGCAAGTAGGGGTAGGCGCCGTTATCGCTCAGGCGCGAGGCCTGTTGCAGCTTGTCGAACATCGAGACAAAACCCTGCGCGTCAAAACCGGCCTCGGTCATGACGCCGTAGCCGACACGGTCGGCCTCGCGCTCCATGTCACGCGAGAAGTTGAGCTGGTTTTGCGCGGCCACTGCCTGGCCGCCAACGATCAATGCATTGCCGGCATCGACACTCTTGCTCGCGGCCAACACGCCCAGAATCATGGCGCCGATCATCCAGGGCGCCATTTTTCCCTGCTTGGCCATCAGGCGCGAGATATGGCGCTGCGTGACGTGGCTGAGTTCGTGCCCCAGCACCGAGGCCAGTTCGTCGCGGTTGCTCACCACCGCGATCAACCCCAAATTCACGCCCAGGTAGCCGCCCGGCAGTGCAAAGGCGTTGACCGTGCGCTCCCGGTCTAGCATGACCTCCCAGGCGAAGCGCTCGGCCAGTTCCGGCGAGAGATCACCGCGCGCGCGCGCCGCGGCCAGCAAGGGCTGCCAGATGCCCTGCACATACTCGGCCAGCACCGGGTCGTCCAGGTAGTCCGGGTCACGGTAGATCTCACGCGCGATGCGGTCGCCCAGGCGGCGTTCGGCGCTGCTGCTCAGGTCGCTGGTGTCGCCCAGCGTGGGCATCTGGGCGGCCAGGGACTGCGCCTGCGCCTGCGCCGGGCCAATGCTGGCAACACACAATGCAGCTAAAACAATAGCGGATAACGCCCTATTGACGAGGGCTCGCACCTTATTTTGTCTAAAATTTTTTGTCAAAATGATTACCGTCGCTGTGAGTTCGAGTGGGCCGCAGTGGCAACAAGCTGGCATGGTACGACGCTCAAGACAGCGCAGCGCGCGCCACACCTTGGTGCCGGCGCGTGCATCGTATGATGCGCGGCGGATATGAAGGTTCTGTCAAGCCGGCACCCGCCGCTCATTTTTAACTGTAACGAATTTCATCCATGAACGCTCTCACCCATTTTGACGCCCAGGGCCAAGCCCACATGGTGGACGTGGCCGGCAAGGCCGCCAGCCACCGCATTGCCATTGCCGGCGGCCGCATTGAGATGCTGCCCGCCACGCTGACCATTATTGAGGCCGGTAGCGCAAAAAAAGGCGACGTGCTGGGCGTGGCGCGCATCGCCGGCATCATGGCGGCCAAGAAGACCAGCGAGCTGATCCCCCTGTGCCACCCGCTGGCGCTGACCCACGTGGCGGTTGATTTTGAAGTCCAGCAGGCCGATGACACCGGCGCCGCCAGCGTCTATTGCAGAGCCACGGTTGAAACCGTGGGCGCCACCGGCGTCGAGATGGAAGCGCTGACCGCCGTGCAGGTATCGCTCTTGACCATTTACGACATGTGCAAAGCGGTCGACCGCGGCATGACGATGACCGACTGCAAGCTGCTGGAAAAGCACGGCGGCAAGTCGGGCAGCTTTGTCAACGGGACTTAGTCGTGCGTTTCAGCGTGCCTGGCTTTCAGGAAACGCGGCCTTGCGCTCAGGAAACGCGGCCTGGTAGCGAAGCCGGTAAAACTGGGCTTCGTCGGGGTGCCCGAGCAGCTCGGCGCTGTCGATCACCTTCTCGATCACGCGCGGCTCGGGTGAAAAATGCAGCATCGCCAGCGCCTGCTGGTGCAGCTGCGCCGCATTGGCCGGGGTCAATGCGGTGGTGGTGAGCGCGGCAAAGCGCAGCGGGTCCTGAAACAGCCAACTGCTCGTGATTTTGGCCAGCGGCTGCGACCGGTAGGCCTGCGCGCGCAGGCTGGGGCTCAAGTAGAGCTGACTGACACGCCAATAGTCGCACGCAGCGTAAGCCGCGATCACTACTATGACAATAGCTACAAGTGAAGGCAGGACGAGGGCTAAAGACCTAAAAGTCTTGAAGTTTTGATTAAAAAACAGCGCCGCGCCGCCCGGCACGTGCTGAGCCTGCGCCGGCGCAGCGCCGGCAGGCTGGCGCCACAGCAGCCAGACGCTCAGGCCAGCGCTCACCTGGAACGGGCCGTACCACAGCGGGTACTCCAGCAGGCTGTGAAGCAGGATCAGCGCCAGCACGGTCCACGCCAGTTGCCTCGTCGCGTCGCGCTCGCGCCACGGCTTGGCGCGCACCATCAGCCACAGGCCCACGGCGCACAGGGCCAGAGACAGTGGCAGGCCCAGTTCCACTGCCAGTTGCAGCGGCAGGTTGTGGGCGTTGTCCAGAATGTCGCAAAAGCGCCGGCCCGGGTAGAGCGTGATGAAGTGCGCGTAATCGAGCTCGCCCCAGCCCCACCCAAACCAGGGCTTGAGGGCGATCAGGTGCAGCACATTGGCCCACAGGGTCAGGCGGCTGCCGCAGGCCGGGTCGCCCTGCTGCAGTCGCGCCAGCATGCCCACAGCCTGCAGGTCCTGCCCCAGCAGCAGCGGCAGCGCCAGCGCAGCGCCCGCGTAGGCCAGCATGGCCGCGAGCAGCAGGCCCAGCGCCGGCTGGCGCCAGCCGCTGCCAGGCACGCGCCAGAGCGTCGCCAGCAGCGTCAACAACAGCAGTTGCACCATGCCGGTGCGCGACGAGGAAGCGGCGTTGCCCGCCGCCAGCAGCAGCGCCGCGGCCAGCGTCGCCCCCGTGCGCCAAGCGGGCGGCGCGGCGCGCCGGGGCTTGGCCGTGATGCCCGCCGCCGCAAAACCCTGCGCCTGCCACCACAGCAGGGCCGCCAGCCCGATGTTGGTGAGCGTGGCGAACTGGTTGCGCTGGCGCAGGTTGGCATAGGCCTCGCCCAAGCCGGTGGGGTTGACCCATGGCCCCAAGGCACCGGTCGTCCCAAAGTACTGCAACAGACCGAGCACGGCACTGGCCAGCGCGGCCAGCAGCCAGGCGCTTGCCGCCAGCGTGCCCAACCGTGCCGGGCGCGCCCGCGCCGCCCACGGCAGCAGGCAGGCGAAGCCCACCAGGCTGACCAGCCAGGGCATGACGGTGGGCTTGGGGCCGGGTGAAAAGGGATTGAGCCAGGGCAGGCTCAAGCCGAGAAAGGCGAGCAATGACAGGAGCGTCGGGCGGTGGCTGGCGTGCGGCATTCGTTGGACGTTATTGGCCTTTAGCCCTCGTGCAGAGGGCGTATGCAGCTATTATTTATATAGTGTATTCGGGCCACGGGGTGCTTGCGTCCTGGTCAGCCGCTCCCGCCGGGCGCCGGCTCGCCAGCAATGCCTGCAACTGGCCCAGCAAGGCGTCGCGCAACGCCAGCAACTCGCCCAGCCGCGCCTGCGCCTGGGCGGATTGGCCGCTGGCAGCCAGACCCAGCAGCGTGGCAGCGAGCTCGTGCACCTGCCGGTGCAGGGCTTCAATGTCCTGCAGCGCCGGCTGCGCGCCGTGGCGGTCAAGGCCGTCGCCGTCGAGCCACTGGCCAAAATGGCACTGGTGCGGGTTCAACGCTGGCAACGTGCCGCGCTGGCCCTGCAGCACGGCGCTCACGGCTGCAATCCAGGCGCGGTGCTCGACGCCAGCAGACAGCAGCGGCCAGTCTTCGCGGCTGACTGTCCCCTGGCACTGCCAGGCGGGATCGGCGCGCCAGGCCAGCGCCCAGGCCGGCAGCTGCTGCGCCGGCATCGGGCGGGCAATGGCGTAGCCCTGCGCCAGCTCGCAGCCCAGTTGCAACAGCATGACGCCATGTGCCACGCTCTCGACGCCCTCGGCGATCAGGCCGCGCCCAAATGCGCGTGCCAGGCTCATGACCGCCTCCAGAATGGCCAGGTCGTCCGGGTCGTCCTGCATGTTGTGCACGAAGCTCTGGTCGATCTTGAGCACCGACACCGGCAGGCGCTTGAGGTAGGTCAGCGACGAATAACCGGTGCCAAAGTCGTCCATGGCAAAGCTCACACCGAGCGCGCAGCACGCCTGCATGACCTGGGACACGTGCGTGAGGTCCTGCAGCGCGCTGGTCTCTAGGACTTCGAGCTCCAGCCGGGCGGGCGGCACGCGCGGATGCGCCGCCAGCAGTTCGCCCAGGCGCTGGGCAAAGTTGGCCTGCTGCAACTGGCGCGCACCCACGTTGACGCTCACCGGCAGGTCCAGTCCGTCGGCCTGCCAGCGCTGCATCTGAGCCAGCGCGGTGGCGATCACCCATTCGCCCACCTCCACCGCCAGCGGATGGTCTTCGATCAGCGGCAGGAACGCCGCCGGCGCCAGCAGGCCCTGCTCGGGGTGCTGCCAGCGGATCAGCGCCTCGGCGCCGACCACGGCGCCCGTGCGCAGGTTGACCTTGGGCTGGTAATAGAGCACGAACTCCTGCGCGTCCAGGGCCCGGCGCAGACGCTCCACGCTGTCGAACTGGCCGCGCACGCTGCGGTCCTGCTCGGCATCAAAGACGTGGTAGCGGTTTTTACCGCCCTGTTTCGCCTGGTACATCGCCTGGTCGGCCTGACGCAAGAGCAGATCGGCATCGACCTCCTCGGCTTGGGGGTAGAAGGTCACGCCCAGACTGGCCGATACCTGCAGCACGCGCTCGCCCACCTGCATCGGTTGCGCCGCCGCCGCCAGCAGCCGGTTGAGCATCGGCACGCTCGCGGCAATGCTGGAGAGGCCCGGCAACACCGCGACAAACTCGTCGCCGCCCAGTCGCGCCAGCGTGTCGCCTTCGCGCAGCGCCTGGCGCATGCGGTTGGCCACTGCAATCAACAGCTGGTCGCCGGCGTCGTGACCGTGCAGGTCATTGACGACCTTGAAACCATCGAGGTCCAGGTAGATCACGGCGAGCTGCTGCGCGTTGCGGTGCACCTGCGCCATGCCTTGCTGGAGCCGGTCGGCCAGCAGCAAGCGGTTGGGCAGTTTGGTAAGTCCATCAAAATGCGCGATGTATTCGAGTTGCTGCTGGTGCTCTTTGAGCGCGCTGATGTCGGTGTGGGTGCCGATCATGCGCAGCGGCTGGCCGTTGGCGTCGCGGCTGACCACCATGCCACGGTCAAGAATCCACAGGTAGTGGCCGTCCTGACAGCGCAGCCGGTGTTCACTCAGGTAGACCGGGCTGGCGCCTTCTACATGTTTCTTGAAAGCGGCGCGCGTGTCGGCCCGGTCATCGGGGTGGATCAGGTCTTTCCAGTCAGCGCGTTGGCGGCCGATTTCGTTCTCGGTGAAGCCCAGCATTTCCTTGCCGCGCCGGTTGACCTGCACCGTACCGGCGGCCAGGTTCCAGTCCCACACCCCGTCACCGGCGCCTTCGAGCGCAAAGCGCCAGAGCGCCTCGCTCTCGGTCAGCGCCGCCTCGACCAGTTGGCCTGCCGCGATGTTGCGGTCCATGTCATCGGCCATGCGATTGAAGACTTGCGCCGCCTCCGCGATCTCATCGACGTCACCCTGCTGGGTTGCAACGCGCAGGCGTGGATTGCGGGCGTAACCCTGCATCACTTCGCTGAGCTGCTTGATGCGCCGGGTAATACGGCTGCCCACGGTGCCCACAATCAACAGACCGGCCACCACGACCATCAGCGCGACCATGCCAGCCAAGGCCAGCAGCAGCTGGCGGGTGTTGGCCATGATCTCGGCCACCGGCAGCAGGCGGTAGTAGCGCCAGCCCAGCGGCTGCACTTGCAGGCCGATCGCCAGGTAGCGCTGCCCCTGCAGCGTCAGGGCGTCGCTGAGCAGCCGTGGCGTGGCGCTGAGCGGGGTTTGCAGCAGCGCGGCGAGTTGCGGCTCGGCGCTCAAGTCGGGCGCAAACGCCTGGGGCGTGGCTTCAAGCTGGGCTTGCCACGGCCCGGCCAGCACAAAGCGGCCCTGTTGATCCAGCAGAAAATGTTGCACGGATTTAAACACCTGGCCTTGCGTCAAACGCGCCAGCAGCACCCGGCTCAGCTGCATGTCTTCGCCCAGCGAGCCCAGCCACTCGCCGTTGACATAAAGCGGGTAGACCGCGCTCACCATCCAGACCTGGGGGACGGGGTCAAACAGCGCCGACGTGAAGCGAAATTCGCGTTGCGGGTTGCGCTGCGGCGAGGTCCCGGTGAGCCAGGGCGTCTGGGTGTAGTCGTTGTCGGCGCGCTGCTCAAACACAAGATTGGGATAGGCGCGGTCAAAAATGATCTCGCTGCGCTGCGGCGACAGGTACCAGACGTTTTCCAGCGGCTCGGTGGCGGCGGCGCCGAACTGGTCCAGGGTGCGCTTGATGCGCAGGTGACGCACCTTGAGCGCGTCGCTCGTCACCGCTTCAGGCGGCAAGAACAGGCCCGCCTCGTGCTGGCCGTCAAAGCCGGGCTGGCGGTTGCGCCAGACGCCGTCCGGGCTCTGCTGGGTGAGCTGCTCGAAACTGGCCAGCTCGTGCGCTTGAGCCGGTGCTGCCAATTCCTGCTCAAGCAGGCGTGCCAGCGCCTTCAGTTTGGTCTCGCTTTGGGTGGAGCGCTGCAGCGCCAACGCGGCAAAACCACCGGTGGCACGCTCGGCTTGCGCGGCCGCACTGGCCAGCGCCTGGCTTTGCGCGTAGTTGTAGATCAGCGCCGCGCCCGGCACTGCCGCCAGCAAGATGCTGGCGCTGACGTACAAGACTAATTTTCGGCGGATTTTCATGCGGACTTGAAGATTGACAGTCGGCATTATCAATGCGCCAATGGCAGCGCTGCAACGGTCGGCTTGACCGAGCTGAAGAATCGTCAAGAACGCATGGTTTCGCTCGCCGCAGGGACGCCGCCACTCTCCTGGCGCCCAGGCATCGGCCACCTGGCCGGCCGCAGCAGCGCACCAGCCGGCGGCGCCGGCTTAGAGCTGGGACTTGAAGTAGCTGAACGAGTGCTTGAAGGCGTCGCGGACTTTTTCCATCTCGGCGACCAGGGCGTCCCATTTGTCTTCGCCTGCGGCCTTCAGATCGTCAAGCTTGGCTTTGGCCAGGCTGGACTGATGGCGCAATTTCGCCATTTCTTCTTTGTATTTGTCGCGGGCATCGTCCTTGGCCACCTGCGCCTTGGCTTCGAGCTTGCTCATCTGCGCGTCTAGTTCGTCGAGTTGCAATTTCATTTTGGCGATGTAGTCGTCTCTTTTTGACATGATGTTTCCTTCGAGTTGAGAAAGACAGGCACCAGAGCGGCATGCACTGGCGTCAAATGGTTTGCATGCACATGGGCATTGGTCGCAAGACTAGCCCGGCAAAGCAGCGCGGTCTGTGCGTTTTCGCACGAAGGCATCAAAAAATGGCCTGGCATGGGCGGTGCGCCAGCTGCGCCGCAGCAAGTTCTTGCGCTTAAGTGCGCCCGCGCACAAAGAAGTTTCGTGAATCGGCGCACACTGTGCCCTTGTTCTGTCGGGCTGCAAGCGGCCGAGCACAGGTTTGAGACCTGCGCGGAACCGGCCTTCAAACCACTGTCCAGGCGGCGGCTTGCCTTCGTCTGGCGAGCCAAGCCCTGGAAACACCGATGTCGCACGCCAACACCGATCAGCACCAACACTACCGCCATCTGACCTCGGCCATCTGGGTGCTGCTGCTGGCTGCCATTTTTGCCACTGTGGTGTTGACACAGCGCAGCCTGTCGCGCCTGGCCGACTCGCGCGAAGTCATCACGCATTCGCTGCGGGTCAGCAAGGCACTGAATGACATGACGAGCCAGATCCAGGATGCCGAGACCGGGCAGCGCGGCTTTTTGCTCAGCGGCCGCGCGCCCTATTTGCAGCCTTACTACACCGCGCTGGCCCAACTGCGGCTGTCTCGCGCGGCACTCGGGATCGCCCTGAGTGAAGACCCGTCGGCGCTGGCGCCGCTTGATGTGCTGGACAAAGCCATCGCGGCCAAGTTGCAGGACCTTGACCGGGCCGTGAGCCTCAGGAGTGAAGGGCGCTCCGGCGAAGCGGTGGAATCGATACTCACGGACTCGGGTAACCAGACCATGATCGCAGTGCGCTTGGCCTTGCGCGTCTTGGGCACCGACCATGTGCGCCGAACGAACCAGGTGCAGACCGACATTGAGCAGGAAATCAAAAATTATTACGTGATTCTTGGCGTGTCGATCCTGGTCAATCTGATCCTGCTGGCGGGCCTGCTGCAGCGCTTTCGCCAAGCGACCCTTCAGAGCGAGACCGCCCAGCACGCGGTCGATGAGCGCAATGTCGAGTTATCGCGCTTGCTGGCCATGGCCGCAAGCCGCAATGCGCAGGTGCAGGGCTTGTCGGAGCTCAGCCGCTTCTTGCAGTCCTGCGCCGACCTAACGGAGGCCGCAGGTCTGCTCAAGCAGCACCTGCCGCCCTTGATGCGCGCTGCCAGCGGCGCCCTGTACCTGGCAACCGCTGAGCCAGACCCCTTGCGCCAGGCCTTTACCTGGGGTGACAAAACCTATGCCGATTCCTTCGAGCCCGGTGACTGCTGGGCCGCGCGCTTGCGCCAACCGTTTCACCAACCGTTTGAGACCGGTACTGCCTCTTGCGCGCACTTGCAATCCGCGTACGCAAGTGCGCACAACAACAACAATATTCAATGCCTGCCCTTGATGGCCTACTCTGAGTTGCTGGGCATCGTGGTGCTGGAGGCTGATCTGGTGAGCGACCCGCAGGAAAGCCTGGAAATCGAAGGCAGCCGGCGTTTTGCACTCGAACAGGTCGGCTTGTCCATCGGCAACCTGAAGCTGCGTGAGTCCTTGCGCCAGGCCTCCATCCGCGACGTCTTGACCGGCTTGTACAACCGCCGTTTCTTCGACGAGTCATCGCATCGCGAATTGTTGCGCGCCGTGCGCCAGCAGGCCAAAGGCGATTACGCCGGTCTCGCGCTGATGATGATTGACATTGACCACTTCAAGCGCTTCAACGACGAGCACGGCCATGAGGTTGGCGACCAGGTGCTGCGCGAGGTGGCGCAGGTGCTGCAAAGCCAGACGCGCGGCAGCGACGTGGCGGCGCGCTTCGGCGGCGAGGAGTTCACCATCGTGCTGGCGGACATCACGGAGCAGCTCGCTTTGGCGCGCGCCGAGCGGGTGCGCCAGGAGGTGCAGGAGTTGGTGCTGCATGCCGGCGGCAAAGACCTGGGCAGCGTCACGATTTCGATCGGGTTGGCGCAGTTTCCGGCGCAGGGCAGCACCGTGGAGGCGCTGCTGCTGGCGGCGGACAAGGCGCTGTATGAGGCCAAGGCCGCCGGGCGCAATCGGGTGGTGGTGGCGAGCTGAGCCCTGCCGTTTAGCGCGCCAGCACCGACCAGCCCGCGTGCAGGTTGACCTTGTCGTTCTCGTACGCCCAGGCGGTGCCACAGCGGTCGCAGCGGTACTGGGTGATGGTGACCTGGCCGTGGCTGCGCACTTCTTTGCGGTTGGCGCCTTGCACCAGTTCGGCGTGTCCCGGGGCGCGGCGCCAGTTGCGCTGGATGCCGGCGCAGGCTTCGCACAACGCCGTCGGCTGCAATTCGTTTGCTGGATTCGGGTCTTGGGTCATGTCGCTGCTCTTGGGTTTGGAATGGGGCTTCTTGGGGCTCGATTGTCGCCCCTGGGCCGGTGCGGCCCGTCCGGCTGTCAGGCCAGCGCTCTTTGAATAATGATCTTCTGCACGTCCGAGGTGCCTTCATAGATCTGGCACACGCGCACGTCGCGGTAGATGCGCTCGACGGGGAAGTCGCTGACATAGCCGTAGCCGCCCAGCGTCTGGATCGCGGCGCTACAGACTTTCTCCGCAATTTCACTGGCAAACAGCTTGGCCATGGCGGCTTCTTTGAGGCAGGGGCGACCGGCGTCGCGCAAGCTTGCGGCGTGCCAGATGAGCTGTCGCGCTGCCTCCAGTTGCGTGGCGCAGTCGGCCAACCGGAAACCCACCGCCTGGTGGTTGAAGATGGCGGTGCCAAAGCTTTGCCGCTCTTTGGCATAGGCCAGCGCCACCTCAAAGGCGCTGCGCGCCATGCCCACGCTTTGCGCGGCAATGCCGATGCGCCCACCCTCGAGCGCGCCCAACGCGATGCGGTAGCCCTCGCCCTCCTGGCCGATCAGGTTCTCCACGGGCACGCGGCAGTTGTCAAAATTGATCTGCGCGGTGTCGCTGCTGTGCTGACCGAGCTTGTCTTCAAGCCGTGCCACCACGTAGCCGGGCGCGTTGGTCGGCACGATGAAGGCGCTCATGCCCTTCTTGCCCGCGCCCTTGTCGGTGACGGCAATGACGATGGCAACGTCGCCGTTCTGGCCGCTGGTGATGAACTGCTTGACGCCGTTGATGACGTAAACATCACCTTCCTTGACCGCCGTGGTGCGCAGGCCGGAGGCATCGGACCCCACATGCGGCTCGGTCAGGCAAAAGGCCCCAAGCAACTGCCCTTGCGCCAGCGGTGTGAGCCATTGCTTCTTCTGCGCGGCGTTGCCATAAGCCATCAAGATGGCGTTGACCGGGCAGTTGGTGACGCTGATGGCCGTGCTGGTGCCGCCGTCACCGGCTGCGATTTCTTCTAGCACCAGCGCCACCGTCAGGTAATCCATGTTGGCGCCGCCCAGTTCTTCGGGCACGCAAATGCCATAGGCGCCCAGCGCTGCCAGCCCCTTGTGCGCCTCCTTGGGAAAAGTGTGCTCCTTGTCCCACTTGGCGGCGTTGGGCCAGAGCTCGGCCTGGGCAAAGGCGCGCACCGCGTCGCGAATCATTTCCTGGTCTTGGGTCAATAACATGGGTAGGCTCTCATAGGGTTGAGAAAAATAATGGAAAAGGGGGCGCTAGCCCCCGTCCGACTTACGCAGTATGCTATCTAATTTATATCATTTCAAGCGCCAGCGCCGTGCCTTCGCCGCCGCCAATGCACAGCGTGGCCAGGCCTTTTTTCAGGCCACGGGCCTGCAGCGCGTACAAGAGCGTGACAATGATGCGCGCGCCGCTGCAGCCAATCGGGTGGCCCAGGGCGCAGGCGCCGCCGTTGACGTTGACAATTTCGTGGCTGAGCTTGAGCTCGTGCATCAGCGCCATCGGCACCACGGCAAAGGCTTCATTGACTTCCCACAAGTCCACGTCTTTCACCGCCCAGCCGGCTTTGGCCAGGGCTTTCTGGCTGGCACCGATCGGCGCGGTCGAGAACCATTCGGGTTCTTGTGCGTGCACGGCATGGCTGACGATGCGCGCCAGCGGCTGGCAGTCCAGTTTGGCCGCGGTGGAGGCGCGCATCAGCAGCAACGCAGCAGCGCCGTCGTTGATGCTGGAACTGCTGGCCGCGGTGATGGTGCCGTCCTTTTTGAAGGCCGGCTTCAAAGACGAAATCTTGTCGAGCTTGACCTTTCCGGGGCCCTGGTCGATCGAAATCACGGTGTCACCGGCGCGGCCCTTGATCGTCACTGGGGCAATTTCTGCCGCAAAGGCGCCCGAGGTGGTCGCCGCTTGTGCGCGCTGCACGCTGGTGGTGGCAAAAGCGTCTTGCTGCGCACGGGTAAAGCCGTACTTGGCGGCGCAGTCTTCGCCAAAGGTGCCCATGGAGCGGCCGGCTTCGTAAGCGTCTTCCAGGCCGTCGAGCATCATGTGGTCAAAAATGCGGTCGTGGCCGATGCGGTAGCCGCCGCGCGCTTTTTGCAGCAGGTAGGGCGCGTTGGTCATGCTCTCCATGCCACCGGCCACCAGCACGTCGGCGCTGCCGGCGAGCAGCATGTCGTGGGCAAACATGGTGGCGCGCATGGCCGAGCCGCACATCTTGGACAGCGTGACGGCACCGGTGCTGTTGGGCAGGCCGCCCTTGAAGCCAGCCTGGCGCGCCGGGGCCTGGCCCTGGCCGGCCATCAGGCAGTTGCCAAAGATCAGCTCGTCGACCATCTCAGGCGTGAGTTTGGAATTAGCGCTGGCGCGCGTCAAAGCGGCGCCGATGGCGACGCCGCCCAGGTCGTGGGCCGCGAGGCCGGCAAAGTCGCCCTGAAAGCTGCCCAAGGGGGTGCGGGCAGCACTGACGATCACGATGGAGTCATTCATATCAAGTCCTTTCAGTTAAAAACGGGTTAAGCCCGCGTGTGTATTGCACGAGCAGCTATAAAAAAACGCGCATTATCAGATCGACAAGGGCACAGCGGCATCGCCGACCTCCAGGTGAAAGCGCTTCGCCTGGTCATAGGGAAACACGTCGTACACATGGCCGGCCTGGATGCGCTCCTTGTGGCTTTGCCAGAAGGCCGCATCCAGCAGGGCGGCGTGGTGCTTCATGAACACTTTGCGAACCAAGGGATTGCCGAGCAGAAAGGGCGCAAAGGTCTCGGGGAACACGTCGTGGGTGCCGACCTTGTACCAGACCTCGCCCGACATTTCGTCTTCTTCGTTGCGGGCCTGCGGCACTTTGCGGAAGTTACAGTCTGTGATGTATTCGATCTCGTCGTAGTCGTAAAACACGACCTTGCCATGGCGCGTGATGCCAAAGTTTTTCCAGAGCATGTCGCCAGGGAAGATGTTGGCGGCGACCAGGTCTTTCAGGGCGTTGCCGTACTCGACGACGCCGCGCTCGATCTGCTCGCGCGCGCGCAGCGCCGCCGCGCTGGTGTCCTGCAGGTTGGCGCCGCCGGCATCAAAGGCTTCCTGCAGGTAGATGTTGAGCGGAATCATGCGACGTTCAATATAGACGTGCTTGATGATGACTTCGATGCGGCCGTCGCCGTCGCGGTCGCTGATTTCCAGCTGGCTGGGCGCGAATTTCTCAAGCTCGGCAATCAGTTCATCGTCAAAGCGCGCGCGCGGGAAACCCACTTCGCTGTACTCCAGGGTGTCGGCCATGCGCCCGACCCGGTCATGCTGCTTGACCAACAGGTATTTGCCCTTGATCTGCTCGCGCGTGGTGTCCTTGGGCGGCGGGTAAAAGTCCTTGATCACCTTGAACACGTAAGGGAACGAGGGCAAATCAAACACCAGCATCACCATGCCCTTGATACCCGGGGCGATGCGAAATTTGTCGGTGGAGTGGCGCTGGTGGTGCAAGAAGTCGCGGTAAAACAGCGTCTTACCCTGCTTGGCCAGGCCCAGCGCGTTGTAGATTTCGTTGCGCGGCTTGCGCGGCATCATGCTGCGCAGGTACTGCACGTAGGCCGACGGTATTTCCATGTCCACCATGAAATAAGCGCGCGCAAAGCTGAACAGCATCAGCAGATCGTCTTCCCCAAACAAGACCGCGTCGATCACCAGCTGGCCGGCTTGGTTATGCAGCACCGGCAGGGCAAAACCGAACTCGTTAAAGCCATTGATCAGCTTACCGACGATGTAGCAGCCCTTGTTGCGAAAAAACAAACCCGAGAGCACCTGAAACTGAAAATTGGCGCGCAGCTTGGCATCCCCCAGTTGCGCAGCCATGGCCGCCTGCACCAGAGCCGCATCGCCCGCCAGGTCGGCAAAGGGGCAACGCAGATCAAAGTCAGTCACCATTTGGGCCAGCACCTGGGCCAGGCTGTCGTGCGTGGGGTAGTAGGAGCGGTAGGTCGGGCTGGCTTCGGACTCGTCGTTTTCAATGTACTCGGTGCTCACGGCCGGGCGCACAAAGATGAAGTCGTTCTGGAAATAGCTGTGGTGCAGGATCTTGGTCGTGACCGAGTTGAAGAAGGTTTCGGCCAGTTCGGGCTGGTGGTGGTCCACCAGCAGACCGATGTAATGCAGTTTGACCTGCTGCCACACCTCCATCGGCTGCTCGTCGGCCTTGAACTCGCGCACCAGCCGCATGGACGCCTCACGCACGCGCAGGTCATAAAACTCGATGCGGTCGCGCTGGGCGCGCTGCTGGCCGTGCCAGTCGGCAGTCTCAAAACGGTGTTTGGCGCGGCTTGATTCGGTTCTGAACAGCCGGTAGTGGCGGTTAAAACCGTCCATCATGGCCTTGGCGATGTCGTAGGCAAGCGAGGAGTCGAGGCGGGTGGGGAACATGTGGACTCTGTATTTAATAGCTACTCAGGCAATGGATACGAGGGCTAGAGCCTGATTTCTTATAAATTCAGGCGACCAGGCCCGGGCCCGGCACGTTGGGCTGGAGCGGGCGAGGATAGCGTTTGAACGCGCTGCGAAAGACGTTCACGACTTCGCCAGGGCGCTGCATCGTGACCCCCAGGTCTTTGACCAGACCGTCCTTGATGCCGTAGCACCAGCCGTGCACCGCCACGTTTTGACCGCGCGCCCAGGCGTCCTGCATCACGTTGCTCAAAGCCACGTTGCCGACTTGCTCGATCACGTTCATCTCGCACAGCACGTCTTCCTGCTCGGCCACGCTCAAATGGTCCAGGCGGCGGCGATGGCGCAGCTTGACGTCCAGCACATGGTGCAGCCAGTTGTCGGCCAGCCCGACGCGCGTGCCGCGCAAGGCCGCCAGCACCCCGCCGCAGCCGTAGTGCCCCACGACCATGATGTGTTCGACCTTGAGGTGGTCGACCGCAAACTGGATCACCGACAGGGCGTTGAGGTCCGAATGCACCACCACATTGGCAATATTGCGGTGCACAAAGACCTCACCCGGTTCCAGCCCGGTGATTTCGTTGGCCGACACCCGGCTGTCGGAACAACCGATCCACAGGTACTTGGGCGACTGCTGGTGCGCCAGCCCCTGGAAAAAGCCCGGTCGCTGCGCTTCCATGCGCGCGGCCCATTGGCGGTTGTTGTCGAAAAGGTGTTGTAGAGCTGTGGTCATGGGCAATATTCAGTCAACGGTTGGTTTTGCTGGAAACAGAGTTCACTCACGTTCGGGACTTCCAGTATTGAGGCTTGCGATGCTGGTGCGCCACCGCCACAATGAAAATGTTATGAGTTGCCGCAATGGTGTAAATCAAACTATAGGGGAAGCGGTTGAGGCGATACGCGCGCGTGCGCTTAGACAGGGGATTCCAGGCCTCAGGGAATTGTTCGATCAGCCGTGTTGCGACGTCAATTTCCGCCAGCAACTTGTCACCCAAGCCATTGACCTGGTCGTCATACCAGGCAACGGCCTCCTCCAACTCCACGGTTGCGGCGCTGACCCAACGCAGGATCATTTTTTGCGCATCCGATAGTCGGCCAGGATACGCGGCTCGTCCTCAAGCACCATGTCGCCGCGGTTGACCGCATCAATGCGCTCCTCAGCTTCCACTGCCCACAACGCAGACACTTCGTGGTCTGTGTGAAGCATCGATTCAATCAACGCATCAATCAAATGCGCCCGATCAACGAGCGGCAAAGCGCTGGCTTGCTTGGCCAGCTCTGTGACTGTGATGTTCATGGCTATGCTCCTGGATGACCTGCGTTCATGTTAGCAAGTCTGCGCAAACAACTCGCGCCCGATCAGCATGCGGCGGATTTCGCTGGTGCCCGCGCCAATCTCGTACAGCTTGGCGTCGCGCCACAGGCGCCCCAGCGGGTACTCGTTGATGTAGCCGTTGCCACCAAAAATCTGGATGCCTTCACCCGCCATCCAGGTGGCTTTTTCAGCCGTCCACAAAATGACCGAGGCGCAGTCCTTGCGCACTTGGCGCACGTGCTCCGACCCCAGCAGGTCGAGGTTCTTGGCCACGGTGTAGGCAAAGGCGCGCCCGGCCTGCAGCACCGTGTACATGTCGGCCACCTTGCCCTGAATCAGCTGGAATTCGCCAATGCTCTGGCCGAACTGCTTGCGGTCGTGGATGTAGGGGATCACGTTGTCCATCACCGCCTGCATGATGCCCAGCGGCCCGCCGGTGAGCACGGCGCGCTCATAGTCCAGCCCGCTCATCAGCACTTTGGCGCCCTGGTTCAGGCCGCCCAGGATGTTGGCGGCGGGCACTTCAACGTTGTTGAACACCAGTTCACCGGTGCTGGAGCCGCGCATGCCGAGCTTGTCGAGCTTTTGCGCGATGGAAAAACCCTTCATGCCCTTTTCGATCAGAAAAGCGGTAACGCCGCGCGCGCCGAGTTCGGGCTCGCTCTTGGCATAGACCACCAGCGTGTCGGCATCGGGGCCGTTGGTGATCCACATCTTGCTGCCGTTAAGCAGGTAATAGCCGCCCTTGTCCTGCGCCTTGAGCTGCATCGACAGCACGTCGCTGCCGGCGCCCGCCTCGCTCATGGCCAGGGCGCCCACATGCTCGCCCGAGATCAGCTTGGGCAGGTATTTTTGGCGCTGTTCGAGTGTGCCGTTGCGCTTGATCTGGTTGACGCACAGGTTGCTGTGGGCGCCATAGCTCAGGGCCACCGAGGCCGAAGCGCGGCTGATTTCTTCCATGGCGACCATGTGCGCCAGGTAGCCCATGTTGGCGCCACCATATTCTTCACCCACCGTGATGCCCAGCAGACCCAGGTCGCCCATCTTGCGCCACAGGTCCATCGGGAACTGGTCGTCCTTGTCCAGATGTGCAGCGCGCGGTGCAATTTCTTTTTGCGCGAATTCGTAAACGGTATCGCGCAGGGCGTCGATGTCTTCACCGAGTTGGAAGTTGAGTCCGGGCAGGGTCATTTTTGTCTCCGTTAGGTTGGGTTGATGGGTTGCTGCGACTGCTTGGCTTTTTGCTGCTGGCCAGCAGAGCCCGGGCCTCGCGCTGGTGCTCTTTGAGTTCATCGAGATTGGCTTGCAGATCGGTCATCTGCGCCTCAAGCTGCTTTTGGTGCTCGGCCAGCACCAGCAAGAATTTCTGCAGCTGCGCGCCGGTGTCGCGCGGGCTGTCGTACATGTCAATGATTTCCTTGGCCTCACTGAGGCTGAAACCCAGGCGTTTGGCGCGCAGCGTGAGCTTCAGGCGCGTGCGGTCACGCCCGCTGTAGACCCGCGAACGCCCGCCCGAGCCGGTGCGCTCGGGCTGCAGCAGGCCCATGTCTTCATAAAAGCGCATGGCCCGTGTGGTCAGGTCAAATTCCTTGGCCAGGTCGCTGATGTTGTAAGTGGGTGCCATAAATTGGGGTCAACCTTGGCGACAGCAGGGCTGGGCATGCCCGCCTAAAATGCCGGCCTTGGTTGACGTTTACGTAAACGTCAATTATGTCGCAAATCTGGAGCCTCCTTGAAACCACCTGAACCGCTCGGCGCAAATCCTGTCGCCGATGAACTCGAAAAGCAGCTGCGCTACCCGCTGGGCGACAGCCTGCCCGCCCCCGGCAGCGCCGTCACAGTCGCCCCGGGCGTGAAATGGCTGCGCATGAGCCTGCCATTTGCGCTCAATCACATCAACCTGTGGCTCTTGTGCGATGAAATTGACGGGCGAGCAGGCTGGAGCGTGGTCGATTGCTGCATCAGCTCCGAGCCCGCCAAGGCGCAGTGGGAACAGGTCTTTGCGAACGAGCTTGAGGGCCTGCCGATCCTGAGGGTGATCGTGACCCACATGCACCCGGACCACATCGGCCTGGCCCATTGGCTGTGCGAGCGCTGGCAAGTGCGCCTGTGGATCAGCGCCACCGACCACAGCCTGGCACGCATCGGCTGCCAGGGCCCAGGCGGCTTCAGCAGTGAGGCGGCGGCGGCTTTTTTTGCCCTGCATGGTTTGACCGACCCGGCCTCCCTCGAAAAGATCAAGGGCCGCGGCAGCTACTTTTCGACCCTGGTGCCGGCCGTGCCGCGCCAGTACCGGCGCTTGCAGGAAGGCGATGTACTTACCATCGGCAATCGGGGCTGGCGTTGCATCAGCGGCTACGGCCATGCGCCCGAGCACATCGCGCTGTACTGCGATGAGCTGCAAGTGTTGATTGGCGGCGACATGATGCTGCCGCGCATTTCCACCAACGTCAGCGTCTACGACCAGGAACCCGAGTCGAATCCGCTCAAGCAGTTTCTGGTATCCATTGACAAATTCAGGGCGCTGCCAGCCCAGACGCTCACCCTGCCCGCGCACGGCAAGCCGTTTACCGGCTTGCATGCGCGCATTGAGCAGCTGCACGCTCACCACGCTGAGCGGCTGCTTGAGGTGATGCAGGCCTGTTCTGAGCAACCGTGCAGTGCTTGCGAACTGCTGCCCCTGCTGTTCAAGCGCGCGCTCGACCTGCATCAGACCACCTTTGCCATGGGCGAGTCCATTGCCCACCTGCATGCGCTATGGTTTGAGGGGCGATTGCAGCGCAGGCTCGGTGACGACGGGGTTTACCGGTTCGGGGCGATGGCCGGCGTTTGAGCGGCTGACGAGCCCCGGGGTTTGCGACAATGGCGCCACCCGTGGCCGTGCACCCGCCCTGGTCCGAGCCAGGACGCGGGTCGACGCGGCGACCCTCTTCTCAATATTGACGGGATACAGACATGATTCAGAACCTGATGGGATGGCGCAAGACGCTGATGCTCGCTGGCGTTCTTGTGACGGCGATGGCGCAACCGGTCGCCGCGCAGTCGGCGCCCGCCGGGGCACCCGACTCGGCGGCAGGCGCGCCCGCCGCCCCAACGGTACGCCCCGAAGTCGGTGCGCTGGCGACCGAGGTGCAGCGCCTCCTGATCAACCAGCAGCCTAAAGAGGCCGCGATCAAGCTCGCCAGCGCCGATGCGATCAAGGACAAGACGCCGTATGAAGTGCACGTTCTTGCGCGCCTGAAAGGCGTTCTGGCGGCCAGCACGGATGATGCCGAGATGGCGGTGCAGGCGTATGAGGTGGCCAGCCAGGGCCCGTGGCTGCGCGACGCCGACAAGATCAAGAGCCTGTATACGATTCTCAGCCTCTACTACAACGCCAAGAACTACGACATGGCGTTTACCTGGATGGACCGTTACCGCCAGGCCGGTGGCGACGACCCGATCGTGGACATGCTGCGTGCCCAGAGCTATTACCTCCAAGGCGACTATGCCAAGGCAGCGCAGGCGATGGCGAGCGAGCGCGACAAGGCCAGCGCTGCGGGTTCCGTGCTGCCCGAGAAGCAATTCAAGTTGCTCGCGGATTCCCATCGGCTGCTCAAGGACAAGACCGCGTACACGCGCGACCTCGAAGCCATCGTGCAGCACTATCCGAGCAAAGCCAACTGGCGACTTCTTCTGGACCGGCTTTGGGCCAAGGAGAACCTGTCCATGCGCCTGCAGCTCGATATATTTCGGCTGCAACTGGCCACCAGCGGCATCCAGGAAGACAGTGACTTCACCGACATGGCCGAGCTGGCGTTTCAGGCCGGCTCCACGGCGGAGGCCAGCGCCGTACTGGAGCAGGGCTACGCCGCCGGCGTGTTGGGCGTCGGCGAGAAAGCGCCCGC
This sequence comes from Burkholderiales bacterium, assembly GCA_038215405.1. Taxonomy (GTDB): domain Bacteria; phylum Pseudomonadota; class Gammaproteobacteria; order Burkholderiales; family Burkholderiaceae_C; genus Rhodoferax. Next base: position 25,126 of record JBBQQX010000023.1, read on the forward strand.
GCAGCAGCGTCTTAAAGACAAAATGAGTGCGGCCGCAGCCCAGGACCGCGCATCGCTGGAAAAGGATCTGCTGCGCGCCAAGACCCTGCCCGATGGCACCGGCCTGTTCAATTACGGCTTCAACATGGTCCACCAGGGACTGACCGAGCGCGGCATCGCTCACATGGAGCAAGGCCTGGCCAAAGGCATTCCCCGCAACCTGGAGCAGGCCAAGCTGCGCCTGGTGGCCGCCTATGCCAAGGCCGGCCAGCGCGACAAGGCCAAGCAGCTGCTGCTGACGCTCGCGGGCAAGACCGATCCTGTGGGCCTCGATGACACGGTGCGCTACTGGAACCTGTTCCTGAACCAGCCTTGAGTGCCTGGGCGACAAGGCGCTCGGAAAAGACCGGCGCGAGGCAGGTGCTGGCGAAGATCGATCACCTCAACGCCGGCAATTCATCAAGAAAACAATCTGGGATCGAAGACAAAGGGATTCTTCTCGATGGTCAGGCTGATGCCCGCAAATTGCAGGCCTGCACATGGCCTGTCGGCGGGGGCAGGATCGCGCGCCGACGCACTTCGACCGCATTCCTTTGATTTTTATCAATTGGGACTCCCCGATCCATGCCTCCAATCGCCCGCTATCGCGTCCAGTTTTCGCGGGAAAGGGCAACAGCGCTTCTGGCGCCGCAATCGAGGGTACAACGATGTTGACAGCCAGTCTTCTCAAGCAGGTCTTTCCGCTTTGCGCCGACCCCGCGGGTTGGACGCAGGCGCTCAACCCGGCGCTTGAGCGCTATGAGATCAATTCGCGAGCGCGCCTGTGCAGCTTTCTGGCCCAGACCGGTCATGAATCGAGTCAATTCAATCGTCTTGTTGAAAGCCTGAACTACACCACGGCGCAGCGCCTGATGAGGGTGTGGCCGAGACGCTTTCCGACCGAAGCGTCGGCCCTGCCCTACGTGCGCAACGAAGCGAAACTCGCCAACTATGTTTATGCCAACCGACTGGGTAACGGCGATGGCGCGAGCGGCGACGGCTTCAGGTTCCGAGGCCGCGGCATTATCCAGATCACCGGGCGCTCCAACTACGCCGGTGCCGGACAGGCGATCCATATCGATCTGGTCAACGCGCCGGATCGCCTGCTGACTAAGGAAGTCGCGGCGCTGGCCGCCGCCTGGTTCTGGCAAAGCCGGGGCCTCAACGCCCTGGCCGATGACAAGACCGATGACAACGACCTTGAGGACTTCAGCGAGATCACCCGGCGCATCAATGGCGGCACCGTCGGCATCCGGGAACGGTTGCTGGCCTTCAACGCAATCGAGGCCAGCCTGGCCTAGATTTTTCTAAAGGAGCAGACATGGCGATCAGCAAGACGGCAACAGCAAAGGCCCAGGGTCTGGCCCTGCATATTGGCTTGAACAGTGTCAGCGACGCGGCCTATAGCGGCTGGAGCGGCCCGCTGGCCGCGTGCGAGTTCGACGCCAACGACATGGCAGAACTCGCCAAATCCAGAGGCATGAAGTCCACGGTGCTGCTGACCAAAAAGGCCACGCGGGCCAACGCCCTGGCCGGCCTGCGCAGTGCGGCCAGGACGCTGAAGGCGGGTGACCTGTTTCTTCTGACCTATTCGGGCCACGGTGGCCAAGTACCCGACGTGAACGGTGACGAACCCGACAAGAAGGACGAGACCTGGTGCCTGTTTGACGGCCAACTGATCGACGACGAGCTCTATTTCGAACTCAGCAAATTCAGGGCCGGCGTGCGCATCCTGGTGCTGTCCGACAGTTGCCACAGCGGCAGCGTCACGCGCGAGCTGCCCCCGCCCCCGCCCCCGCCCGGCCAGCGCGTCAAGCTGATGCCTGACGCCGTGGCCCGGCGTGTCTATACCGAACATCAGGCCTTCTACGACAAGCTGCAGCAGCTTGTCATCGAGGCTACCGCCAAGAGCATCGTCGATCCGGATGCGGCACTGGCGGCACTGACGCAAATTGGTGCGGCAGCCCATGCGAGCGCGCTCGTTGGCAGCTTTCGCCCAGCCGTTGTGCTGATCTCCGGCTGCCAGGACAATCAGACCTCGATGGACGGGGAGCACAACGGCGCCTTCACGGAGGCCTTGCTCAAGGTCTGGAACCAGGGCAAGTTCCGCGGCAACTACGACGCCTTGCACACGCGCGTGCGCGCCGCTCTGCCGGCCAGTCAGTCGCCCAACTTGTTCACGCTGGGCCCAGCCGAAATCTTTCTCACACAAACGCCGTTCACGGTCTGAGCAGCAGTCTCAAAGCGCCCCATGGCAAGCCGACTCGACGACATCACCTTCATCATCCCGGGCCACACACAGGCCGCAGCATCGGCCACACGCGGCGCCAGCAAGGCCTCGGTGCGGGTCAGTCCACTGCGCGGAGGTGCCGATCCGGTGCGCGTCAGCGCACGCCCGGGCGACGATGTGATCGTGCTGACCATCGCCGACGGACCAACGCTGTACCTGCACCCCGAAGACGCGCGCGACCTGATGCGGGCGCAAAGCGCCGGAGCCAACCGCAGCGCGGTCAACGCAGCCGACGACAACGAGGTCGTTGTCTCGCCGCAGCTTGGCTGGCCGGGCCTGGAGGCCGGGGCCACGCGCGGCGCGACGCGGGGCTGGATGGGCCAGGCCGTGCTCAGCGCCTTTGAGGTGATCACCGGCCTGGCGAAGGACCCGGCCAAACTCGCCGCCGCCGCTGTGACGAAGAAGGTCGACGGCGCGGTAGAGGCGGGCGTGTACGAACTCTCGGCCGATGCACCTCTGGAGACACTCAAGGGCAGTGGACGCAAGCGCGAGGCAGTCCCCGCTGCAACCGACGGCGGCCCGCTGCTGGTGCTGGTGCACGGCACTTTCGTCGACAGTGTGAGCACCTTTGGCAAGCTCTGGACGCAGTACCCGCAGACCGTGCGCGAGCTGTTCCAGCACTACGGCGACCGGGTCTACGCGCTCGACCATCCGACCATGGGGCACAGCCCGATCGCTAATGCACTGACGCTGGTGCGTGCGATGCCGCCAGGCGCGCGCCTGCACCTGCTGACCCATTCCCGCGGCGGGCTGGTGGCCGAGGTACTGGCGCGGGTCTGCGGTGGCACGCCCGCCGGCAGCGAGGAACTGGCCTTGTTCGCCGGAGCCGACTACAGCCAGCAACGCGCTGACCTGCAGACCCTGTCCAAAGAGGCGATTGCCAAGGGCCTGAAGATCGAGCGGGTGGTGCGCGTGGCCTGCCCGGCGCGCGGCACGCTGCTCGCATCCAAACATTTCGATGCCTACCTCTCGGTGCTGAAGTGGGGGCTTGAGCTCGGCGGTGTGCCGGTGGCGCCCCAGTTGGTGGACTTTTTGCTCGAGGTGGCACGCCGTCGCTCCGATCCGGTCGAGCTGCCTGGCATCGAAGCGATGATGCCTGACAGCCCGCTTGTGAAATGGCTCAACGGCGGCAGCGACGTCATTCCGGGCGAACTGCGGGTGTTGGCCGGCGATATGGAAGGCGACTCCATCGGGTCGTGGGTCAAGACGCTGTTGTCCGACGCGTTCTATTGGACCGACAACGACCTGGTAGTTCAGACCCGCTCCATGTACGGGGGCGCGCCGCGCGCCGCCACCGCCGCGGGCGCAGGCGCGACCTTCCTGCTTGACCGCGGCGCCAAGGTCTCGCACTTCAACTACTTTGCCAACGAGCGCACGGTCAAGGCGATTGCAGGCGCCCTGCTTGAGGATGCGCCAGCCGAATTCGCCACCATCGGCCCGCTGTCGTGGGCGGGCCAGGACGCAAGTGGCACGCGCGCGGCCAAAGCGGTGGCACGCTCACGTGGCGGCCCTGATGCGAACCCAGCCGACCGCCCGGCGGTATTCGTGTTGCCGGGCATCCTGGGGTCCAACCTCAAGTTGGACGGCAAGCGCATCTGGCTCGGCTTTCGGTTCATCAATGGACTCAAGAGGCTGGCGTGGGACCCGGCCACCGCAACGCGGGTGGAAGCCGATGGCCCGATTGGTAGCGTCTACGATGACTTGATCGAACGTCTTGCAGACACCCACGAAGTGATCGCGTTCGCCTACGACTGGCGTCGCCCGATCGAAGACGAAGCGTGCCGCCTCGCGGCAGCGGTGGACGTCGCGCTCGCCGTGAGGAACCAGAGTCAGCAGCCGGTACGCCTGCTGGCGCATTCAATGGGCGGCCTGGTGGCTCGCACCATGCAGCTCGAAAAACCCGAAACCTGGCGACGGTTGATGGCGCGTGAGGGCGCGCGGCTGCTGATGCTGGGTACGCCCAACGGCGGCTCGTGGGCGCCCATGCAGACGCTTTCGGGTGACGATACGTTTGGCAATGCGCTGGTCGCGTTTGGCGCCTTGTTCGACAACGGCGGCGCGCGCAAAATGATGGCCGGCATGCCCGGCTTCATCCAACTCCAAGCGTCCTTACTCGACTCCACGCTGGGCCTGGACAAGGCCGCCACCTGGCAAAAACTTGCCGACGATGACATGGCCGCGCTGCGCGAACGCAGTATCTGGCACGACGAGGGGGCGCAACGCACGATCTACGAGTGGGGTGCGCCACCGCAAGACGTGCTCGACCAGGCCGTGAAGCTGCGCCGACGCCTGAATGAGCAGGCCGAGACAATGGGCGCCGACGCGCAAAAGATACTGCTGGTCGTGGGCCACGCGGCGTTCACGCCGGCCGGCATCACGCAGACCTCGGACGGGCTGGAGTATCTCGATGCGCCCGATGACGGCGACGGCCGCGTCACGCTCCTTAGCGCATTGCTTCCGGGCGTTCGCACCTGGAAAGTTGATGCCGACCACGGAAAACTGCCCGACCAGGCCAGCGCCTTTGCGGCCTATATCGAACTGCTCAGCACCGGGCAGACGCGTCTGCTCGAAGTCTACGAGCCGGCCGCACCCGGCGTACGCGGTGCCAGCGGCGCGGCAGCCAGTGCGGCGGCCGCGACGATGGTGCGCAGCCGGCCGTCCCGCGGGCTGCAATCGTCACGCCCGCCGACCAGCGAATCCGAAGTTCTGGGCCTGACCCAAACCGGCACCGAGACCCGGCGCGCCAGTGGCAAGAGTGCTTCGCTGCGGGTGTCGGTGCTCAACGGCGACCTCAAGTTCATCAGCCAGCCGCTGCTGGTGGGACATTACCGTTCGCTGGTGCTGACCGGCACCGAGTGGGTGGTCGACAGCCTGGTGGGCAACGCGCTGAGCAGGTCGCTGGCCGCCGGTCTGTACCCCGACGGCACCGGCGCGCACCAGATTTTCGGCAATCAGCGCCAGGATCCCGACAACGTGTTCGCGATGGCGCGGCCGCAGGCGGTGGTGGTGGCCGGGCTGGGGGACGAGGGCAAGCTGCGCGCCCGGGAACTGGTCTATACCGTGCGCCAGGCGGTGCTGGCGTATGCCCAGCGGGTGGCGGAGCAACAGAGCGGCGGTGCCTCGCAGTTCGAGCTGGCCGCCACTCTGATAGGCAGCGGCGGCAAAGGCATCAGCCCCGGCAGTTCGGCCCAGTTGATTGCGCAAGGGGTGTTCGAGGCGAATCAGAAATTGCAGCAAGGTGGCTGGCCGCAGCTGAGCCGCCTGATCCTGGTGGAATGCTACCTGGACCGCGCCAGCGAGGCCTGGCGTGCACTGCAGGTGCAATCGATCGCGACGCCGAACCAGCTTGTGCTGGTGGGCCTGGTCGCCTCGGGCGCTGGCGCCTTGCGCCGCTCACTCGATTCAAGCTATCGCGGCGCCGCCTACGACTTGATCAGCGCCCTGACCGGCCCGCGCGACAAGCTCGGCCAACCGACCATCGAGTACGTGCTGGACACGCGCCGGGCGCGCACCGAAGTGCGGGCCCAGCAGGCCCAGGGCACGCTGCTCAACGAACTGGTGGCAAAGGCTTCCAACGATTCCAACCGCGACGCGCAAATCGGGCGTACGCTGTTCAAGCTGCTGGTGCCGGTGGAGATGGAACCCTTCCTCGGCGGCACGTCCGAAATGCTGATCGAGCTCGATGACGGTTCTGCGGTCATTCCGTGGGAGTTGCTCGACACTGAAACGCCGGCCCAAAGCGGTGGCGACCCTCGGCCCTGGGCGATCCGCAGCAAGCTGCTGCGCAAGCTGCGCACCAAAGAATTCCGCGCCCAGGTGTCGGACGCCAGTGCCGACGACAGCGTGTTGGTGATCGGCGAGCCGCTGTGCGATCCCCACAAGTATCCGCCGCTGCCCGGCGCACGCGCCGAAGCCGTTGCCGTGGTGACTCGGCTGAGCAGTGGTGCCGACGCCATTCAAGCCGACAAAGTGCGCTCTCTCGTCAGTGGCGCGGATGACGCGCGCACCATCATCAACGCGCTGTTTGAACGCCCTTACCGCGTCGTGCACGTGGCCGGGCACGGCGCGTCCGGCGCCAACGGCGGCGTCGTGCTATCGGGTGAAACCTTTCTCGGCGCGGCCGAAATCAAGGCCATGCGAACGGTGCCCGAACTGGTGTTCCTGAACTGCTGCCACCTCGCCGGGCGCGACGCGTCGCTGACGCTGCAGCCGCCCTACGATCGCGCCAGCTTCGCCGCCAACATTGCGCAGGCGCTGATCGAGATCGGCGTGCGCTGTGTCATCGCGGCCGGCTGGGCGGTCGAGGACGGGCCGGCGGAGAAGTTCGCCATCACGTTTTACGGCGTACTGTTGCGCGGCGAACGTTTTATTGACGCCGTCGCGGCGGCGCGCGAAGCGGCCTGGCGCGAAAGCCCGCAGGGCAACACCTGGGCTGCCTACCAATGTTATGGCGACCCGGGCTGGACCTGGAGCCGGGGCGGCGCCGACGCGCAGCGCCCGCCGGCGCCGGTGGGCGCGGAGTTCACCGGCGTGGCCTCGCCGGTGGCGCTGGCGCTGGCGCTCGAAACCCTCGCCATCCGCAGCCGCTTCAGCAACGCCCGCGCCGAGTTGCAGCGCGACAAGGTGCGTTTTCTCGATTCCAAGTTCGGCCCGGTGTGGGGCGCCATGGGCGCCGTGGCCGAAGCCTTCGGGCTGGCGTATGCCGAAGCCAAGGACAGCAGCAAGGCGATCGAGTGGTACCGCGTCGCCGTCAACGCGTCAGACGCCAGCGCGTCATTCCGGTCCGCCGAACAACTTGGCAACGAGCTCGCGCGCTGCGGCGAGAAGCTCAGTGACGAGGCCGCCGCGCGCGCCATGGTTGAGGAGGGCATCCGCCAGCTTGGCAAACTCGTGGCGCTACAGCCCACGCTCGAACGCGAAAGTCTGCTCGGCTCCGCCTACAAGCGCCTGGTGTTGCTGGAGGCGCGGTCGGGCAAGGGCGCCGCCTCGCTCAAGGCGCTGGAACAAATGGTTGTGCACTATGCCAATGCGGAGGAGATGGCGCGCAAGGCGCAGGCCAACAACCTGTTCTACCCTGCCAAGAATGGCATCAGCGCCGAATTGCGACTGGCGTTCCTGCAGCGACGCGCACCGCGCCTGTCTGAAGCTCGGTTCAGTGCAGTACGCGAGTCACTGGACAAAGCGGCGACCGAGAGTCCCGATTTCTGGTCCGTGGTCGGACAATCCGAGCTGGGCCTGCTCGAAGCGCTGGCGCAAGGACGGCTGGCCGGCTCTGGCCCTGCGCTGTTGGACGCCTTTCGTGAGCTCAAGGCGCGGGTTCCCGCGGTGTGGAGCTGGGACTCGGTGTACACCGAAGCGCGCTTCACGCTGGAGCCCTATCAGGCGGTGGCCAGCGCGACGGAGCAGCGTGCAGCGCTGGAGATGTTGAAAGGGCTGAAGGCGTTGGCGGCGGCATGAATGGCACTGGCGCGCCGCCGCTCGACGTGTTTGTCAGCTACGCGCGCGAGGACCGCCCGCTTGCCGAGCAGCTCGCGCAGGCCCTGAGTGCGAACGGCCTGCAGGTCTGGTGGGACCGCGACCTGGCCGCGGGATCCGAGTTCACCGCTGTCATCGAAGCCAAGCTGCTGGGCTCGGCCATGGTCATTGTGTTGTGGTCGGCCGACTCGGTGCGGTCCTCGTTTGTGCGCGACGAATCTTCGCGCGCCCTCAAGACCGGCAAGCTGGTGCCGGTGCGCATTGAGGACGTCGAGTTGCCGCTTGGCTTTGGCCAACTGCACACGCTCGACCTGCTGAACTGGGATGGCGATGCGAGCGACGATCTGTTCCAGACGCTGCTGTTCGAAGTGCGCCAGCGCCGCCAACAAGGGCCGGGCCAGACGCCCGAGCGCCCCCGCCTGAGCCGCAAGTGGCCGCGCCGTTCTGCGCTGATGACGGTTGTCGCCCTGGCGCTGACACTGGGCGGCAGCGCCAGCTGGTATGTGCGCGACCAACGCCGGAGTGAGGCCGCGGCACAGGCCGAGGCCGACCGCCACTTTCGTGCCGGTCTGGACCAGCAATACGCCAGTCCCGCGCAACTCGAAACGGCGCTCAACGAATACCTGAGCGCGCTGGAGCTTCGCCCCGCACACGCCCGGGCGCGCTACTACCTCGGCCACGTCTACGCGCAGACCGGCAAGCCGGGCGACGCGCTCGATGCGTTCAAACTCGCCCTGACCGCGACGGATGCACCTCTCGCCCGCAGCCAGCGCGCCGATGCCGAGAAACAGCTGCTCACACTGGCCGTGGTCAAGGGCGAAGCCACGTCGATCACCCGCGTCGATCCGAGCCCTGGGCCCGCTAAGCCGGAGGCACCGGGCGCCGGCGGCGCTGAGCCCGGCATTTCCGCCACAACCAGTGCAAAGGGAGGACCCGCCGCAGCGGGCGCGGCACCCAAGCAGCCGCCGCGCACCAACCCGCCGCAGGCGAGCGTGGCGTCGATCGCCAGAAGTGTCGAAGCTTTGTTCGATGACAACAAGGAGCGCCGCATCAGCGCCACCACCAGCCTCGTGCTCGATCCGCAGGCCTTGTCGGATGCGGTGCCGGTCGCCGTCAGGAAGGCGTCACAAGCATTGAAGGGAGGCCCGGCCGCTCTGGATGCTGGCGCCGCGTCGGGCGTGGTCAACACGCTGGTGCTGCTGCAAAGCGCCTTGCCCGGCACCTTGCAGGTCAACCGCCCGGCGATCGAAGAGCTGCTCGACGCGGCCGAGCCGCTCGGCGACTACACCGCCAAACAGGTCGGCAAGGGTAAGCGCTCCACCAACCCCAGAGAATCAACGATCAGTTTTGGTCACTAAATCTGTTACACGCAGATTCCAGGGCAGCAGCGCCTCAACAGCCTCGACAGTTTTGGCGGCAGGCAAGTCACGCAGCACCCGGCGCAGCCAGGTGTAGGGCTCGAGTCCATTGGCCTTGGCCGTTTGCACCAGGGAATAGATGACCGCGCTGGCGTGAGCTCCAGCTGGCGTATCGCTGAACAACCAAGCCTTGCGGCCGATCACAAAGGGCCGGATCGCATTCTCACAGCGGTTGTTGTCAATCGGCAAATCACCGCGCTCGGTATAACGGTTAAGTTGCGGCCACAAATTGCCCATGTAAGCCAGTGCCGTCCCCAGCGCACTCCTGGGTGTCACCAGCGGCGCATGTTTGAGCATCCAGGCGTGCAACTCGGCCAGCACGGGCACACTGGCGCTCTGCCTGGCCAGGTGGCGATCCTCTAGTGTGGCCTCCTTGTATTCGCGCTCGATGCGGTACAACTTGCCAATCAGACTCACGGCCTCATCAGCTTTACCGTGTTTGCCCTTGGGCTGCACCCGCACCGCCTCGACAAAGCGTCGACGCACATGCGCCCAACATGCCAGGCGCTCAATGCCATCGGTGCGCTCAATCGCGTTGTAACCGTCATAGCCATCGGTCATCAAATAGCCCGTGAACCCCTCGAGCAAGCGAGTAGGCACCGTGGCACTGCGGCTTGGGTCGTAGTCATACAAAACCACTGGCTTATCCGGCGGGCCGCCGGTCTGAACCCACATGTAGCTGTTCGAAGTGGGTGCCTTGTCTTTTTCCTTGAGCACCTGCACCACCGTCTCATCCATGTGGAGCAGGGAGCCATCGAGCAAGATGTCGCGCATCAGGTTGTGCAGCGGCTGCAGTACGCCAGAGCTGCCAATGACCCAGCGTGCCAGCGTCTGGCGCGGCACAGGTGCGTGATGGCGAGCCAGCACATTCTCAAAGCGCGCCAGAGGCAAACCATCAACGAACTTGACCGCCAGCAGCATGGCCAGGAAATCGGCACTGGCGTTGCTCTTTGGAAGTGGCTGCGCAGGCAAGGCGGCCGTCACGGGTGCATGCTCGCTGGTTGGGCAGCCATAGCGCTTGCGGATGTGGCGCAGCACGCGCACCTGCATCGGCACGATGTCGAGTTGTTCGCTGACGTCTTGGCCGATCTCCACCATTGGGGTGCCGCACGGGCAGGTGCGATCAGATTCGGGCACATCATGAATGACATCGACCCGAGTCAAGTCCGCAGCCAAGGGCGCGCGTTTGCCACGGGCTGGTTTGACGCTAGTTGTATGAGTCGGTGCGTCGGGTGTGAACTCTTCAGCGGCGATTGGGGCCGCGTCCTGTGCTTCGGTGCTGGCTTGTGCTAGAGCTTCTGCCTCGTCAAACAAACGGCTCTGGGCTGACAGCTGCTCGGAGCTGGCGCCGAACATGCGTTGGCGCGCCAGTACGGCTTGCTCAAGCATGCGGATGACGTAATCGCGGGCTTCCTGGCGGATGGCCTGCGCCTCTTGGTGCAGGGTTGCAACGAGTGCTGTGTGTGCATCTTGCTGGGCCACCAGGAGCGTCTTGAGGGCCTGCGAGTCGTTGGGTAAAACGCATGGCAAAGTGAACGTTTTGCTGAACGCTTCAAACGTCTTTTTCAGAGGAGAAAAAGGGGTTTGAAGGGGTGCAAAAAACATGCTGTATTTTAGCGGTTTCTGCTATGAAACAGACGAAAAAATCAGCGTTTTATGGGGTTTATTTTTCGTCAAATCGAAGCCTTCAATCAACCAGCCAAATTCGGCCAAGCTGCAGGTTTGGGTGAGCGCATTTTCACCCTGCGGCCAGGTAAATTTGTCGCGCTCGAGGCGCTTTTGCCACAGGCAAAATCCGTTGCGGTGCCAGTACAGGGCCTTGATCCGGTTGCGATGGCGGTTGGTGAAGACGTACAGCGCGCTGGCAAAGGGGCTCAAGCCCAGTTCCTGCTCGACGAGCACACTCAGGCCGTCAATGGCTTTTCTGAAGTCGATCGGTTCGCGGTACAGGTAGACCTGATCGATGGGGCAGCCCGGATGCATCAGCGAACTCCCTGGGCGCAGCGACCCAAATCAGCGAGCCACTGTGGGGGTGGCAGCGTCGGGATTTCAAGGCGCATGCCGCCAGCGAGCACCAGGGTGCAGTGCGTGGGCGCGGGTGGTACCACGCGCTCAGGCTCGGTGATACGCAAGGCGACGAACTTGCTGGACTGCTTGGCCGTGGCCGCCGGCTCAGCTTTGGTGGCAACGGGCGGCGCCGACTTTAGTTTGCGTTGCCAGTAGTACAGACTCGACAGCGTCATGTCATGGCGCTTGGCGTAGGCCCTCGTGCTGATCCCCTGGGTTTTGATCGCTTCGATGTGGCTTGGCCACTCGTGCTTTGCTCTTTTCATGCTCGTTTCTCCATCTGAGTTTAGATGGGGAAAGCATGTCGAATTCACATTCCGGCCGCAAGTCTGGGGTTGGTGGAGCGCTTAC
>JBBQQX010000024.1:0-36550 GCA_038215405.1 Burkholderiales bacterium
AAACAGTTTTCCTCATTCAGCCGGAATTGCCTCATCGGCCTCGGCATTTGGAGCTTTGCCAAAGGTGCTGCGCAGGGTGCTGACCGAGGTTAGCGCCGAATCAATGCGCTGGATGGCATCATTGGAGTCTGCCACGGTGCCAACAGCAACCGTCGCCAGACTGCCCGAAGCCGTGGTTGTTGCCGCAGTCAAGCCCAGTGCCGTCAAGTCACTTCCAGCAATGGTGATGCTTTGCGCGGAATTGATATTTATAGCGCCTGTCACCGGGTCCAGAAGCGCAGTGCCATTGCCCCCCATGGCGGTGTTGACGGCATCTACAAAAGACTGTGCTGTTTTGTAATCGCCCGCAGCCACATCAACAGCAGTACCGGTACCGACAGCCACACTCAGTCCACCCGCGGCCAGTGTCTTGGTCAAAGAGGCTGCGCCTGCAACGGCTGCAGTGGTTCCAAGCATCGTAGCCACAGTGCCAGCGGCAGAAATGGTTGGGGCTGCAGTGCCGGTGCCCGTGGCCGTTGAGGAAAACACAACCTTGGTCCCACTCACCGACGCTCTGACTGCTGTATTGGGTGGCACCGCAGCGTCAAGACCAGCATTCACAACAGCCACAAGGTCAGCTGCATTCGTGATATTGCTGGTCAGATTGATGGACGTTCCGCCCACGGTAATTTTTCCAGCCGTACCGGTGACACCCGTCGCCGATAACGCAATGGTTGCCGCCAACGTGCCGCTTACAGATACCGTGCGACCAGCGTAAGCTGCATCACCCACCTTGGTATCGGTAAGGGTCAATACGCCAGCCGCGTTGCTTGCCGTGAGTGTGCCCACCGCACCAGAAGTCAGCGGATTGGCCTTGGCTGCATTGATGCCCAGTTTGAGTGCGTCTGCTGTGGTGGTGGCAGTTAACGCCGTACCAGAGATATCGCGTGTGATCGTGACATGCGTGGCATCAACGACAGTCTCACCAATGGCAGCACCCGTACCCTGTGCAAACGTGAAAATCACACCGTTGACTGTCATCGTGTCGGTAGCTACGGCTGCAGTAGTAATTGACGCAGTAGAGGTTCCCGCAGTAGCCGGAGTTGCTGCAAAATTAGTAGCTGTAAGCGCTGCCGTTGTGGTGGTACCCGCTGTCGGAGTTGTCGTAGCCAACGTATTCAGGTTGACCGTAGAGGCCACTGCTGCTGTGGCGCCAATCGCATTCTGGCGCATGCTGGTGCCCAAGGCGATCGCGATGGTGTCGCCCACGTTCGCACCGACCTGGAAGGTGGCATTGCCAAATGAGCCGTCCAATATCTTCTGACCATTAAATGTGGTTTGTGACGAAACACGGTCAATTTCAGCCAGCCGCTGCTGCACCTCCAGATTGAGCGCCGCCCGATCCGATGGCGAATTTGTGGAGTTGGCCGACTGCACGGCCAGTTCACGAATACGCTGCATGTTGTTGGTGATCTCGCCCAGCGCACCCTCCGCCGTTTGCGACAACGAAATGCCGTCATTGGCATTGCGTGCGGCCTGGTTCAGGCCGCGAATCTGCGTCGTCATGCGGTCCGAGATCGCCAAGCCGGCGGCATCGTCTTTGGCGCTGTTGATGCGCAGGCCGGATGACAGGCGCTGCATGGAGGTGCTCAACGACATCTGATTCATGCTCAGGTTGCGTTGGGCGGTTAACGAAGCAATATTTGTGTTGATTACTGAGGCCATTTGAAGCTCCTAATAAAAGCTGAATTAATCCGGCATTGCTGCCAATCCCAACGCCAGTCCAAAGACTGGCCGCCATGACCGGTGCGCTTTGGAAAACGCTTGCCGGACGTTGAGCTCTGTTTGCACTGACGCTCGCTGAATCACCGTTTGAGTTGTGATGGGAGTGAGATTACGAAAAATCCAAACTTTTACAGCGCCGATAAAAGGCAGGGATTACGGCTATTTCGTCTGAATCGACTGTGGCCGCGTAGGGCAACTGTGCGAAGGCAAGGCTTAAATTGCTATTTTTTATGTAGCTGTTTATGCATGTTGGACGGGGGCTAGAGGGTTATTTAATAGCTCACGTTGGTGCCGCACGCCACCAACGCGAGGATGACCTCAAGCGCGAAAAAGTGTGTCGGCCTGGGTGTGCTTGGTGCGGACAGCCCCATTGAGCAAAAGTTCAATCAAACCTATCCGCTGGTCATGAAGGGCTATGACGATTTTCTAGCTGCCACAAGACACAAGCACAGCCCTGCGCTAGCCAAGGAAAGGCATTTATCGGGAATTGCTATCACTGTTGTAGCTGCTTGAGCTTATTCCATAAGGGCTACAGGCTTATTTTGCCTTGAAGTCGCCCAGTGCGGCTGTAACGATCTTTTGCGCACGGTCATCGGGCAGTGCACTCGTTGCTTCGCTGTGCTAAAGCACTGTCTTGAGCTTCACACTCATTCTGCTATTGATTTCTAAATGGAACAAGGCAAGGCAAACTCGCTGCGCGCGGGATTTGTGCGTCCCAGCTCAAATCACCTCGTTGGCCATCGCCAATGCTTGCTTTTCCAGTTCATCAGAGAGCCAGATACCTTGTTTTCGCATACGGTCAATACACGACTTGAGGCTGTCGATCCGCCCCGTGGCTTTTAGCTTGAGTAGCACACCAAGCGAGCCCGTCACTCGCAAACCTGAAAGGCGTGCAATGCGCCGACCTTGAATTTCATCGATACAAACCAGATCAATATCAAGCATTTGCGCACAGGCGATCACCTCTGCCTCACCCCGATCCAGACTACCACGCAACAGGGGTGCCAGTGCCACTGGTGCTGCAATACGTTCCAGAAAATGGGCCTGCAAAAATATGTCGATGCCAAACCCCTCTTGGCCTGCATCCAACACTTCGGCCTGCACAGCGTGCGGAACCACGACGCGCTGATACAAACCCGACAGCAACGACAAATCACCCAAAGCTGCAATCAGGCCCAGCGTAGGCGATGTGTTGATGACAATGGCGCTATCAGGCATTGGCGATGTCAGCGCTCAATTCTTCAGCCGGATAACGAATCTGGGCGACGCCCCATTGCGGCAGGCTTAACAAAAAAGCCGCTCGCGTCATCTCGCACAGGCTGGCTGCCTGACCGCTTGACAGGCGGCCAATTTCAAACAGCTTGACCGCCATGGCCATACGAGCCTCAGTGGCAAAACCGGCATGCGACTGTTGCATGCTGTCAGGCAAAGCATCTGGAACGTGAAGGGTGAGTTGCATGGTTGACTAAGTCCGTTGAATTTCAGTGGAAGGACATCGAAATTTGATTCTATGCCAGCCTTCATTTCCAATTGCCTTTGGCTCTGGCGCGGCACCTTGCAGCCGCTGGATTGGAGTGCATTCATGTGCAGGATGTGAAGTTGGACGCAGCCGAGGATGCCGCTATCTGGCAATTCGCAAAAGAGCACAACGGAGTCATCATCTCCAAGGATGAAGATTTCCACGCACTTGCAATCAGACAAGCAAGCATCCCGCCGCAAGTAGTTTGGGTACGACTTGGCAACTGTCGAAAACTTGTGTTGCTGGAAGCGTTTTCCAAGATTCTCCCTGCCTAGCACCGCCACCAGCTTGCTGCGTTTGCTGATGACTTGCGGCTGTTGCTACGCCGCCGCGCCAGGCCGATCTATTGGCGGGAAAAGGGGCCGTCTATTCTCAAGCCGCCTCTTTGTAAAACACATTCCTCTGCAACACCCGCCCGGGCAGCGGCGCCACCTTGTCGTGGATAGCGCCAATGTGCTCGGGCGTGGTGCCGCAGCAGCCGCCCACGATGTTGACCAGGCCCTCGGCGGCGAATTCGCCGACCAGGCGGCTGGTGACTTCGGGGGTCTCGTCAAAGCCGGTGTCGCTCATCGGGTTGGGCAGGCCGGCGTTGGGGTAGCAGCTGATGAAGGTGTCTGGTGCGGCCTTGGCAAGCTCCTGAATATAGGGGCGCATCAGCGCGGCGCCCAGCGCGCAGTTCAGACCCACGGCCAGGGGTTGCGCGTGGCGCACGCTGTGCCAGAAGGCCGTCACCGTCTGGCCGCTCAGGATGCGGCCGGACGCATCGGTCACCGTGCCGCTGATGATGATCGGCAGGCGCTCGCCCGACGCTTCAAAGAACTCGTCGATGGCAAACAGCGCCGCCTTGGCGTTGAGGGTGTCAAAAATGGTTTCGACCAAGAGCGCATCGGCGCCGCCTTGCACCAAGGCGTCGACTTGTTCGTAATAGGCGGCGCGCAGTTGCTCAAAAGTCACGTTGCGGGCGCCGGGGTCGTTCACGTCCGGGCTGATGCTGGCGGTTTTGGGCGTGGGGCCCAGGGCGCCGAGCACAAAACGCGGCTTGCCGGGGGTAGAGTACTTGTCGCAGGCGGCTCTGGCCAGCTTGGCCGAGCTCAGGTTCATCTCAAACGCCAGGTCCGCCATGTCGTAGTCGGCCTGCGCCACGCGTGTGGCGCCAAAGGTGTTGGTCTCGATCATGTCGGCGCCAGCGGCCAGGTAGCGCTCATGGATGTCACGGATGACGTCCGGGCGCGTCAAGCTCAGCAACTCGTTGTTGCCCTTGACATCCTTGTGGAAGTCTTTGAAGCGCTCGCCCCGGTACTGGGCTTCACCGAGCTTGAAGCGCTGGATCATGGTGCCCATGGCGCCGTCGAGCACCAGGATGCGGTGTTGCAGGATTTCGGGCAGCGCCTGGCCGCGGGTGTAGTGGAGTGCTTTCATAGCCGCGTATTGTAGAAAGCCGGGGGCCGGGTTGTGTGGGGTGGGACAATGGCCGCAGCGCCGCTTGGTGATTGTCGGGTTTTACCGATAAATTTATGCCAAATTGGCCTCTAGCCCCCGTCTAATATGCGTAAGCAGCTATATATTTAGTAGCGTCTGATTTTGTCCATTCACGCCATTCTGCAAGAAGTCTTTGGCTACGGCGCGTTCCGCGGCCCGCAGCAAGCCATCATCGAGCACGTGGTGGCGGGCGGCGACGCGCTGGTGCTGATGCCCACCGGTGGCGGTAAGTCGCTGTGTTACCAGATTCCGGCGATCGCGCGCGAGCAAGCCGGCCAGGGCATCACGGTCGTGATCTCGCCGCTGATCGCGCTGATGCACGACCAGGTCGGCGCGCTGCATGAGGCCGGCATCAAGGCCGAGTTCCTCAACTCCACCTTGTCGTTTGAGGCGGCCTCGCAGGTCGAGCGGCGCCTGCTGCGCGGCGACATCACGCTCTTGTACGCGGCGCCCGAGCGGGTGACCAATCCGCGTTTTCTGGCGCAGCTTGACTCCCTGCATGAGCGCGGTTGCTTAAGCCTGTTTGCCATTGACGAGGCGCATTGCGTGAGCCAGTGGGGCCACGACTTCAGGCCCGAATACCGTGCCTTGTCGGTGCTGCATGAGCGCTACGCCAGCGTGCCGCGCATTGCGCTCACCGCCACGGCCGACGCTTTGACCCGCGCCGACATCGTGGAGCGACTGCAGCTGCAGGACGCACGCCTCTTTATCAGCAGCTTTGACCGCCCCAACATAAGTTACACCATCGTCGAGAAAACGCAGGCGACGCAGCAGTTGCTGCGCTTCATCGCCGATGAGCACATGGGCGAGGCCGGTATCGTCTATTGCCAGTCGCGCAAGCGGGTGGAAGACGTTGCCAATCTGTTGTGCGACGAGGGCATTGCCGCCCTGCCCTACCACGCCGGTCTGGACGCCAAGGTGCGGCAAGCGAACCAGGACCAGTTCTTGCGCAGCGAGGGCATTGTGATGGTCGCGACCATCGCCTTCGGCATGGGCATCGACAAGCCCGATGTACGCTTTGTGGCGCATCTGGACATGCCCAAAAACATCGAGGGCTACTACCAGGAGACGGGGCGCGCCGGGCGCGACGGACAGAGCGCGCAAGCCTGGATGTGCTACGGCCTGCAAGACGTGGTGAACCAGCGCCGCATGATCGACGAGAGCCCGGCCGGCGAAGAATTCAAACAGGGCCTGCGCGGCAAGTTGGATGCGCTGCTGGGTCTGGCCGAGGCGACCGATTGCCGCCGCGTGCGTTTGTTGCATTACTTTGGCGAAGCCAGCCAACCCTGCGGCAATTGCGACAACTGCTTGCACCCACCAGCGGTGTGGGACGGCACCGATTGCGCCCGCAAGCTGCTCAGCACCATCTACCGCGTGCAGCAAATGGGGGGCAGCTACGGCGCGGTTCACATCATGGACATTCTTCGCGGCAAGAGCACCGACAAGGTCACGCAGCGCGGGCATGAAACCCTGAGCACCTTTGGCATTGGCTCGGCCTTTAGCGAAGTGCAGTTGCGCGGCGTGCTGCGCCAGCTGATCGCGATCGGTGCTGTGGCGGTCGATGCCCAGGCTTTCAATACCTTGCAGCTCACCGATGCCTCGCGCGCCGTGCTCAAGGGCGAAGTGCCGGTGCAGTTGCGGGCATCGCTGTCAAGCCCGGCCGAGCGCAAGGCCAAACGTGGCAGCACGGCCCACGCCAGCAGCGCCAGCAAAGCGCCGATCGCGCTGGATGCGCCGGCGCAGACGCGCTACACGGCGCTGAAAGCCTGGCGCTTTGAGGTCGCCAAAGAACACAACCTGCCGGCTTACGTGATTTTTCACGATGCGACGCTGGCGGCCATCGCCGAGCGTGCGCCGCATTCGTTGGGCGACCTGCAAGGCATCAGCGGCATTGGCGCGAAGAAGCTTGAGGCTTATGGCGAGGAGGTGTTGCGCGTGATGGTGAGCGTTTAGGCGCTTGGCGGCGGCAGAACCTGACCGCGATCACCCCTGCAATTTGCAGCGTCAGCACAGCGTCAACGTGTGCGTATGATGGCTAGTGCGATACAGCCATTTCAACCGGGAAGGTTTTTGATGCCGATTCTCAAAAAACCCATGCGACGAGCCCTGGTTGGGATCGTCGTCTTCCTGATGTCAAGCTTGGTGGCTGCGGGTCTGATCTGGCGCTCTGAGCAGAGTCGGCTACGTCGACGTCAACGAGGATTTTGAGCGCATCACCGGCTGGCAGCACGACGAGGTGGTGGGCAAGACCGCCACCGAACTCCATCTCTGGGGCGACACCGCGGACCGCCAGCGCATGGTTGACGCCTTGCAGCGCGACGGGCGTTGCAGCAACCTGGAGGCGAACTTCCTCAAGAAAGACGGCGAGGTCTTCCCCGGCCTGATGTCAGCGGAAAAAATCCGTCTCAAAGACGTCGACTGCATCCTCTCGATCACACGCGACATCACTGAACTGAAGCGGGCACAGGCACAGATTCAGCAGTTGGCGCATTTTGATCAGCTCACCGGTCTGCCCAACCGCAGTCAGCTCCAGGATCGCCGAACACGGATGAAGCAGGTGCCAGTCGAGTCGCCGCCAAATTGATTGCAGCCGTGGCGCAGCCGTGCCAGATTGAACAGAATGAATTGACGAGCACGGTGTCGATTGGCATTGCCCTTTATCCCAATGACGGGCACGATTTTGAAACCCTTTCCAAAAATGCCGACGCCGCCATGTACCGCGTCAAGCAGGCCTCGCGCAACGATTTCCGTTTTTTCACGCAGGACATGCAGGTCCATTCGGCGCGCACCCTGCAACTGATCAACGCCCTGCGCCATGCGCTGTCCCGCAATGAATTTGAGTTGTATTTTCAACCGCAGATCGCCTTGCAGGACGGTCACATGGTGGGCGCCGAAGCGCTGTTACGCTGGCACCATCCCGAACTGGGCATGATATCGCCGGTGGAGTTCATCCCGATTGCGGAAGACAGCGGTCAGATCCTGGCGATTGGCGAGTGGGTGTTGCGCACCGCCGTGCGGCAATTGAGACAGTGGCTTGACGCCGGGCTGCGGCCGATGGTGATGGCGGTCAACCTGTCCGCCGTGCAGTTTCGCCACCCGAACCTGATTGATATGGTGACGCGCATTCTCGACGAAGCCGCGCTCCCCCCCGAGTACCTGGAACTGGAGCTGACAGAGGCAACCGCGATGGAGGATCCACTGGGCGCCATTGCGGTCATGAACCAGCTCGATGAACGCGGCGTGCGCATGTCGATTGATGACTTTGGCACCGGCTACTCGAGCCTGAGTTACCTGAAGAAATTCAAGGTCTACAAGCTCAAAATCGATCAGTCTTTTGTGCGTGATATCAGCGATGATCCGGATGACAAGGCGATCGTCACCGCGATCATCAATCTGGCCAGCAGTCTGGGTATGCACACCATTGCCGAGGGCGTGGAAACGGCCAGCCAACTGACCTTTTTACGCTTGCAGGGATGCGATGAGGTGCAGGGCTATTACTTCAGCAGGCCGTTACCCAAAGATCAATTTGAAGCGTTCGTGCGCAACAGCTGCCTCTGACGGCATGCGGTTCTCTTCAATTTCCAGTCAGCGCTCAATGAGTGCTCAGCCAAGGGGGCGAAAAGCAAAGGCGCGCGACACTGGCGGCGCATCGGCCGCGGGTTTTGTGCATGCCCGCGGTGCCAACTCGGCACCACGGCGCTCAAGCTCAGATGCTTGGCTGCTCCCCAGGCGCTGGTCATAGCGCTGGCGCTGGCGCGGGTCCGACAAGACGCCATAAGCGAAGTTGATCTGCGCCTGGCGTGCGCCGGCGGCGGCGCTGCCACAGTTCTTGTCGGGGTGGTTGCTTTGCGCCAGGCAGCGGTACGCCGCCCGGATGACCTCAGAGCTGGCATGCGGACTGATTTCCAATATCTCGTACAGGGTGGCTGCAGGATTCATGGGGGGTTCTGAACGCTAACGGAGCAAAGCAGGCTCATCGTAGCCCTTGTTGCGCCCGGGCGTTTGCGTCTTATCAACAACCCAGGGACTGGCGCCTGATCTTTGTCAAGCCCCTGCATTGGCCGGGGCCAAGTGGCGCGGCAAGCGGATGCTGAACGTGACTTTGTCATCGCTGCAGTTCGCGCTGATCGTGCCGCCGTGAGCGAGCACGATCGACCGGGCAATGGCCAGCCCCAGCCCGGTGCCTTCACTGCTACGCTGGCGTGATGGATCGACCCGGAAGAAGCGGTCAAACACCCGTTCCAGGTGCTCTGGCGGAATGGGCTCGCCGCGGTTTTCCATCGCCAACGTCACGACGTCCGGCCCGGTGTGGATGCTCACCTGCAGCGCCGTGTCCGCGAGCGCATGGCGCACTGCGTTGGACAGCAGGTTGCCCAGTGCCCGGCGCAACATCAGCCGGTCGGCGCTGACTTCGGCGTCACCCTGCAGCAGCAAATGCAGTCCTTTTTCCTCGGCCACGGCATCGTAGTAGTCAAACAGAGCGCGCACCTCGGTTGCAAGCTGCAGCGTTTCCCGGTTGGGGATGACCAAGCCGTTCTCAGCCTTGGCCAGCAGCAGCATGTCTGAGATCATGCGGGCCATGCGCTCGAATTCTTCAGCGTTCGACTCCAGTATGGCGCGGTACTCATCGGCGCTGCGCGAACGCGACAGGGCAACCTGGGTTTGCGTCATCAAATTGCTCACCGGCGTGCGCAACTCATGCGCAATGTCGGATGAAAACTCTGACAGTCGCAGGAACGCCTCTTCAAGCCGGGCCAGCATGTCATTCAAGGATTGCGCCAGTTCGGCCAGCTCCAGCGGCACCGACTCTACCGGCAGGCGATGGCTCAATTGCTGTGCCGTGACCACAAGCGTCTGCTCACGCATGGCGCGCAGCGGCGCCAGACCGCGCCGTGCGGCGACCCAGCCGAGCACGCCCGTCAGCACGGCAGCGCCTGCTACAAATATCCATAACGTCTGCAAAAAAGAACGCATGAACGCCTGGTGGTGGACGATGTCCAGGGCCACTGCGACCACCACTTTGGAGTGCGCGCTGATACCGGTGGGCAGCTCAGCAGCGATGCCGCGGTAGCTTTGGCCGCCCGATTCCCAGGTCATGGGGCGGTACGGGCTCTTGGCGGCCTGGGTTGCCATCAGGTCAAACGGGAAATGTGGTTTGGGCGTGGTGAACATCAGCTCGTGATCAGCGCCAAAAATGATCAATTCAAGTCCATGGTGCCCCACCAGGGAATCGCTGATCACGCGCGAAATTCGCGCCAGATCGTCCTGCGACTTGAAGGTCTGCAGGGCATACCGGGCGAGTTCCATCTTGCCTGTCAAAACCTCCATGTCCTGTTGTTCAAAGTGCTGCTCCACCGAGGAAGCCACCACGAGACCCAGGGCCAGCAAAACGACGGATGAGGCTGTGACAAACAGCAGCGTCAAACGGCGCGTGATGGACGTCTTGCCACTCAAGCGCAATTGGGGTTCTCCAGCACATAGCCCATGCCGCGCACGGTACGAATGAGCTTGGGTTCAAACTCGTCATCCACCTTGGCGCGAAGGCGGCGCATGGCGACCTCGATCACGTTGGTGTCACTGTCAAAATTCATGTCCCACACTTGCGACGCGATCAGGGAACGCGGCAGCACTTCGCCCTGGCGACGCAGCAGCAACTCCAACAAGGCAAATTCTTTGGCCGTGAGATCGACGCGTTTTCCAGCGCGTGTGACACGGCGGCGCATCAAATCGAGCTCCAGGTCGGCAGCGCGCAAGGACTCTGCTGCTGACGTTTTGCCGCCCCGGCGCAACAGGGTGCGCACGCGCGCCAGCAACTCGGAAAAAGCAAAGGGTTTGACCAGATAGTCGTCCGCGCCGAGTTCCAGGCCCTTGACGCGATCATCGACGTGGTCGCGTGCGCTCAAAAACAAGACCGGGGTGTCCTTGCCGGTTTTGCGGATGCCCGCCAAAATCGCCCAGCCGT
Organism: Burkholderiales bacterium; assembly: GCA_038215405.1. GTDB lineage: Bacteria > Pseudomonadota > Gammaproteobacteria > Burkholderiales > Burkholderiaceae_C > Rhodoferax. The sequence continues at coordinate 10,725 of JBBQQX010000024.1, forward strand.
CAAGGCCAGGCAACATCACGTCGAGAATGGCCAGGTCGTAAGTCTCTGTCAGCCCGTGATGCAAGCCGTCCTGCCCGTTGCGGACGAGATCGACGACAAAGCCAGCTTCGACCAGACCCTGTTTGAGGTAATCCCCGGTCTTGGGCTCGTCCTCAACAATGAGGATTTTCATGGTAAGTCCTAAATGGTTGGGGACAGGGCCTGCTCGCTGCACTTGGCCGCGGCCTGCCCCGCAAGCTTGTGTTGGTCATGTCACGTCGCCGCCATTCTGCGCTGCTTGAACATCTGTGCGAGGCAAATGACAAGAATGTAATCTCGTGGACAGCTTTCTGTTGGGGAGAGTCCCACAAACTCCGCCCCTCATTTGATGGTGGATTGCTTCTTATGCCCGTATATTTCGTTTGCAACCGACAACGCTGGTTGCCCTGTGTCTTGCTGCTGCTGGGCGGCGCCAGCGTCTGGGCGCAACCGGCACCGCAAAGCCTGCCGGGCGGACTTCCTGTGCCTGTCGCCACGACACTCAAACAGGTATTCATGGCAGCATGGCTGCGCCAGCCCGAAGCAAAGTCACAAGCGGCTCGCCAGGATGCGGCCATCGCCCACAGAGAGTCGGCCAACCGATGGACAGCGGAGCCCGCAAGCCTGGCGTTGTCGATCAAGAGCGACCGTCTGAACAGCGACCTGGGCAATCGCGCGGATTCAGCTGCATTGGCCTTGCCCTTATGGCTGCCGGGCGAGCGTGCCGGCACGGTCGCCCTGGCAGACGCCGAGCTTCGTGCGAACGCGAGCCGGGTGCTTGCGGCCCAGTTGCGCACGGCGGCCAATGCGCGCGAGGCCTATTGGCAGTGGCAGCATGCCCACGGCGAGCATGCGCTGGCGCTTGAGCGCCTGGACAATGCGCAGCAGTTGGCCGCGGATGTGGCCAAGCGGGTCAAATCGGGCGATCTGACGCGCGCCGATCAAAACATGGCTGATGGCGCGGTAGCGACGGCGCAAGGCGACCTGGCCAAGGCTGTCAGCGCGCTGGTCGGCGCATCTCATCAATTGCGCGCCCTAACCGGTGTCGCGCCGGAGCCCGTGCCTGATGCCGAGGCGGTGGCCGAGCCTGTACCGGCTGAGCCTGTTGATATGGCGACCCTGGAAACCCGCCATGCCGTTCTCACCGAACTGGCAGACCGGGCGGACGTGGCACGCCGCGCCGCCGATCTGGCCCAGGTGCAAACCCGCAGCAACCCTGAACTGACGCTGGAAACGGCACGTGACCGGGGTGCGAATGGCGAGCCCTATCAGCAAAGCGTGACGCTGGGGATCCGCATCCCCTTTGGCTCTGCCAGTGGCAAGCGGGCCAAAATTTCAACTGCACGGGCCGACCTGATCGATGCCGAGGAACTACTTTTTCTGGAGCAGGAGCGCGTACGGGCTGAGCGCGATACCGCCCAGGTGCGGCTCGCATCTGCACGGGCGCAGGTCCAGGCCTCGAACAAACGTTGGCAACTCGCCCGTGAGTCGCGAAGCTTCTTCCAGAAGTCTTACCAAATGGGGGAAACCGACTTGCCAACCCGCTTGCGCATCGAACTCGACGCCACGCAGGCCCAGCGTCAGGCGGCTCGTACGCGCATCGATCTTGCCGCCGCGGTGTCGTCCCTGCGCCAGGCCCTGGGCCTGCTTCCCGAATAACCCGCTAAAGATCAGCGTTAACTTGAGAAATCCAATGATGATCCTCTTTAAGAGACTTGCAGCCTTGTGCCTGGCGACAGTGATGGCGGCAAACCCGCTTTCGACCTGGGCAGACGCAGGCCATGATCACGCAGCACCAGCCCCTGCTGCGCTCGGGGCAGGGTTGCCGCGCTTCAGTGCGGTGTCCGAGACGTTTGAGTTGATCGGCGTGCTCCGGGGCAAGCTGCTCACCCTTTATCTGGACCGCGCGGACGACAACAGCCCGGTCAGGGACGCGACGCTTGAACTCGAATTGGGCGGCGTGAAGATAGCAGTCAAGCCCGTTGGCGAGGGCGAGTTCGAGGCGATGCTCGCGCAAGAGCCGCTACCAGGTGTGACGCCTGTGGCGGCAACGGTGCTCGCGGGTCAGGAGAGCGACTTGCTCGCCGGTGAGCTGGAGATCCGCGCAGACACACGCACCGTTGCAGCCGCCGTCAGCGCACCATGGCAGAAGTATGGCGGCTGGCTGCTGGCTGGACTGCTCGCGCTGGCCCTGCTTGTGATGGGCCTGCGGCGCGTGCGCAGCCATCGAATCAACCGAGTTGGGGGTGCAGCATGATGCCGGGTTTTCTGAAGTCCGCCGCCAGGGCCGCTTGCTGTGCGGTACTGCTGAGCTTGACGGCGCCAGTCTGGGCCGGACCCGGCCACGACGGTGGCCACGACGCTGCGGATGGCGACCCGGCGGCCACGGGCAGCGGCCCCAAGCGCCTGCCCGACGGCAGCGTGTTCCTGCCCAAGCCAGCGCAGCGCCAGATGGGAGTGCGCACGCTCGTCGGCGAGGTCAAGCAGTTGCCACGCGCGCGCGCGTTGTCAGGCAAGGTCGTGATGGACCCCAACGCCGGCGGCAAGGTACAGGCACTGGTGGCCGGCCGGCTGCAATCGGGTCCACGGGGGTTCCCATCGGTCGGGCAAGCCGTTCGCAAGGGAGAGGTGCTGGCCTACGTGTTGCCGGCCACGGCGGCGATCGAGCGCTCGAACCAAGCGGCGCAACTGGCCGAACTCAGGTCCAGCCGCAGCCTGGCCAGCAAGCGCCTGGCGCGCTTGCTGGAACTGGCGGACACCGTGCCGCGCAAGGAAATCGAGGCGCTTGAGAGTGAGGTCGAGAGTCTGGGTGCACGCGTCCGAGCGGTAGATGCCGGCCTGTCCGCGCGCGACACGCTCCTGGCCCCGGTGTCAGGCGTCATCGCCTCGGCCAACGCCGTGGCTGGGCAGGTGGTCGATGCACGCGAACTGCTGTTCGAGGTGGTCGACCCCACGCGCTTGCGCATTGAGGCGCTGGCCTTCGACACCGCACTGGCGGCCGACGTGGGCGGCGCCTTCCTGTCCGTGGGCGGCCAGAAGATCGCGCTGGTCTTCGTGGGCGCGTCGCGCTCGCTACGCGAGCAGGCGCTGCCCCTGGCGTTCCGGGCCGAAGGCCCAGCGCTCAGCCAGCTCGCCGTCGGCCAGCCGGTCTCTGTGGTGGTGCAAAGCCGCACGCTGCTGGCGGGCGTGCCGGTGCCGGCCGCGTCATTGATGAAGAACCCCGCGAACCAGACCATTGTGTGGGTCAAGACCGCGCCCGAACGGTTCGAGGCGCGTGTGGTCATGGCCGAGCCGCTCGACGGCGCGACGGTGGTCGTCACGTCGGGCCTGGCGACGGGTGATCGTGTGGCCACGCAGGGCGCCACGTTGATCAATCAGGTGCGTTAGCATGTTCAAGTGGGTACTCGATAACAGCCTTGCCAACCGCCTGCTGGTGATCATCGCCAGCCTCGTGCTGATGGCCTATGGCGCGTTCACGCTCAGCCGCACGCCGGTTGACGTTTTTCCCGACCTCAACAAGCCGACTGTTACCGTCATCACCGAAGCCGGTGGCATGGCCGCCGAAGAGGTTGAGCAACTCATCACCTTTCCGTTGGAAACGGCCATGAATGGGCTGCCCGGTGTGGAGGCGGTACGTTCCGCCTCCAGCGCCGGATTGTCGTTTCTGTACGTGACCTTCAACTGGGATACCGACATCTTTCGAGCCCGCCAGATGATTGGAGAGCGCCTGTCCTCCATGAAAGAGGGACTGCCCGATGGCACGGTGCCAACCATGGGGCCGATCAGCTCGATCATGGGCGAGATCATGCAGATTGCGATTCCGATTGATACGAGCAAGGTCTCTGCAATGACGGTGCGCGAATACGCCGACTGGGTGCTGCGACCGCGTCTGCTGGCGATTCCCGGCGTGGCACAGGTTGTGCCAATCGGCGGTGAGGTGCGCCAGTTCCAGGTCCAGCCCAACACCGTGCGCATGGCCGAGCTCGGCATCAGCCACGGGCAGTTGGAGGGCGCGCTCAAGGGCTATTCCAGCAACACATCGGGGGGCTTTCTGGAACTCAATGGTCGCGAGTACCTGATCCGCAACCTGGGGCGCAGCTCCAGCCTCGATGATCTGCGCAATCTCGCGCTGACCGCACGCGACGGCCAGCCCCTGCTGCTGCGACAAATCGCAGACGTCACTTTTGCGGCAGCCATCAAGCGCGGTGACGCAGGTTTTGAGGGCAAGCCGGCGGTGATCCTGAGCATCCAGAAACAGCCGGCCGCTGACACGATCGCACTGACCCGCACGATCGAGACCGCGCTGACGGAGATGCGCAAATCTCTGCCGAACGGGATGGATGCGCCCATGGTGACCTTCCGCCAGGCCACTTTTATCGAGGCGTCGATCAGCACACTGCAAGGCAAACTGATCGGCGCTTCGGTGTTTGTCGCAGTCATACTGTTCTTCTTCCTAGGCACCCTCAGGCCGACGGTGATTGCCTTGACCGCGATTCCGGTGTCGATCTTCATGACGGCACTGGTGTTCAAATATTTCGGGATGTCGATCAACACCATGACGTTGGGCGGGTTGGCCATTGCCATCGGCGGCTTGGTGGACGACGCCGTGGTGGATGTTGAAAACATCATCCGGCGGCTCAAAATTGATCGCGCCGCGCACCCTCACCATCGCCTGCATCCGCTGCAACTGGTCAGCAAGGCCTCGCTCGAAGTGCGCTCAGGCATCGTTTATGCCACCGCCATCATCGTGCTAGTTTTTCTGCCGCTGTTTGCCCTGCCGGGCATGGAGGGGCGCCTTTTTGTACCGCTGGGCGTTGCGTTCATCGTCTCGACGCTGGCCAGCCTGGTGGTGTCCGTGACCGTGACGCCGGTGCTGAGCTACTACTTGCTGCCGGGCATGAAGTCGCTTGAGCACGGCGACACGAAGTTGCTGGCGTGGCTGAAGGCGCGCTACCGCGGCGGCCTGCAGATGGTTTTGATGCGACCCAAAGCCGCTCTGGCCGCTGCTGCACTGGCAGTGCTGGCGGCGGCGGCGGCCGTGCCGTTTTTCCCGACCACATTCTTGCCGCCGTTCAACGAGGGGACGCTGGTGATTGGCCTGCGCCTGAACCCGGGCGTGACCTTGACCGAGACCACTTTGGTGGCGCGCCAGGCCGAGGTACTGGTCAAGCAGGTGCCCGAGGTCACGCACGTCGGACGGCGCAGCGGTCGCGCCGAACTCGACGAGCACGCCGAAGGGGTTCACGTCAGCGAACTCGACGTCGGCTTGAAGCCCTCCGGCGAGATCACACGTTCGATGGATGAGGTGTCGGCCGACATCCGAGCGCGTCTGGTCAACCTGCCTGCGGCGGTGGCCATCGGGCAGCCGATCTCGCACCGCATCGACCACATGCTGTCGGGCGTGCGCTCGCAGATCGCGATCAAGATATTCGGTGAGGATCTCGATACCTTGCGTGGCCAGGCCGAAGTGTTGCGTGCCAGGCTGGCCAGCATCCCCGGCCTGGCCGATCTTGACATTGAAAAGCAGGTGCTGGCGCCGCAGATCAAGGTGCACGTCGACTATGGGGCGGCTGCCCGCTATGGCGTGCCGGCACCGCAGATTTTGAGCACGCTGCAAAGCCTGGTCGAGGGCGAGAAGATCACCCAGATCGTCGAAGGCAGCCGACGCTTTGCGCTGGTCGTTCGCCTGCCGGAGTCGGCGCGCGCAGTGGAGGGACTGGGGCAAATCCTGATCGAGACTCCCAACGGGCGCATTCCACTTTCCAAGGTAGCCAGCATCGACGACAGCGACGGCCCGAACCAGATCAGTCGGGACGACGGCAAGCGCCGCATCGTACTGTCGGCCAATGCGCAGGGGCGAGCCCTGTCGGACGTCATCGAGGACATCCGGCGCGTAGTGGCCCAGACGCCGATGCCCGAGGCTTACTTCGTCACACTGGGTGGCCAGTTCCAGGCGCAGGAAGAAGCGTCCCGGTTGATCGGGCTGCTGTCCATCGTGTCGGCCGTGTTGATGTTTGTGGTGCTGTACACACGCTATAAGTCCTTCGTCCTGTCGGCCCTGATCATGGCCAACATCCCGCTGGCCCTGGTAGGGGCCGTGTTCGGCCTGTGGCTCTCCGGGCAGCCGCTGTCGGTGGCGGCCCTGGTGGGCTTCATCACGCTGGCGGGCATTTCAGTGCGCAACGGCATCCTGAAGGTCAGTCACTACATCAACCTGATGCGCTTCGAGGGCGAGGAATTCGACCACAAGATGATCGTGCGCGGCTCGCTGGAGCGCCTGAGCCCGGTGCTGATGACGGCGCTGGTGACGGCGTTTGCGCTGGCACCGCTCCTGTTCGAGGCCGAAAGGCCCGGCACCGAAATTCTGCATCCGGTGGCGGTGGTGATCTTTTCGGGCCTCATCAGCTCGACGCTGCTCGACACCTTCCTCACACCGGCCATGTTCTGGCTGTTCGGCCGCAAGGATGCTGAAGCCCTGCGCGACGCCAAGGATACCGATGCCTTTTAGGCCGATCGCCGTCCTTTTAACTCCACATCTGTGCTTCAATTTTTTAACTCTTGACTGGAAACTTCATGAAACTCGCTCAACTCATCGCAACACTGGCCCTCGCCGCAACGGGCGCCGCATTCGCAGCAGACGGCCATAGCCATAATCCCCAGCCGCTGCATGGCGGCATGGTGGTCGAGGTCAAGGACATCGAGTACGAACTGATCGCCAAGCCCGAGTTGATGCAATTGCACCTGCGCGACCACGGCAAGACGGTCGATGTCAGCAAAGCCAGCGCCAAGCTCACCGTGCTGGTCGGCGCTGACAAACAGGAAGTTGAACTCAAGCCGGTTGGTGACAAGCTCGAAGCCAAAGGTAGCTTCAAAGTGGCCGCCAACACCAAAGTTTTGGCCGTGGTCTCACTGGCAGGAAAGTCGTCCACGGCGCGCTTCGTGCTGAAATAGCCAAGCAACATCGTTGCATCATACCGGCCCCTGGCCCAGCTATTGATGCCTGCAGCATGACATCGAGAATGGCCAGGTCCTAGGCCTCGGTCAACCCGTGATGCAAACCTTGCGGGCCGTCGCGGGCGAGATCGACGACAAAACCAGTTTCGACCAAGCCCTGTTTGCGGTATGCAAAAGCCACCTCAAGGAACAGATGACAGAAATGTAATCCGGCTGTCAGCTCGCTGATGGGCTCAGGCTCGCACACTGCCACATGTCGGAGCCTTTTGAAAATGACGGGCCATCTTTTGTCCCGCCAGGCTGCGTGGGCTGCCACACAGACAGCGGCAGGACGCCCATGCAGATTGAGCTCTCAACGTTTTACAGGAGAAGATTGATGAAGACCTTGCTTACTTCGACAGTGGGTGCGCTGGCACTATTGACCGCTGGTGTCGCCTCGGCGCAGAACGGCACCATGATGAATGGCGGCATATGGGGCACTGGGTGGATGGGCGGCTACGGTGGCATCGGAATGCCGATCTTGCTGCTTGTCGTTGTCGTCCTCGTGGTTTGGGTTGTCAAACGAGGCGACAAGTGACGCCATTGCAGGGCCGCCTATGTATCGAATCTCCCTCGCCGTTCGCGGTGTTAATCAACCTAACCAGGAGTCTGTCATGACCCATTTTCGATTTATTCCACTGGCCGCTGTCCTCACCAGCGCAGCGTTGCTGGCGGCCTGCAACACAGCGCCGACGACGCCCATGGGCACCGCATCTGCCAACAGCATGGCGACCCCCGACCACATGGCCAGCATGGACGCGCAGATGAAGGCCATGCAGGCCATGCACGACAAAATGGTCAGCGCCAAAACGCCGCAAGAGCGCAGCAAGCTGATGGCCGAGCACATGAAAGCAATGCAGGACGGCATGGCAATGATGGGCGATATGTCCAGCGCTGGCATGGGCGACATGAAGGGCATGCCGGGCATGACTGGCGACATGGGTGCGCACCACAAGATGATGGCCAAGCGCATGGAGATGATGCAGATGATGATGCAGATGATGATGGATCGGGAGTCTGCTGCCATGCCAGTGGCCAAGTAGCTTGGGGCGGTAAAAGCGGGTGGTAATGACACAGATGAGGTACCCCATGACAAATCGACGCAGCGTTCTCGCGGCTCTTGGCAGCTTGCCCCTTCTTGGGCTCAACCTGGGATGGGCGCAAAGTATCAGATCCGGCACAGCGCCAATGATGGCAATGATGGGCATGGGGACCGATATGCCGGCCAAGCTCGCGGCAGTTGACACCTTGACTGCAGGTGCGGATTTACGTGATCTGGTGAGGTTGGCCAATACCAGCAGTCAGGCTGGGCTGTTTCGCGCAGCGCTGATCGCGGCACCTATTGGCGTGCCATTGCTGGCGGGTGCGCCGACCGAATTCTGGGCTTACAACGCCAGCCTGCCGGGTCCGCTGATTGAGGTGATGGAGGGCGACACGGTCGAAATTCTCTTCGAAAACCGCCTGCCGCAAGCCACGACAGTGCATTGGCACGGTCTGCCGGTGCCACCGGAGCAAGATGGCAATCCACACGATGCGGTCAAGCCCGGGGGAAAGCGCCTGTACCGATTCACCTTGCCCCTCGGCAGTGCCGGCACCTATTGGTACCACCCGCATCCACACCTCACGACGCCGGAGCAGGTGTACCGCGGTTTGGCCGGTACTTTCATCGTGCGCGCCAAGGCCGATCCACTTGGCGCTATTGCCGAGCGCTTGCTCGTGGTCTCCGACCTCAAGCTCGGCGCAGACGGCCGCATTGCGCCCAACGATGCAAACGACGAAATGAACGGTCGTGAAGGGCAGTTCGCGTTGGTCAACGCGCAGCGCCAACCGCTGCTTCGGTTCGACCGCAGCGGGCGTGAACGTTGGCGGGTCTGGAATGCCTCGAGCGCGCGCTACCTGCGCTTGACGCTACCCAGCGCGGGTTTGACGCTGGTCGGCACCGATGGCGGGCGGCTGGAGCGCCCCGTCGCCGGACTGACCGAATTGCTGCTGGCGCCCGCCGAGCGGGCCGAGATCATTGTCGATGCCAATGGCAACGCGGGACGGATTGAACTTGTCGCAGCCGCCTACGACCGGGGGAAAATGGGTACGGTGGCAGCCGAGAAAGCACTCTCTATTTTGACGGTCGATCTTGGCAACGTGACCGGAAATTCGGTCAAGCCGCTGCCTCCCGTATTGGGCCGCATTGTTGATTTGGGCACTCCAATGGCTAAAAAGCGTGTTGTTTTCTCAGAGAACATGTCAATGGCAGGCGGCAAACACAGCATGGAATTTCTGGTCAATGGCCGGTCCTTCGACATGAAGCGCATCGATCTGGTGAGCAAGGTCAACCAGGTGGAGTTGTGGGAAATCGCCAATGAGTCGGATATGGACCACCCTTTCCACATCCACGGCACGCAGTTCCAGGTGGTTGAGCGGGAGGTCAATGGCAAGGTCACGCCAGCGCCATATCGCGCCTGGAACGACATCGTCAACCTGAAGTCGGGCGAGACGGTACGCGTCAAAATGGTCCAGAACTTCAAGGGCATTCGCATGTTCCATTGCCACATTCTTGAGCACGAAGGTGCCGGGATGATGGGACAGCTCCAGGTGATTTAGCCCCGCTCACCAATCAACCGAAAGATGGTCATGCCCCCCTCCAACCCTACCGATTCGCCCGAACATCCGCTTGCAGAGCCCGGAGCCAGCAAGGGTGTTGCGCCGCCACTGAAAGACCCGGTTTGCGGCATGTCAGTGACCACAGAGTCGCCGCACCGGCTGGCGCACGATGGGCATACTTTCTACTTCTGCAGCGCCAAGTGCCAGGGCAAATTCGCCGCTGATCCAGGGTCTTACCTGTCGCCGGCTCCCACCGTGGCGATATCGCCGTCGCCGGCCGGCGCTACCATCTACACCTGCCCGATGCACCCGGAGATTCGTCAAGACCATCCTGGCAACTGTCCCAAGTGCGGCATGACACTGGAGCCGGAGCTGCCCAGTCTTGAGGATGACGAGAACCCGGAGTTGCGCGACTTCTCACGCCGCTTCTGGTGGACTTTGCCATTGACGGCGATCGTCTTCATGCTGGCGATGTTTGGCCATTATCAAGACTGGATGGATGGCGCCGTGCAAAGCTGGGTCGAACTCGTCCTGGCAACGCCAATTGTGCTGTGGGCCGGTTGGCCCTTCTTTGTGCGCGGCTGGCAGTCGGTGCTGAACCGCAGCCTGAATATGTGGACGCTGATCGGCCTAGGTACCGGTGCAGCTTACCTCTATAGCGTGGCTGCCACGACCGTGCCCCAGGTGTTCCCCGCCTCTTTCGTTTACATGGGTCGGGTCGCCGTCTATTTTGAAGCGGCGGCTGTCATCATCTCGCTCACTCTGATGGGGCAACTGCTTGAGCTCAAAGCCCGTTCCCAGACCTCGGCGGCGATCAAATCCCTGCTGGGCCTGGCGCCGAAGACGGCCCGACGCATTCGCGACGATGGCACGGAAGAGGACGTGCCGCTGACCCATGTGCATGTGGGGGATCTGCTGCGTGTGCGCCCGGGCGAAAAGGTGCCGGTGGACGGCATCGTGACCGAGGGCAGCAGCGCCGTCGATGAATCCATGCTGACGGGGGAACCCGTGCCCGTGAGCAAGGTCGCGGGCGACAAGGTAATCGGCGCGACGCTCAATACCAGCGGGGCCTTGGTCATTCGCACCGACAAAGTGGGCGCTGCGACCATGCTGGCCCAGATTGTGCAAATGGTGGCCCAGGCGCAGCGCTCCAGGGCGCCAATGCAGCGCATGGCTGACGTAGTGGCTGGCTACTTTGTCGCTGCCGTCCTGGCCATTGCGGTCCTTACTTTCTTTGTCTGGGGACTGTTCGGACCGGAACCGAGTTGGGTTTTCGGCCTCGTCAACGCGGTGGCTGTGCTGATCATCGCCTGCCCCTGCGCCTTGGGGCTGGCCACGCCGATGTCGATCATGGTAGCCACCGGATTGGGGGCCACGCGCGGCGTGTTGTTTCGCGACGCTGCGGCGATTGAAAACCTGCGCAAAGTAGACACACTCATCATCGACAAGACCGGCACCCTGACCGAGGGGCACCCGACCTTTGACCGGGTGGTGCCGGCTGCTGGCTTTGAGGCCGACGAGTTGCTGCGCCTGGCCGCGAGCCTGGACCAGGGCAGCGAGCACCCGCTGGCCGAGACGATCGTGCGCGCTGCGCGCGAGCGTAGCATGACCCTGGACAAGCCAGAAAACTTTGAGTCAGCTTCCGGCATTGGTGTGCGCGCTCAGGTGGCAGGGCACCAACTGGCCCTTGGCAACAACACCTTGATGGAGCAGATCAGCGTCTCGGTGGCACCCCTGATGGAGCAGGCTGAAGGCTTGCGCAGTGAAGGTGCCAGCGTCATGCATCTGGCAGTTGACGGCAAGCTGGCGGGCCTGCTGGCGGTGTCTGACCCGATCAAGACAACCACGCCCGAAGCCTTGACCACCTTGAAAGCATCTGGCTTGCGCATCGTGATGGCCACCGGTGACGGCCTGACCACCGCCAAGGCAGTGGCTGCCCGCTTGGGCATTGACGAAGTCCATGGCGGCGTCAAGCCGGCGGACAAGTTGCTGCTGGTGGAAAAGCTGCAAAAAGAAGGGCGCATCGTGGCGATGGCCGGAGACGGCATCAACGATGCGCCGGCCTTGGCCAAAGCGGATGTCGGCGTGGCCATGGGCACGGGCACGGACGTGGCCATGAACAGCGCACAACTGACATTGATCAAGGGCGATTTGCGCGCGTTGGCAACAGCGCGCTTGCTGTCAGAAGCAACCGTGTCCAACATGAAGCAAAACCTGCTGTTTGCCCTGCTCTACAACGCTTTGGCGATCCCGATTGCCGCTGGCGTGCTGTATCCACTGACGGGGTGGCTGCTCTCACCGATGATCGCGGCCCTGACCATGAGCTTCAGTTCGGTGTCGGTGATCGGCAACGCGCTGCGCTTGAAGCGCGCCAGGTTGACCGATGCCGGGGCGACGAAAACCTCGAAAATGACAGAAATGTAATGTTCTGGTCAGCTTCATGTCGGGGCCGGGCGGGCAAACTAGGCCCAGTTCAATAGCAGAAGGAGTTCTCATGAAGTTACGCGTTCCTTTCATTCTTGTCGCCGCCTTGCTGGGCTCTGCCAACGGCTGGGCGGCCACGGCTGTTGCGGTCGACGTATTCAAGAGCCCCGACTGTGGCTGCTGTGGCGGCTGGGTGGAGGTCATGCAAACGAGCGGATTCAAGGTCACGACCCACGTCGTGAGCGACGTTGCGGCAGAAAGAAAGGCACTGGGCATGCCAGAAGGCCTGGCCTCCTGCCACACGGCGCGCATCGGGGCTTACGTTTTCGAGGGGCATGTACCAGTCGCTGATATTGCGCGCTTGCTCAAGGAAAAGCCCAAAGCGCTTGGCCTTGCTGTTCCCGGCATGGTCGCCGGCTCGCCGGGCATGCCGGCCCAGGGCAATCCAGCGCATTACGATACGCTGCTTGTGCAATTGGATGGCACAAGCAGCATTTTTGCTCAACACTAAGCCGCAGGAAAAAAACCATGAAAACGCTCCTTACCGCTGTACTGATCGCCTTGGCCGGCACCAGCGTGATCGCCCAAAACACCGCAAAAATCGCGAGCCCCGCTGAAGCCCCGTGGGTTTTGGCGACCGTGAAGAAGATCGACAAACCCAAGGCGCGGGTTGTGTTGGCACATGAGGCCTTGCCCAATGGCATGCCAGGGATGACCATGGCTTTTGGCGTCAAGGACGCAGCGATGCTCGACCAGATGACCCCAGGACAAAAAATCCGCTTTTCCATCCCGGCCGACGGCACCCTGACAGTCACTCGCTTTGAGCCGGTGAAATAGGTACCCGCAGCAAGCTTCTATCCATGAAAGTGACTCCGTGGACACCCACTTTCGGCGCCTGGCTGCTCGCCGCAGCAGCCACGCTAGGCGCCTTGTTCATGAGCGAAATCATGGGTTTTGCACCCTGCGTGCTGTGCTGGTACCAGCGCATCTTCATGTTCCCACTGGTTTTCATTCTCGCAGTCGGGCTCTTTCCGTTCGACCCGAAAGTCGTGCGCTACGCCCTGCCTTTGGCCGTGGGCGGTTTGCTGGTAGCGGGCTTTCACTTGCTTCTGACCGCAGGGTTCATCCCCGAGACGTTGACCCCGTGCCGGCAAGGCATTCCCTGCTCCACCGTGCAGGTCCAGTGGCTGGGCTTTGTCACCATACCACTGCTTTCCTTCCTCGCATTCCTGGTGATTAACGTCTTGCTGATCGCCGCTTACCTCAAGACATCCAAATGAAACAAAAAAGTATCTTTATCGTCGCCGCAGTCTTGTTGGTTGTCGCCTTTGTCACTGGTGCCTATCTTTTCAAGAAGCAGCAGACCGAGCAGGCCGCGCAACTGGCAGCGAAAAATCAGGTCGCACTGGTGCGCCCGGATGCACCCAGCTTCGGCGACGCCAATGCGCCGGTGCATATCGTCGAGTTCTTTGACCCGGCTTGCGGCACGTGCCGCGACTTCTACCCAATGATCAAGGCGCTGATGGCCGAGCATCCTGGAAAAATTCGTTTGTCAATGCGCTATGCCCCATTTCATCCAGGCTCTGAGGCCGTGGTCAAGGCACTGGAAGCCTCGCGCAAGCAAGGCAAGTTTGAGCCCACACTGGAAGCGCTGTTTGCCTCTCAAGATGTATGGGTCCAAAACCACGTCGCCCATGCCGAGTTGATAGGGCCGCTGCTGGCGCCCTTGGGACTGGACATGGCCAGGCTGCAAAACGACGCCAACGCCACGGAAGTGGCGGCCATGATTGCCCGCGATCTGCTTGATGCCAAAACCATGAACGTCACCATGACGCCCGAATACTTTGTCAACGGCAAGCCGCTGCCCAGCTTCGGTTTTGATCAGCTCAGAAGCCTGGTCGGCGATGCCCTGCTGGCCAGCGACGCAAAGTAGGCCGCGCCATGTCCTACGCACTAAAGACCGGCGTGATCGCCGTGCTGTTGGCGCTGGGGGCGCCCATCGCCGCCCAAGCCAGCGAAGAAATTCCAGGGGCCAGCGTCGAGGGCCTGCTTGCACTTGCCAAAGAACGCAACCCCGACTACGCCAGCATGCGCTTTGAGGCGCTGGCCGCGGCTGAACGTGTCGAGCCCGCGGGCGCCTTAATGGACCCCAAATTTCGCATCGAGTGGATGGACATCACCAAAATGGGGGAGCAGAACCCAAGCCTGTGGCCCAGTGCGGTCGGCAGCACCAAGTACACACTGATGCAGGACCTTCCGTGGTTTGGCAAACGTGAGCTCAAGCGCGATATCGCGCAATTTGAAGCCCAGAACAGCGAAGGCAAGGCGCTGGGTGCATGGTCTGAACTGGCAGCGCGGGTCAAGACGGCTCAGGCGCAGCGCTATTACCTGCGCGGGAACGAGAAGTTGACACAAGAGATTCTTGATTTGATGGCGCGACTTGAGCAGGTGGCGCAGAGCCGCTATGCCGGCGGGTTAGCGGCGCAGCAAGACGTGATCCGGTCTCAGGTCGAGCAGACCAATATGCGCAATGAGTTGGTGATGATCGAGAGTGAACGCCTGCAAGTTGATGCGCGGCTCAATGCGCTGCTGGCGCGGCCTGCTCAAGCACCACTGGCGCCCCCCGAGGGTCTGCGAACGATGCCCGCCGCTGCCCTGCTCGACACCGCCAAGCTGGAACAGCGCGTGCGCAACCGCAACCCGCAACTGTTCAGTGAAGAGGCACGCATCCAGGCGGCCGGGAAGAGCCGGGACTTGAGCTACAAAAACCGCTACCCGGATTTCACCCTGGCGATTTCCCCGACGCAAGTCGACAGTCGCGTCAAGGAGTGGAGTCTGATGCTGGAAGTCAATATCCCGCTGCAACAAACTTCCCGGCGCGCGATGGAGCGAGAAGCAGAGGCCATGGTCTCGGCGGCCCATGCGCGCAAAGAGGCTGCCGCCAACCAGGTGCTGGCTGAACTCGCGCAAAACCTCGCCGGCATGGAGGCGGCGCGACGCACCGGCGCGCTGGCCACCAGCAGCCTGCTGCCGCAGGCGGACCTGAGCTTCAGTTCCTCCCTAGCCAGCTATGAGAACGGCAAGCTTGACTTTGCCGCCCTGCTCGACGCCCAGCGTCAGATTCGTCAAGCCAAACAAGGTCAACTTAAAGCGCAATTTGAAGCGCAAATGCGTTTGGCGGAAATTGAAAAATTATTAGGAGAAGAATTATGAGAACCAGGTTTCAAATGGTCGGTTTGTTGATCGCAGCGACCGTGTTGACCACGGGCTGCGACCGAGGACAAAGCCCAGCCGAGCATGCGGTCCAGGTTCAGGGCAGCATGCCGACGCCGGGTGGCGACAGCGCTCAAAGAAAGCTACTTCATTACCGCAATCCGATGGGCGGCTCTGACACCTCCGCCACGCCTAAAAAAGATGCAATGGGGATGGACTACATCCCGGTCTATTCGGATGAAAAACGATGAACAAAAGCACTGGAATGTTCGCGGGTGTGGTCGCTGTTGCCGTGCTGGCCGCAGGTGGCGGCTACTGGATTGGCCACAGAGGCTCTGTAGTCCAGCCGCAGGCCGACACCGGGGCGACGGCGGCCGCCGCCAAGAAAGTCCTCTACTACCGCAACCCCATGGGCCTGCCTGACACATCGCCCACGCCAAAAAAGGACCCGATGGGGATGGACTACATCGCGGTCTATGCGGGCGGGGCAGACGAGGAGGAGGCGCCGGCCAACCAGGTCAGGATCAGTACCGAGAAAGTGCAAAAGTTGGGCGTTCGCGTGGAAGCTGCCCAGTTGCGAGCGCTGGACAAATCGGTGCGCGCTGCCGGCCGGGTCGAGCCCGATGAGCGCCGCCTGTACACGATCGCGCCCAAGTTCGAGGGCTATGTCGAGCGCCTGCACGTCAACGTCACCGGCCAGCCGGTCGGCAAGGGCCAGCCGCTGTTTGAAGTCTACAGCCCGGAACTGGTCTCTGCCCAACGCGAATACGCTGTCGCGATGCAGGGCGTGGGAGCACTCAAAGACGCCAGCAGCCAGGCCCAATCCGGGATGCAGCAGTTGGCCCAGTCCAGCCTGGCGCGCCTGAAGAATTGGGACATCTCGGAACAGCAAATCAAGGCATTGACCCAGTCTGGCACGCCGCTGCGCACACTCACCTTCCGCTCGCCAGTGTCTGGCATCGTGATGGAGAAAAAGGCGGTGCAGGGCATGCGCTTCATGCCCGGCGAGATGCTGTACCAGGTGGCTGACCTGTCCCACGTGTGGGTGGTTGCCGACGTGTTTGAACAGGACTTGGGCCTGGTCAAAACCGGCGCCAAAGCGCAAGTCAAGATCAACGCCTACCCCGACAAGGTGTTTGCGGGCACGGTGACCTATGTCTACCCCACGCTCAAGGCAGAAACGCGAACCGTGCCGGTACGGGTCGAGTTGGCGAACCCAGGTTTGCTGCTCAAGCCGGGCATGTTTGCCCAGATGGAAATGCAGGTCGCAGCCAAAGGCCCGGTCGTGGCGGTGCCGGTGTCAGCAGTGATCGACAGCGGCACACGACAGATTGTCTTGATCGAAAAAGGGGCTGGCCGCTTCGAGCCGCGTGAAGTCAAACTGGGTGCGCGCAGTGACAACTATGTTGAGATTCTCGATGGCGTGAAAGCTGGCGAGCCGGTGGTCATTGCGGCCAACTTCCTGATTGATGCCGAGAGCAATTTGAAGGCGGCGGTGGGCGGCTTTGCCAGCGCCGCGCCTGCAGGACCCGCCAGTGCGGCAGCAGCAAGCACGCCCGAGGCGCCTGCACCTAAGGCGGCAAGCCATCAAGCGGTGGGCACGGTCGACAGCGTCGACGCCAAGGCAGGCACTGTCAGTCTGAGCCATGGCCCCATTGCCAGCCTCAAATGGCCAGCCATGACGATGGAGTTCAAAGCCGCCAATGCGTCACTGCTGAGTTCGCTTAAACCGGGCGCCAAAGTGACGGTCGAGTTTGTGGAACGCCAACCCGGTGAATGGGTGATCACCAGCGTCAAGAAGTAACCATGCTGTCGAAAATTATTGACTGGTCAGGCCGTAACCGCTTTCTGGTGCTGCTGGCCACGCTGTTCATCGTCGTTGGCGGCGTCTTTGCCGTACTGCGCACACCGATTGACGCGCTACCGGATCTGTCGGATGTGCAGGTCATCGTCTATACGGAATACCCTGGCCAGGCGCCGCAGGTGGTGGAAGACCAAGTGACTTACCCGTTGACGACTTCCATGCTGTCGGTGCCCAAATCCAAAGTGGTGCGCGGCTTCTCGTTCTTTGGCGCGTCCTTTGTTTACATCATTTTTGAGGATGGCACTGACATCTACTGGGCGCGCTCGCGCGTGCTGGAGTACCTCAACTTTGCCTCGGGGCGCATGCCCAAAGGAATTTCGCCGCAAATCGGGCCGGACGCCACGGGCGTGGGCTGGGTCTACCAGTACGCCCTGCTGGCCAAGGACAAGACCCTGGCCGAGCTGCGCAGCATTCAGGACTGGTATGTGCGCTACCAGCTGACCAAGGCACACGGCGTCGCTGAAGTGGCGTCAGTCGGCGGCTTTGTGCAAACCTACCAGGTGACAGTGGACCCGGTCAAGCTGCGCGCCTACAACATTCCGCTGATGAAGGTGGCGCAAGTGATTCGCGACTCCAACCGCGACGTCGGCGGGCGCGCAGTGGAGATGGCCGAGACCGAGTACATGGTGCGCGGCAAAGGCTACTTGAGGGGCAAGGGCGACATCGAGATGCTGGTCGTCAAAAACGAAATGGGCACGCCGGTGCTGATTCGCGATATTGCGCGGGTCGAACTGACACCGGACGAGCGACGCGGTTTGACAGAACTCAATGGTGAAGGTGAAGTCGTGTCAGGCATCGCCATGGCCCGCTATGGGGAAAACGCGTTGGAAGTGATCTCCAACCTGAAAGCCAAGATTGCAGAGATTGGCCCCGGCCTGCCCGAGGGCGTGACGGTGCAAACGGTCTACGACCGCTCTGAACTGATCAACCGGGCCATCGACACTTTGAAGAGAACGCTGATCGAAGAATCGCTCATCGTGGCGCTGGTGTGCATCGTCTTCTTGATGCATGTGCGCAGCGCTTTGGTGGCTATTTTGATGTTGCCCGTGGGTATCCTGATGGCGTTCATCGCCATGCGGCTGCTGGGCATGAGTTCCAACCTGATGAGCCTGGGCGGCATTGCGATTGCCATCGGAGCCATGATTGACGCGGCGATTGTGATGATTGAAAACGCACACAAGCATATAGAGCGTCTGCCCGAAAAGCACAGCACCAGCCAGCGCTTTGAAGCCATGCTGGAGGCCTGCAAAGAGGTCGGACCGGCGCTGTTCTTCTCGCTGCTGATCATCACGGTGTCATTTTTGCCGGTGTTCGCGCTCGAAGGTCAAGAGGGGCGACTGTTCTCACCCCTGGCTTACACCAAGACCTTCTCGATGGCCAGTGCGGCACTGCTATCCGTCACCCTGGTGCCGGTGCTGATGCTGCTGTTCATTCGCGGCAAGATCATGCCCGAATCCAGGAACCCGGTAAACCGCTTTCTGATCTGGGTCTATCGACCCATCATCGCCGGCGTGATGCGCTGGAAAAAGGTAACGATTTTTCTGGCGTTGCTGGCCCTGGCTGTCTCGTACTACCCGGCTTCAAAACTGGGCTCCGAGTTCATGCCGACACTCAACGAAGGCAGCCTGCTTTACATGCCCGCGTCGCTGCCCGGCATGTCAATCACCAAGGCCGCTGAGTTATTGCAAACGCAAAACAAGATCATCAAGAGCTTTCCTGAGGTTTCATCTGTTTGGGGCAAGGCCGGACGCGCCAACACCGCGACTGACCCGGCCCCGACCGAGATGTTTGAGACCGTCATCAACCTCAAACCCGAATCCGAATGGCGTGCAGGCTTGACTATTGACAAGCTGATTGCCGAGATGGACAAGGCCTTGCAGTTCCCCGGTGTGGCCAATTCCTGGACCATGCCGATCAAGGCGCGCATCGACATGCTCTCCACCGGCATTCGCACGCCGATTGGCATCAAGGTCTTCGGCAACAACCTCGACGAGATGGAAAAGCTGGCCAAGCAGATTGAGGCCGTGGTGAAGAAAGTACCGGGCACCACCAGCGCCTTTGCCGAACGCATTACCGGCGGCTTTTACCTCAACATTGAACCCGACCGGGAGCAGTTGGCGCGCTACGGCTTGGCGGTGGGCGACCTGCTCGATGTGGTCGGCACCGCACTCGGCGGCGAAATGGTGACCACCACCGTCGAGGGCCGCGAGCGCTTTGGCGTGACCGTGCGTTACCCGCGTGAAATGCGCGGCGACCCGCAACAGATTGCAAGCCAAGTGCTGGTGCCCACCATGGGAGGTGCGATGATTCCGCTGGGCCAGGTGGCCAAGGTGATCGTTGCCAAAGGCGCGCCCGGCATTCGCACCGAGAACGCGCTGCTGTCGGCCTATATCTATGTGGACATCCGTGACCGCGACATTGGCAGCTACGTGGCTGATGCCAAAAAGGCCGTGGCAGAACAAGTGACTTTCCCGAGCGGCTATTACGTCACCTGGAGCGGCCAGTTTGAATACATGGAGCGCGCCGTCGAGAAGATGAAGGTCGTGATCCCGGTCACGCTGCTGTCCATCTTTTTGCTCTTGTACCTGAACTTCCGGCGCATCACCGAAACGCTGATCGTGATGCTCTCAGTGCCGTTCGCCCTGGTCGGCGGCATCTGGCTGATGTGGGCGCTGGGCTACAACCTGTCGGTGGCGGTGGCAGTCGGCTTTATCGCGCTGGCGGGCGTGGCGGCCGAGACCGGCGTCATCATGCTGATCTACCTCGACCACGCCTGGGAGGCGATCAAATTGAAGTGCCGTGCGGCCGGACGCGAGCCCAATGTGGGGGACCTGTACGAGGCCGTGATGGAAGGCGCCGTCGAGCGCGTGCGGCCCAAGATGATGACCGTGGTCGCCATCATGGCCGGCTTGCTGCCGATCATGTGGGGCACCGGCACCGGCTCCGAAGTGATGAGCCGCATCGCCGCGCCGATGGTGGGCGGCATGATCTCTTCGACGGTGTTAACGCTGGCCGTCATTCCGGCGATTTATGCGCTGGTCAAGCAGTGGCGGCTGAAGCGGGGGATGGAGGGTTGACACTATTTCGCCGCCTCTGTCGATGAAAATATTGACAAAATCAGGCTGTAGCCCGGGTGCAGATTGCGTGAACAGCTTCTGATTTGATAGCTAAAGTAATCGTTCGATGCTCGCGCTGGCCAGTCTTGCGATGCTTGGTGGCGCAACCTGCTGCTGAAAGGGGGGTGGTCGTTGTTAGCAGGACCCGACCAGCAGCGGGCATAGTGGCGATTGGCACGATGATCGGGATCTGGCAGATACCGGTCCATTAATGGCGACAAGAAATGTGATCGAAGTATCAATATATTGCCAGGCTGGAACATAATCTCAATGAGCGCTGACTCTCCCATTGCTGCCGATGGCGGAGCTGGCGACCCGAGGAAAAACTTGCTCCCGCAGATAGGCAGACACCGCACCCTTTGCAGACAGGGTCTACCCGGTAGTCGTGCCCACAGTCGTTCGGCCTGTTGGTCAATTACGTCGACAATTTGAAGCGTCTGGACCGGCACCGATTTCACCAAAATACCACCAGGGTTTTCTATCTCCACCAGAGAGTAATTGCCTTTGATTTGCCAAGGCCAACCAGCAGATCAGCGCCGTTATGGGCCCGGCAAGAGATGATTTCACATTCAACCGGGCTGTAGCCCTTATAGGCACGATGAGTGGCGCTATAAATTAAATAGTGCTCGAGGTGTGTGGCGAACCGCGTGGGTGCGCCGCCAGCATGGGTGAGTGTGGTCAGCCGATTCGAGGGACTGATTTTCACGATCAATGATGGTCGCCCACCCGACGGGCGGGTTTTGTTGGTGTTTCAGCGATTTCAAACCACAGACACGCGTCGACCAACAAGGTGTCATGCGCTGAAAGACCTGTCCCGATTTTTGGTCTACGGGGTGACTTCGTGAAAGTGCGATGCGAGCAGCGTGATGCTCCATCAATCATGTCTTCTCTATGGTCGCTGCGTGGCTTAATTCGATACCGGAAATTTCAGTGCCATGTCGAGGGTGTGCACAAACTCGCTGAGCCTGATGGGTTTTGTCAGATAGTCGAAAAAGCCAGCCGCAAGGCAAGTCTCGATGTCACGGGGCAGCGCATTGGCGCTGACTGCGATGATGGGAATATGCGCCGTCAAAGGGTCAGCGCGCAGGATTTTCATGGCTTCGAGCCCGTTGATGCCTGGCAGGTTAATGTCCATCAGAATAACGTCTGGCTGATGGGCGCGTGCAAACTCAATGCCGAGATTTCCGTCCCCCGCGCTTACCATACGCAGGTCGGAGCGACGAGCAATGAGTTGCTCGATCAGGTCCAGGTTAGCCGGGTTGTCTTCCACATAGAGCAGCGTACGCTTCGGCGTGCTATCCGACACCTGAGGCCGCTCTAGCACCTTATGCTCGGTTTCCTGAATGTTGAACCGAGGCGCAGTCGTCAGCTTGAATTCGATCCAGAACACGCTCCCCACCCCCACGGCGCTGTCCACGCCAATCGCGCCCCCAATCAATTCGATCAGCCGCTTGGTCACAACCAAGCCGATACCGGTTCCCTCCACCGGGCCGGATTCCTTCCCGAGACGATTGAAAGGCTGGAAAAGCTGCGCCAGTTGTTCCGCAGTCATTCCACAACCTGTGTCCTGAATGCTGATGCGAATTAAATCTGGGGCCACCAAAGCGCACGCGACGTTAACCGTGCCATTCGGCCGGTTGTACTTGATTGCGTTGGAAAGAAGGTTTATCAAGACCTGTTTCATCCGGGTTCGGTCCGCCTTGATGAAATAGGCCGAATCAAGTGGTGCACACGTGATGGTGATTCCACGATCATCTGCCTGCGGACCAACCATGGTTTGACAGTCACGCATCAATTCGACCAGCGAGACCGGTTCCAGCGACAACATAATCTTTCCAGACTCGATTTGCGCCAGATCGAGAATTTCGTTGATCAGTTCCAGCAAGTACCATCCCGCGCGCAGGATCTGCTCAAGGTTGCGTTTCTGATTTAGCGTTGGCGGGGGGCAGTCAGATTCGATAAGTTGGGCAAAGCCGAGGATGGCGTTGAGTGGCGTGCGCAACTCATGACTCATGCTTGAGAGGAACTCTGATTTCCCGAGGTTCGCCTTTTCTGCCATGGCCGTGGCGCGCTCCAGTTCGGCATTTTTCTCATGCAGCAACTGATCGAGGTGTTTGCGCTCGGTGACATCGCGGGCTGAGGCGAGCACGCCCAGGACGTTGCCGTGGTCGTCCCGGTAAACGGCGGCGTGGTAAAGCACATCCATGATCCCGCCGGTCGTGTGGCGAATGGCGAGGGGATAGTCGCGCACCATGCCTTCCAAGAAGACTTTTTTGTAGCCGGTGCGCGCCTTGTCGGGTTCGGTGAAATAGTCTGAAAAGTCCGTGCCAATCAGCTGCTCACGCTGCACGCCCGTTGCCTGAACGGAGGCTTCGTTCACGTCAGTGATCGTGCCGTGCGCGCTGATGGTCACCAATGGGTCCAGACTCGCTTCAATCAGACTCCGGGCGTAATGCGAGAGCGTTTCGGCAACTTCCTTTGCTTTCGACAGTTCGTTTGTTCTGGCAAGCACCGCGTCGGCCAGAGTGTCACGGTGCTTTTCAAGTTCGACCGTGGCCGTCTCGATGCGCACAATCATGGCGTTGAACGCGCGCGCCAGGTCGCTGATTTCATCACGCTGCTGCAGCTTCACACGGTGCGTGTAGTTGCCTTGCGCGAGCTGCGTTGTCCCTTGCTCAAAAATGCGCAAAGGGCGCAGGACGCGCAGCCTGACAAGTAGCCAGACAAAGACGGTGAATGCACCCATTGCCAGAATGACGAGTCCGATTGACACTTGCATTGCGCGTAAGGCCGCCTTTGCCTGCTCCCGATTGCCACGAATCAGTTCATTCCCAATCTCGATGACTTCCTGGGTCACCACCAAGAGCGACGCGACGGCGCGTGTCTGCGTAGTCATTTCAATATCTGGCCGGTGGCGGGGCTCGCCTGTGGCCCCGGCAGACTGACCTGTCAACCGCGGATAGATGGTTTGCATCAACGCAATTCTCTTTCGAATCTGCTCCAGATTCGTCTTCTCACGTGGCGTGTTGATGCGCATGCGGTCAATTTCAACACCAACACTGGCAATCTTGCGCGACCACTGATCTTGGGCGCGCGCCTCGTGAAACAAGGCGGTTTCCACCGCCACTTGACTTAGCTGCGTGGCGCTATGGATCAAATCCTCGGCGGCATTGATGTCAATAGCGGCCTCATCGACATCGCGCGCCGAAAGTAGTGTCATGCCAATGGCGACGGGAATAATCAGGGCCGCTAGCACCAGCAACCCGTTGATCTGCGATCGAATTTTCAAGACAGTTCCTAGTGCACGATCGTTACCGCAGTCGGCAGAACCGCCTCGAGGTCTTGATATTTCATGAAATTCAGGTAGTTCGGCATCGGCCTGGACTCGACAAGCCCTTTTTTCATCGCCCAGCGTGTTTCATCGTCCATCGCTAGCAGCATGGCCTCGTCCAGCGAGACAGCGTAGTCTTCGGGCTCGAACAGTTGAACCATGATGGCGTCATCAATCTTGAGTGCATCGCCTACTGAACGACGTGCCTCAATCGGATTGGCACGGATTACCTGATTGGCCGCAATCAAGGCGCGCAAGACGCCTCGGACTTCTTGCGGATGGCTGTCGATGTACGACGGCTTGCCCACCAGCATGAAACGGAACGCATAGACATCTTCACCATAAAAGACCTTGATCCGATCGCCCATTTCCGCTTCCAGCTTGGCCAGGAAAGGTTGATACACCACGACCGCGTCAATCCGGCCATCCTTGAAGGCGCTGATTCCGGCGTCCGTCCGCAGGTCCGTCTCCGTCACCTTATCGCTTGGAATGCCATGGACTTGTAGCATGGCATCAAGAAAGTAGGTCTGATTGGTTCCCTTGGTGACGCCGATGGACTTGCCCTTGAGATCTTGAATTTGCTTGATGCCTCGGTCACGATGGGCAACGATTCCCAGGGCGCGACGGCTCTGCGATATGCCGGCCAGCATGGCAATGTCAGCGCCACCAAGAAGCGCGAACATGATCGGGGTATCGGCCACCACCGCCAAATCCGCCTTACCGTCGAGAACGGACTTCAACGCATCTTTTCCCAGATCGAATGGTTGGCTTGCGACGTCCACGCCAGCCTTCAGGAACAGGCCCTGCCCAGAAGCAACCAGCATCAGCGCGCTGTTGATCTGCATGGGCACAGCGATCGAAACCTTAGGCACCGCCACGGTGGAGGTGACTGACGACCGTAACGCCAGGAAAGTCACAACACCGACAGCCAATGCCGCGAGCAGCAACAGCACAATGCGTTTATTCGAGCGCCACCTGTCGCCGTCCTTGGAGGCTATTTTCATATTTTGGCTTCCTGTTTCATCAAAAAAAGCTGCCTGAAGAAACAGGGCTGACGCGCCATGGGCTGATACCAGCAGCGGGTCAGATTGTCACACGGCACGTCGTTTGGTGGGGAAGGCGAAAATTTCGGGTGTCGGGTCACGGCGACCTAGCGTGAAAAGCTGAGAAACCATCTGTCGCTGCCCTGGTGCAGGACGAGACCTGCCGGTGTCGCCATCGCCTGCAAGGGAAGGAACAGCAGCGATTAAAACGACCCTCCAGCTTAGCATGCGACTAATGCATTGATCACATATTTGGTCGACATTGAAGGACTGCCTACTGCCAGTAAACAGTCATTGACGGCGAAATTTCGACTGTCGGCTTTTGGTCGGGAGGTTCAGGCTGCCACATCGAAAGACAGCAACCGCAGCTTACTTGCCCCACATACCCGGCAACTTAAGCCGCATGGTGACCACCATTGACAGGACCTGGCAGATTGCTGTCACCCGACTTAGCGCAGCGAATTCACACAAAGTGCCCATTCCTGACAGTCACAAGTTGGTGGACCTGAAATTTAGCCGGACGGATTAAAGAATCGAAGCAGCCGTTCCGCGCATGAGATCAGTGGATCTGCACTGCGCGGATATGCTGGTTTATCCGCTGGGTCAACTCCGCAGCGTGAGTAACAATCATGAAATGGTTGGCACCATCTAACGCCATGAGTTGGGCCTGGGGCAAGCGGTCCACCAGCAATTGGTTGCAGCGTTGCATCGCTAGATGGCTGGAGTTGCCACAGATGACCAGCGTTGGCACGGTCACTGTTCCGAAGTCCTGCCGCGCGGGGACCTCTGCGTAGCCACTGTCCCAGTCAAGAACATTGGTTGGGGTCTGTGCGATCACCTTGTCTTGTATCGCAAGGGGATAGGCGTCAAAAGTTCCGACTCCGCCATAGAAGTCGATCACGTGCCGTACCGCCTGCTGATCTCCGCTGCGCCAGGCGGTCACATAGCTGTCCTTCATGGCACGCACCTGCTCGCTCAACGCGGTTTCCCCATCCGACGTCAGCAGATTGAAGGCCGTTGGCTCCAGCAGAGTCAAGCTCAGCAAATCTGGTTTGCTGCTGAAAATAATGGAGTGTATCGTTACGATGGAAAATCATTCACCAATTTATATAAAGAGGAAGGTCTGGTTACTAATGGCATACTGAGCATTTTTGAAGATAAAGAAGGACGGTTTTGGTTTGGTGGCTGGGGAGGACTATTTCGCTTTGATGGAAAATCCTTTTTCC
>JBBQQX010000025.1:0-36437 GCA_038215405.1 Burkholderiales bacterium
GGGCGCATTGCGGTCTATCTGATGTACAGCTTCATCACCTTGATCGTGGTGCTTCTGGTGGTGAAGCAATGAGCTGGCTCGGTCTGCTGTCGCAACTGATGGCGATCGTGATGGCGCTGCTCATGGCGCCCCTGCTCTCGGGCTGGGTCAACCAGTGGCGCGCCCGCTTGCAGAACAAGTCGGCGCCGGGGCTGCTCCAGCCCTACCGGGTGCTGCACAAGTTGTTCAACAAGGAATCGGTGCTGGCCGAGCATGCGTCGCCGCTGTTTCGGATCGCGCCGTACATTGTTTTCGGCTGCATGCTGCTGGCCAGCGCCATCATCCCGACCTTGTCGACCGACCTGCCCTTGTCGCCAGCGGCTGACGCCATTGCGCTGGTGGGCTTGTTCGCCCTGGCGCGGGTCTTCATCTCCCTGGCGGCGATGGATGTCGGCACCGCCTTTGGTTCGCTCGGTGCGCGCCGGGAAATGCTGGTCGGCTTTCTGGCTGAACCGGCCTTGCTGATGGTGCTGTTTTGCGCCTCCATGATTTCGCGCTCGACCTCGCTCACCACCATTGTTGAAACGCTGGCACATCGCGAGTTGGCCATTTACCCGAGCCTGCTGGTGGCCGGGGTGGCGTTCACCATGGTGTCGCTGGCCGAGAACGCCCGTGTGCCGGTGGACAACCCCGACACCCATCTGGAACTCACCATGATTCATGAGTCCATGATTCTGGAGTATTCCGGGCGGCATCTGGCGCTGCTGGAGTGGGCGGCCAGCCTGAAGCTTTTCGCCTACTCCTGCATCGGGCTGGCGCTGTTCTTCCCCTGGGGCGTGGCCGAGGCCAATGCGCCACTGGCGCTCTTGCTGGCGCTGCCCGTGCTCGTTGTCAAGTTGGCCCTGGGTGGCGTCTTTCTGGCACTGATCGAGACCTTGAGTGCCAAGATGCGGATCTTTCGCGTGCCGGAGTTTTTGGGTACTGCATTTCTATTGGCCGTGATCGGGCTGCTGGTCAACATCTTGCTGGGGGTCGGATGATCAAGCTCGCGCCCCAGTTGATCAATCTGTTTGCGACCCTGATCCTGATGCTGTCGTTCGCCATGATTTCGCAGCGGCGCATTGTCTCCCTGATCAATTTGTTCACCATCCAGGGCGCCGCGCTGGTGGCGGCGTCGGTGCTGCTTGGTTATGTCACGCATCAGCCCGATCTTTACGTGTCAGCTGCCCTGACCCTTCTGCTCAAGGTGATTTTTATTCCGTGGATGCTGCACCGTGTCATCCGCAGGCTCAATGTGCGCTGGGACGTCGACACGCTTATCAACATCCCGACCACCATGCTGGTGGGCATTGCGCTGGTGATTTTTTCCTTCAGCCTGGCCTTGCCGATCTCGCGGTTGTCCACGTCGATGGCAGGCGGCTCGCTCGGCATTGCGCTGGCCTGCGTGCTGCTGTCGTTCCTGATGATGATCACGCGCTCCAAAGCGGTGCCGCAGGTGATCGGCTTCCTGTCGATGGAAAACGGCCTGATCTTTGCCGCCACCACGGTCACCAACGGCATGCCGATGATTGTCGAGTTTGGCATTGCGCTTGACGTGCTGGTGGGGGTGTTGATTCTGGGTGTGTTCATGTTCCAAATTCGCGAGAAGTTCGACAGCCTGGACATTCACAACCTCGAAACCCTCAAGGAAGACTGACCGTGTCCACCTTGTTTTTTGTCCTGGGTTTCCCGTTGCTGGGCGGTGCCGTGCTGGCGCTGATCGGGCACCGGCCGTATGCCCGTGACATCAACGTCGTCTTTAGCCTGTGCACCTTTCTGGTGGCCTGCGTGCTCACCGCTGAAATCATCGCGGACGGCCCGATCCTGGTCTGGCATGACCAGTTTTTCATTGACCCGCTCAATGTGTTCATGGTCACGCTCACCGCCTTTGTCGGCATGACAACGGCCATTTTTTCGCGCCCGTACATGCGCATCGAGCAAGACCACGGCAAGATGACACCGCCGCGCATGCGCCTGTACCACAGCATGTACCAGTTGTTCAGCTTCACCATGCTCTTGGGCTTCACCACCAACAACCTGGGCATTCTGTGGGTGGCGATGGAGGCGGCGACCCTGACCACGGTGCTGCTGGTCAGCGTGTACCGCACCGCTGCGAGCCTGGAGGCGGCCTGGAAATACTTTATTTTGTGCGGCGTGGGCATTGCGCAGGCCCTGTTTGGCACCGTGTTGCTGTACATGGCAGCCGAAAAAGTGCTCGGGCCCCAAGGGGCCACGCTGCTTTGGACCAATCTGGATGTGATCAAGGGCCAGCTCGACCCATCCATCATCACGTTGGCGTTTGCTTTCTTGCTGATCGGTTACGGCACCAAGGTCGGCATGGTGCCCTTGCACAGCTGGTTGCCCGATGCCCATGCCGAAGGGCCGACGCCGGTGTCGGCGGTGCTGTCGGGCTTGTTGCTCAATGTGGCGATGTACGCGCTCTTACGCTGCAAGGTGCTGACCGACGGCGCCTTGCATAACCAGCTGGCGGGCCAGCTCATGATGGGTTTTGGCCTGCTGTCGGTGGTAGTGGCGACTTTCTTCATCTCGCGGCAAAAAGACGTCAAGCGCATGTTCTCGTACTCATCGATTGAGCACATGGGCTTGATCACATTTGCCTTTGGCATGGGCGGGCCGGTCGCCAACTTTGCGGGTTTGTTGCACATGACGGTGCATTCGCTCATCAAGTCGGCGATCTTCTTTGCGGTCGGGCACGCGACGCAAAAAGCGGGCACGCAGATCATGAGCGAGATTCGCGGTCTGATCAAGGTCAATCCGACCATTGGTTGGGGCCTGATTCTCGGCGTGATGGCGATTCTGGGCATGCCGCCCTTTGGCGTCTTTGCCAGCGAGTTTTTGATATTGACCACCGCCATGCGCGAGCAGCCCTGGGCGGCGCCATTTCTGTTTGTGTCGCTTGGGGTGGCCTTTGCCTCCATGCTGATCCGGGTCTTGCCGATGGTGTTTGGCGAGACGACGCTCAAACCGCTGGCGCACCCGCCAGCCCTGGTGCCGGTGTTTGTGCACCTGGGGCTGGGTTTGGTGCTGGGCTTGTACATTCCGCCGTATTTGAACGCCTGGTATGTCGAAGCCGCGCGCATGCTGGGAGGTTGAGCTGATGAAGATTTCTGGCTTCGATGTCGAATTGCAGCGCTTGATGGCCCCGGTGCCGATCTGGCATGCACAGGTCAGCGTGGATGAATGGCGCGCCGGCGCTGCCGCCGTGCGCGAGGGCGGTGGTCGCTTGCTGGCCATGTGGGGTGGGGCCGGGCTGGGCGAGGCGCCGCAGCCGGTCGCCTGTGCGGCCTTTGTCGTGCTGGAGGGCTTGCTCTGGCTGGAGTTGCCCCTTGAAGGTGAGCAACTGACTTACCCCGACTTGCTGCCTTTCTTTCCTGCCGCCGCCCGAATGCAGCGCGCTGCCGCTGACATGTCGGGCATTCTGACCAAGGGCAGCAAAGATCAGCGCCCGTGGCTGAACCATGGCGCCTGGCCGCTCGATTATTTCCCGCTGCGCCATGGGGCTGAGGCCCCCGCGTCCTTTCCGGATTCGGACTTGATCAACTACCCGTTCGTGCGCGTCGAAGGCGATGGCGTGCATGAAATTGCCGTGGGCCCGGTGCATGCGGGCATCATCGAGCCGGGGCATTTCCGCTTCTCGGTGGTCGGTGAAAAAGTGTTGCGCCTGGAGCAGCGCCTGGGCTACACGCACAAGGGCATCGAGCAGCGCATGACGCAGCTGGACCCTTTGCTGGCCAGTCGCCTGGCCGGCCGGGTCTCGGGCGATTCGACCGTGGCTTACGCCTGGGGCTATTGCATGGCGCTGGAATCGGCCAGCGCCTGCGCGGTGCCGCCGCGCGCCTTGTGGATGCGCGCCTTGATGCTCGAGCGCGAGCGCGTTGCCAGCCATCTGGGCGATCTGGGCGCTTTGGGCAACGACGCCGCCTTCGCCTTTGGCCTGGCGCAGTTCTCGCGCCTGCGCGAAGACTGGCTGCGATTGTCCAAGGAGATGTTTGGCCACCGCTTGATGATGGACTGCGTGCTGCCCGGCGGTGTGACGCATGACATTCATGGCGCCCATATTGACCAACTGACGCGCCAATGCGACGCCGTGGCGCGCGAGGTGCAAACCCTGCATGCCATCTACGAAGAGCATGCGGGCTTGCAGGATCGTTTCATGACCACCGGGCGCGTCAGCCCGGCGCTGGCAGCCCAACTGGGCCTGACCGGTCTGGCCGGGCGCGCCAGTGCGCAAGCCTGGGACCTGCGCTGCGATCATGCGGCCGCGCCCTATGACGTATTGCAGGTCAAGATGGCCACGCACCGCAACGGCGATGTGGCCGCGCGGGTGGCGGTGCGTTTTGACGAAGTGATGGAGTCGCTGCGCTTGATCAAACTGATTCTGGCAGGTCTGCCGGCCGGTCCCTTGTGCCAGGAACTGGTCTTGCCCGCATACGCTGCTCGCGGCGTGGGTTGGGTCGAAGGCTGGCGCGGCGAAATCTTTGTGGCGCTGGAACTGAGCGGTGCCAGCAGCGAGCAGCGCATTCGCCGTTGCCATTTGCATGATCCGTCCTGGCAAAATTGGCCGGTGCTGGAGCACGCCATCATCGGCAATATCGTGCCGGACTTTCCGCTCATCAACAAGTCGTTCAACCTCAGCTACTCGGGCCACGATTTATGATCTGGAAAATCGTCGAGCAAATTGCCAAAAATGGCATTCGCACCGAGCCCGCGCCCGATATCGGGGAGGACGTCGCCAACGAGATCGGGCGCTTGCAGGCCGAGGTGCTGGCTATTTTGGGCCAGTCGCTGGCCATTCGCATGGTGGATGCCGGCTCATGCAACGGCTGCGAGCTTGAAATCAATGCGCTGGGCAATCCCTACTACAACATCGAGGGACTGGGCATCAAGTTCGTTGCCAGCCCTCGCCACGCCGACATGCTGCTGGTGACCGGCCCGGTGTCACGCAACATGGTCACCGCGCTCAAGCGCACCTATGAGGCCATTCCTGAACCCAAGCTGGTAGTGGCGGTCGGCGACTGTGGTTGCGATGGCGGTATTTTTGGCGAGAGCTATGCCAGTTGTGGCCGTGTGTCGAACGTGATCCCGGTCGATTGGGTGGTGCCGGGCTGCCCACCGCCGCCGCTTGAGATTTTGCGTGGCATCCTGAGCGCGGTGCGTCGGCGCATTGCGTAGGGGAGATGGGTTGGGGCAGCGGCCTCATGCTGTCGAGGATCCAGAAATTCAATAGTCTGAGGAGAGTGAGCAGCAGCAATGTGTCTCTGACGACTCATTCACGCCCAAAACCCCAATGACTCTTGACACTGCGTTATTGTCAACCATTTGCACTCCGCCTCCCTCTGTCATGTGGATTATTGCCGGCGCTTGGAGAGGTGACAACTTTATGGAAGTCCGACCTATAGAGGGTGCTGCAACGCGCAGGCTGCCATTGCTGTCACTTTCTTCATGCTGTTCAGCATGCGTTCAGGCAGGCACCGGCAAACTACGCTCCATACCAACCCAAGGAGTCTTCCATGAAACGTCTCATCATTGCCAGTTTGTTCGCCACCGCCTTGGTCGGCGCCCACGCGCAGAGCTTCACCGACACGGCGCGGGTCCGCAGCGCTGAGCCGCAGTATGAAACCGTCAACGTGCCGCGCAACGAATGCAGCAGCCAATGGATCAACGAAAACCGGCGCGGCGCCTATCAAACGCAGGACCGCCAGGAGGACCGTCAATACGGCGGCGCGATCGTCGGTGGCCTGGCCGGGGGTGTCATAGGCCACCAGATCGGCGGCGGTAGCGGCAAGGATGCGGCCACGGCACTGGGCGTGGTGCTGGGCGCCATTACCGGCGACCGGCTTGAAAACCGTAACCAGGCCCCGCAGTATTCACAAGATTCGCAATACCCCCAGTACGCACAGTATCAGGACGGGCAGCGCGAAATCAAACGCTGCCGCACTGTGTATGACCCGCAATCGCGCATCGCCGGCTACCGCGTGACCTACGAGTACCGAGGCCAGCAATACACCACCCTGATGCGCAGCAACCCGGGCAACAGCCTGCCGGTACGCGTCTCGGTGCAGCCGATGGAACAGTAAGAATGATGCAGGACCTGCGTCAGCCGTGGTCTGCCGCATGGGGCGGTAGTACCATGGCTGACGTCTGTCATCTGCCACTCTTCTTCAGGTGCTCTCAACCATGAAATCGATATCCACCCTGCTTTATGTCTTGCTGCTGGCTCTGGGCACCTCGGCCTGGGCGGAGGTCAGTCGCGACCAGGCAGCGGCGGTCGCGCAGCAAACCAGTGGCGCCCGTGTGCTCTCGGTCGAAAGGGCCGAGATGGAGGCGCGCGCGGTGTGGCGCGTGAAGGTGCTCAGCGCGCAGGGTGAAGTCAGGGTGATCCTGATCGACGCTGCCAGCGGGCGCATTCTGTCGGCCCGTTGAGCGACAAAAGTTTATGCGCCTGCTGTTGATTGAGGACGATGCGGTCTTGCGCCTCGGGCTCAAGCGCCAGCTTGAGGCTGATGGCTACCGCGTGGACCAGGCCGCCGACGGCGCTGATGGTCTGTTTCAGGCGCGCGAGTATCCGCTGGACCTGGCCATTGTTGACCTTGGTTTGCCCAAGGTCAACGGCCTGACGGTGGTGCAAACGCTGCGCGCCGAGGGCCGCACCCTGCCGATTTTGATTCTGACCGCACGCGGCAGTTGGCAGGACAAGGTGCAGGGTCTGGAGGCCGGTGCCGACGACTACCTGGTCAAACCCTTTGAATACCCGGAGCTGGCCGCACGCGTCAAGGCGCTGCTGCGCCGCTCGCTCAAGGCGGCGTCAAGTGTGCTGACTCTGGGCGGGTTGCAAATCGACTTTTCGACCCAGCGCGCGCGCCTGCACGACGTGCCGCTGGAGCTGACCACCTTTGAATACCGGGTCCTCGAATACCTGGTACGCGAGCGCGACCGCGTGGTACCCAAGCAGGAACTGTCGGACTACCTCTACCCGCACGATGAAGACCGCGACAGCAACGTGCTTGAGGTTCTGGTGGGGCGCGTACGCCGCAAACTCGATCCAGATGGCACGCTGCTCCCGATCGAAACCCTGCGCGGGCGGGGCTACCGCTTCGTTCTGCAGTGATGGCGCCATTCGCCACCCTTTCGATTCGTTCGCGTCTGATTTGGGGCTCTGCCCTGGTGCTGCTGGCCTTTCTGGCCGGTGCTGGTTGGGCGGTGCAGCAAGCGCATGCTGACAGCGTGCGCGCCGCCCGCTTTGCCCGGCTGCAAGCCACCATCTACCTGCTGATGGCCGGGGCTGAACTTAATGCGCAGGGTGCACTGCTGATGCCCGTCGCGCTGGTCGAACCGCGCCTGTCGGTGCCCGCATCAGGCTTGTACGCCAACATTGCCAATGGCGAGCGCGGTGAAGATTGGCAGTCGGCCTCGACGCTGGGGCTGAACTTGCCGTTTCAGCGCCAGTTGGCCACGGGCCAGTGGCGCTTTGAAACCTTGGTGGCGCCGCTGGTCGCGGGTGGTGACAAGTCCACCGCTGCTGGCGCATTTTTGTCTGCCGCCTATGCGGTGAAGTGGTCGGACAAGGCGCGCACCACCTCGCTGGTGTTTTCGGTGCTGGAAGACAAAGGGGTATTCGATCGCGAGCTGGCTGTTTTCGAGGGCACGTTATGGCGCTCGCTTGGTGGCACCGGACTGCTGTTGTTGCTGACGCAGACGCTGCTGCTGCGCTGGGGGCTGGCGCCGTTGGCGCGCATGACGCGTGAAATCCATCAGATTGAGCAGGGCGAGCAGACCAAGGTAGAGGGGCGCTATCCGCGTGAACTGGCAGGTCTGACCCACAATCTCAACATCTTGATCGAGCAGGAGCGCTCACGGCAAACACGCTACAAGCATGCACTCGATGACCTGGCGCACAGCCTGAAGACGCCGCTGGCCGTGCTGCGCTCGGCCCTGGCTGAACCGAGCCAGCAGCCGACGCTGGTGGCCGAGCAGGTGAGCCGCATGGACGATATCGTGCGGCATCAGTTGGGCCGGGCGGGCGCCAGCGGTGCCGCATTGTTTGCCCCGCAACTGGCACTGGCGCCGGTGTTGAAGCGCATCGGCGACTCGCTGGCCAAGGTCTATGCGGACAAACAACTGGTTTTTGCACTGGACTGCCCGCCAGAGTTGAGCTGGCGCATCGATGAAGGCGACGCCTTCGAGATGCTGGGCAATGTGCTGGACAACGCGGCCAAGTGGGCGCGGCGCACCGTGACGGCGCGGCTCTGGCTGGAGGCGGGGTGCCTGCATATCCGCGTGGTTGACGATGGCCCCGGTTTTGGTGACCCGCAAGCGGTGCTGGAGCGCCGAGTGCGCCTGGATGAGCAGGTGCCGGGCCATGGCATTGGCCTGGCGGTGGTCAGCGATCTGGTGGCCAGTCATCAGGGTGAGTTGACGCTGTCGCGTGCGCCGGACGGTGGTGCCCGGTTGGACATCGTGTTGCCAGCGACCTGAGGTGCGCTCGCCGGCCCGTGTCCATGCCATGGTCCCTGCCCTTAGACTCTGCACACCATGCGACTACAGCTCATTTCTGACGTTCATCTGGAGCGTTGCCCCGATTTTGTGGCCACAGCGGCGCCAGACGTTGATGTGCTGGTGCTGGCTGGCGACGTCGGTTCGTACCAGGCCGGCTCGCACTTAAGCGGTACCGATTTCGGCTTGGGACGCTTCTCACCACTGGCGCCAGGCGCGCCGTGGTCCCGGGTTCTCTACGTCCCTGGCAACCACGAATATGACGGCTTGGACTATGACTTGACCTACGCCCGGCTGCGCACCACTTGCGAGCGCCTTGGCATCACCTGGCTGGAGCATGAAGTGCTTGAGCTGGACAAGGTGCGCTTCATCGGCTCGACGCTGTGGAGCGACTTTGACGCCTTCGCTGGGGCTGAAGTAAGCCTGACGCGCCAGCTGCAACTGCGCCAGAAAGCGTACCGCGCAGCCGACTACTACTTGCGCAAGAACACCACCTTGCGTGGCGGTGCGCCAATGCTGGCCCAGGATATTCGGGAACTGTCGCTTGCCGCCCAGGATTGGCTGGGCCAAGTCCTGCGCCAGCCCTACGATGGCAGTACCGTCGTGGTGACGCACTTTGCCCCGAGTCTGCGCAGTGCCGACGCGCGCTACGGCTTGAGCCCAGGCACAGCGGGCTTTTGCAATGCGCTTGATGAGTTGCTGCCGTATGCGCAACTCTGGCTGCACGGTCACCTGCACTGCGCCAACGACTATGTGGTTCAGGGTAAGACCGGCGGGCGGGCCTTTGCGTGCCGCGTGGTGGCGAACCCGTTGGGCTATGCCAGCAAGAACGAGCAAGGTGCCTTCAGGCCCGAGCTGGTGATCGAGCTGCCCTGAATCGCCAAGCCGCCCGCGCACGGGCACGCCATCACACCAATTTCGCCAGCAACTGCGGCGTGCTGCGCACGCCCATTTTCACGAGCAGCCGCGCCCGGTGCATCTCCACGGTGCGCGGGCTCAGGCCCAGCTCGCGCGCCATCTCCTTGCTGGTCAGGCCCTGGGCCAGCCGAGCCACCACCTCGCGCTCGCGCGGACTCAGTCGCTGCGCCTCAGTCAGTGATTGGGCCACGGGCTCAAACGACCAGACGGCAGCGGCGGCGGGCGTCCTGGCATCGAGCGCGCGGCCGCGCACCCGGCACCAGATCAGCGTGGCGTCAAAGCAGCGCATCAGGCGTTCGTCCTGATACTGGCCACCCTGCTGCATGGACGGATAGCCGCGCTGCCCGATGCGTGTGAACTCCTGCTTTGAGGGGTACAAGAGGGCGATCGATTGCCCGATCAGAGCGTCGGCGCTATAGCCAAACAAGGCGAGGAAGGCCAGGTTGCAGGCGGCTACGGTGCGGTGCTGTGTCATGCACAGGGCGGTGGGGGCGTGGTCAAAGCCCAGTTGTTCGGGTGTCATGACGGCGCACTATACGGTATTACTACAGTATGGTCAGCACCCTCCTTTGCCCTTATCGTTGCCACACCCCTCGCACCGGAGACAAGCCATTGAATCTGTCGAATCTACTGCTGCGCATCGCCCGCATCGACCCCGATCGGCCCGCCATCTTCAACGGCACGCAACTCGTGGCCAGCCATGCCCAATGGGCGGCACGCTGCGCCCGCCTGGCCGCTCATTTTCAGGCGGCGGGCTTGCAGCCGGGCGACCGGGTTGCCTTGTTCATGCGCAATCAGCCGCGCTATCTGGAGGTGCTGTTCGGCGCCTGGTGGGCCGGACTGGTCGTGGTGCCGATCAACGCCAAGCTGCACCTGCGTGAAGCGCAGTGGATCGTCGACAACGCGCAGGCGCGCTGGGCCTTTGTCACGGCGGACGTCACCAGCGATGTCGGTGCGCATTTTCAGGGGCTGGAGCGGGTGGTGGATGTGGGCTCAGTCGACGCGGATGCGCTGTGGGCAGCAGAGGCTTTTGTGGGTCTGAATGGGATCGCTGACGGCGATGTGGGCGCGGGTCTGCGCCCCATCACCACGCGCCAGGCCGACGATCTGGCGTGGCTGTTCTACACCAGCGGCACCACCGGTCGCCCCAAGGGCGTGATGCTGACCCACCGCAACCTCATGACCATGGGCCTGACTTACTTCAACGATGTCGACGCCGTCCAAGCGCAGGACACGATTGTCTATGCCGCGCCGATGTCGCACGGCGCCGGTATCTATGCCATTCCCCATTTGATGGCGGGCGCGCGCCACGCGGTGCCGGCCTCTGGCGCCGTCGAGCCGGCCGAGCTGTTTGCGCTAGGCCGCGCGCTCGGGCCCCTGTCGCTGTTCGCCGCCCCGACCATCGTCAAGCGGCTGGTGGATCAGGCCCAAGCAGAGCATGAAACTCCGCAGGACTGCGCGCTGGCGTTCAAGACCATCGTCTATGGCGGCGCGCCGATGTATGCGGCTGACATCGAGCGCGCGATCCGCGTCATGGGGCCGCGCTTTGTCCAGATTTACGGCCAGGGCGAGAGCCCGATGGTCGGCACCGCCTTGTCGCGTCAGCACCTGATGGACGCGGCGCACCCGCGACATGCGCAGCGCCTGGCCTCGGTCGGTGTGGCGCAGACGCCGGTGCAAGTCCGTGTCACCGACACCGACGGCCGGGACCTGCCGCTGGGCGAGGTCGGCGAAGTGCTGATCAAAGGCGACAGCGTGATGGCCGGCTACTGGCGCAACCCGCAGGCCACGGCGCTGGCGCTGCGCGGTGGCTGGCTGTTCACCGGTGACATGGGCATGCTCGATGCCGACGGCTTCTTGACGCTCAAGGACCGCAGCAAGGACCTGATCATCAGCGGCGGCTCCAACATCTACCCGCGCGAGGTCGAGGAAGTGCTGCTCACCGCCCCTGGCGTCGCCGAGGTCGCGGTGGTCGGCGCCCCGGATGCCGAATGGGGCGAAGTGGTGGTCGCTTTTGTGGTGCCGCAAGCCGGTGTGACGTTGGACCTGACGGCCCTGGATGCGCTCTGTCTGCAGGAGATTGCCCGCTTCAAACGCCCCAAACGCTATGAAATTGTGGCGATCCTGCCCAAAAACAACTACGGCAAAGTTCTCAAGACCGAGTTGCGCCAGCGCCTGCAAACCCCGTTGATGCCGTTCAGATCACAAACCGGAGACACCGCCTGACGACTCGCTCTCATGAGGGGCGCGCCGCAGATCCCTTATGCTCAAGGCTCCATGCTGCGCCTGACCCAAGCCCCGAACCTCGCCATTGCCACGCTGTGGGCCGATGCGCTCCAGGTCGAAGGCATTGGCGCCAGTGTGCAGCGCCAGTACCTGAGCGGCGTGGCCGGCGGGATGCCGCCCGACCAGTGCCTGCCCGAAGTCTGGATTCAGGATGAGGTGCAGGAGCTGCGGGCGCGCGAGCTGCTGCATCACCTGCAGCATGTGCCGCAGCACCGCTGGCAATGCAGCTGCGGCGAACTGGTTGAAGGCGGGTTCGAGCAGTGTTGGGCCTGCGGCGCCTGGATGCCGCGCTGAGTGCTGCGTTGCCTGGCGCTCACTGGTAGGACAATAGCGCCATGACACTGACCGAACTCAAATACATCGTGGCGGTGGCGCGTTTGCGCCACTTTGGCATGGCGGCACAGGCCTGCTATGTGTCGCAGCCGACGCTCTCCGTCGCCGTCAAGAAGCTCGAAGAAGAGCTCGACGTCAAGCTGTTTGAGCGCAGCGCCAATGAAGTCAGTGTGACGCACCTGGGTGAAGAGATCGTGCGCCAGGCGCAAAGCGTGCTGGAACAGGCTGCCGCCATCAAGGAAATTGCCAAGCGCGGCAAAGACCCTTTGGGCGGGCCGCTCACGCTGGGCATCATCTACACCATTGGCCCGTATCTGCTGCCCGATCTGGTGCGCCAGATGATTTCCCACACGCCGCAAATGCCGCTGATGCTGCAGGAAAACTTCACCGTCAAGCTCTTGGAGATGCTGCGCACCGGCGAGATTGACTGCGCCATTCTGGCCGAGCCATTCCCGGACGCCGGCTTGGCGTTGGCGCCGCTGTACGACGAGCCCTTTCTGGCAGTGGTGCCGTTCAACCATCCCCTGGCCGCGCAGACCCAGGTGACGACCGAACAACTCAAACAGGAAACGATGCTGCTGCTGGGCAGCGGCCACTGCTTTCGCGACCATGTGCTGGAGGTTTGCCCGGAATTCGCGCGCTTTTCCAGCAACGCCGAGGGCATCCGAAAAAGTTTTGAAGGCTCGTCGTTGGAGACCATCAAGCACATGGTCGCCGCCGGCATGGGCGTTACGCTGGTGCCGCGCCTGAGTGTCCCCAAAGAGGCGCTGGCCGCTAAGCCGCGGCGCAAACGCGACGAAGACCCGTATGTCAAATACCTGCCCTTTGTAGGCGAGCCGCCCAAGCGCCGCGTGGTGCTGGCGTGGCGGCGCAGCTTCACGCGCTATGAAGCGATGGCCGCCCTGCGCAATGCCATCTATGCCTGTGAACTGCCGGGCGTGCAACGCTTGTCTTGACTGTTATTTATAACAAATTGGCCTCTAGCCCTCGTATCCATTGCGCAAGCAGCTATCAAATAGTTAGCTAGCCTGCCTTTGACCTAACCCGAGTCATGCTTGTGAATCCCGTTCCATTTCGTTTGTCGCTTCAATCCCGGCTCGCCTTGTACCTCGATCTGATCCGCTGGAACCGCCCCGCTGGCTGGTTGCTGCTGCTGTGGCCTACCTTGAGCGCCTTGTGGGTGGCCTCGGGTGGCTTCCCGGGCTGGCATCTCTTGAGTGTGTTCACGCTCGGCACGATCCTGATGCGCAGCGCCGGCTGTTGCATCAACGACGTCGCCGACCGCGACTTTGACCGCCACGTCAAGCGCACCGCCAACCGGCCGGTGACCACCGGCGCCGTGTCGGTGAAGGAGGCGCTGGCCGTGGGAGCCGCGCTGGCGCTGCTGGCCTTTGGCCTGGTCCTGAGCACCAACGCCATCACCATTGGGATCTCAGGTGCTGCGCTCGCCATCACCTTGGCTTACCCCTATGCCAAACGTTATGTGGCGATGCCGCAAGCGGTGCTGGGCGTGGCTTTTGGCATGGGCATCCCCATGGCCTTCGCCGCCGTTTTGGGCGAGGTGCCACTGCTGGCGTGGTTGCTCATGTTAGGCAACCTGTTCTGGGTGCTGGCCTATGACACCGAGTACGCCATGGTCGACCGCGATGACGACATCCGGCTGGGCATGAAAACGTCGGCCATCACCCTGGGGCGCTTCGACGTGCCGGCAATCCTGTTTTTCTATCTGGCTTATCTGCTGATTTGGGATGTAGCCCTTATGCCTTATGCGCAAGGCGCTCTTTTTACGATAGCATTTTCCATCGCCTTTGCCCAGGTGGCCTGGCACTACACGCTGATTTGCGGCCGCTCGCGCGACGGTTGCTTCAAAGCGTTTCGCCTGAACCACTGGCTCGGCTTGACCTTGTTTGCAGGCATTGCGGGCAGCTACGCCCTGAAGTAGACAAGCCGCCCGCTCGGGCGGCTGGCGGGCCTGAAACAGCAGGGCTTTGACGTCTCAGGCCGCGCCAAATTCAGCGGCCAGTTCAGCGGCGCGTTGCTTAGCGGCGTACATGGCGTTGATGAGCAGCGCTTGCATGTCATCGTCTTCCATCGAGGCAATGGCGGCAAAGGTGGTGCCGCCCGCGGAAGTGACCCGCTGGCGCAGCACCTTGGGCGGCTCGCTGCTGGCTTTGGCCAGCTCGCCCGCACCGATAAAAGTCGCCACCGTCAACTGGTGCGCCTGTTCGCGACTCAAGCCCATCTCGGTGCCGCCCGTGGTCATGGCTTCCATCAGGTAGAACATATAAGCCGGGCCAGAGCCTGACACGGCAATCACCGCATTGAGCAGCTCTTCTTGATCAAGCCAGAGAAACTCGCCCGTGGTGGCCATCACCTGAGCGACCCAGTCCTTGTCCGCGCTGGTCACTGCCGGGCGCGCAAACAGGCCACTGATGCCCTTGCCGATCAGGGCTGGCGTGTTGGGCATGGCGCGCACCACGCGCTCGCTGCCGAGCCAGAGCGCCATACTGTCGCTCGGAATGCCGGCGGCCACGCTCAGATGCAAGGCGTGGGCGGTGTAGGGTGCCACGGCCAGCGCCACCTGCTTGAAGACTTGGGGCTTGACGGCCCAAATCACCAGGTCCGACGAGCTCAAGAAATCTCCGGCTGCGGCGTGCGGCTGCAAGCCAAAGCGGCTTTCGAGGGCTTCTCGTGCCTCGGCCAGGGGCTCGACCACGTCAAGCTGGCTGGGAGTGACGCCCTGTTTGATCAAGCCGCCAATGATGGCGCTGGCCATGTTGCCGCCGCCGATGAATGCGATGCGTTGGGTCATGAATATCCTTAATTGATTGAGGACAGAGCTTGTTCGGTTTGTGTAACTGCGGTCTGTCCCACGCGAGGGAAGGACAGGAGTTTAATCAAAGCACAGTTTGACGCACCGCGTGTTCCCATCGCTCCATCAGTTCAGCGGCACGCGCGGGCGCCATGGCCGGCAGAAAGCGCCGCTCGGCTTGCCACAACGCACTGAGTTCGTCCGTGCTCTGGTAAACGCCGGTGGCCAGCCCGGCCAGGTAAGCGGCGCCGAGCGCAGTCGTCTCGATCACCGCCGGCCGCACCACCGGGATCCCCAGCAAGTCGGCCTGGAACTGCATCAGCAGATTATTGACGCAGGCGCCACCGTCCACGCGCAACTCGGCCACAGCAAAGCCGCCCGCCTGCACCGCATCGCGACTCATGGCCTGGAGCAGGGCGGCGCTCTGAAATGCAATGCTCTCCAGCGCGGCGCGGGCAATGTGCGCCAGCGTGCTACCACGGCTCAAACCGGTAATCGACCCACGCGCGTCAGGTTTCCAGTAGGGGGCGCCCAGGCCGGTGAAGGCTGGCACCACCATGACGCCGCCGGCATCGGGCACGCTCTCGGCCAGCGCCTGCACCTCGGCGCTGCTGGGGATGGCGCGCAAACCGTCGCGCAGCCACTGCACCACGGCGCCGCCGACAAAAACGCTGCCTTCCATGGCAAATTCGGGCTGCGCCGTGGTTTGCGCTGCGCTGGTGCTGATCAGGCCATTGTTCGAGGTCTGAAAGCGATGGCCGGTGTGCATCAGCATGAAGCAGCCGGTGCCGTAGGTGTTTTTCACCATGCCCGACGTGAAGCAGGCCTGACCGAACAGGGCGCTCTGCTGGTCGCCGGCCACGCCGCCAATCGGCATCGCGGCGCCCAGCAGGTCCGGGCTGACCTCGCCAAACAGCGCGCTGGACGGCTTGATTGCGGGCAGCAGGCTGGCCGGAATGTCCAGTGCCTGCAGCAGTTCATCGTCCCACTGGTTGCTGTGCACATTGAACAGCATGGTGCGAGAGGCGTTGCTGACGTCGGTGGCGTGCACGCCGCCGTGCGTGAGTTGCCAGATCAGCCAACTGTCGACGGTGCCGAAGGCCAGCTCGCCATTGGCCGCCTGCTGGCGCGCACCGGGCACCTGGTCGAGCAGCCACTTGAGCTTGGTGCCGGAAAAATAAGCATCGACCAGCAAGCCGGTTTTGGCCTGGATCGTCGATTCGAGGCCGCGCGCGCGCAGTTCGACGCAGGTGGGTTCGGCGCGGCGGTCTTGCCAGACGATCGCGTTGTGCAGCGGCATACCGGTTGTGCGGTTCCAGAGCACCGTGGTTTCGCGCTGGTTGGTGATGCCCAGCGCGCGCACATCCCGGGCGCTAATGCCTGCTTTGGCCAGCGCCTCACGCGCGGTGGCGAGCTGGGTGCGCCAGATCTCCATCGGGTCGTGCTCGACCCAACCCGGTTGCGGGTAGATTTGCGTGAGTTCCTGCTGGGCTTGGGCGAGCACCTGTCCTTGCGCGTTGAACACAATGCTGCGTGAACTCGATGTGCCCTGATCCAGGGCGAGCAAGTAAGTCATAGGGCTAGCTCCAAACGAACCTGGGCCTCGGCCAGCAGGGCAGGGAAGGGTTCAGGTGGCGGCGCATCGGTAAACAGTCGGTCAATCTGCGCCAGGTGGCCCACCTCCACCATGGCCGGGCGGTTGAACTTGCTGCTGTCGGCGGCCAACCAGACTTCGCGCGCCTGCGAGATGATGGTTTGCGACACCTTGACCTCGCGAAAGTCGTAGTCGCGCAGCGAGCCGTCTGCCTCAATGCCCGAGATGCCGATGATGGCAATGTCCACCTTGAACTGGCATATGAAGTCCACCGCTGCCTCGCCGACGATGCCCTTGTCGCTCCCGCGCACAACGCCGCCGACCACAATCACTTCGCCCTTCGGGTTGGCGCTCAGGATGGTGGCGACATTGAGGTTGTTGGTGATCACGCGCAATCCGCTGTGGTGTAAGAGCGCACGGGCAATCGCCTCCGTGGTGGTGCCGATGTTCAGGATCAGCGAGCAGTCACCGGGCACGGCTTGCGCCACCGCGCGCGCAATGCGGTCTTTACCCTGCGCGTGCAGGTTTTCACGCTGCTGATGCGCGATGTTTTCGACCGTTGAACTGGGCACGCGTACGCCGCCGTGAAAGCGCGTCAGCAAGCCTTCATCGGCCAGGCGCTGCACGTCGCGGCGCACGGTTTGCAGCGTCACACCCAGTTTTTCGGCCAAATGCTCCACGCTCATCGAGCCTTGTGCCTGCACGGAGGCAAGCAGATTGAGCTGTCTGGGATTGGGTTTCATGAGGGCATTTTCGTGGAAATAACGAATGCCTTGACTCTAAACCGAATCAAAAGGAACATATATAGGGTAAATATCGATACAAAAGGAATAGAAGCGAACAATAATTCGGTGGCTTGACGAATTCAATCGAATTCCAACTTCACAGGTAAAGGTCGAGAGATGCATTTGACGCTTGAAGGCATCGGCAAAAGAGTCGGCAGCCAAACCTGGCTGCATGACATGAGTTTGCAACCGTGCAGCGCTGCAGTCACGGTGTTGCTCGGGGCCACCCAGGCTGGCAAGACCAGCCTGATGCGCATCATGGCCGGGCTGGATGTGCCCAGCCACGGTGAGGTGCGGGTCAATGGGCAAAGCGTGGTCGGCGTGCCGGTGCGCAAGCGCAACGTGGCCATGGTGTACCAGCAGTTCATCAACTACCCGTCATTCAAGGTGCGCGACAACATTGCCTCACCACTGAAGTTGAGCGGCGAAAAAAATATTGAGCAACGCGTCAACGCGCTCGCTGAAAAGCTGCACATCGAAATGTTCCTGGACCGCTACCCAGCCGAGCTCTCGGGCGGTCAACAACAACGTGTTGCATTGGCGCGGGCCCTGGCCAAGGGCGCGCCCCTGATGCTGCTCGACGAGCCGCTGGTCAATCTGGATTACAAACTGCGCGAAGAGTTGCGTGATGAACTCAGCGCCTTGTTTGCCGAGGGTCAATCCACAGTGATTTATGCCACCACCGAGCCGGGTGAAGCGCTCTTGCTGGGCGGTTTCACCGCGGTGCTCGATGAGGGTGAACTGCTGCAATATGGCCCGACCGCCGACGTCTTTCACAAGCCAAAATCGCTGCGCGTCGCGCGCGCCTTCAGCGACCCGCCGATGAACCTGTTGCCAGGCGCTGGCGCAGCGACCGGCGTGCAGTTGCTGGGGGGCCCCCTGCTGGCGCTGGCTCTGCCCGCCACTTCATCGCACAAATTCACCGTGGGTCTGCGCGCCCCGGCCTTGCGGGTGCAGCCGCAAGACGGCGATGTCGCTTTGCTGGGCAAGGTCGAACTGGCGGAGATTTCGGGCTCGGACACCTTCGTTCACGTGGCCACCCTGGTGGGCGAGGTGGTGGCGCAACTGACCGGCGTGCACTACTTTGAATTGGGCGCGCAAGTGACCCTTTACCTCAGTGCGACGCAGGTTTATATTTTTGACGAGCAAGGGATGCTGCTGATGGCACCCATGCGCGGGGCAGGGCATTGACATGGCACGCATTGAACTGGATCTGGCGCACGCCTACGCAGCCAACCCCCGGCAAGACAGCGACTACGCGCTATTGCCCTTGAAAATGGACTTTGAAGACGGTGGTGCCTACGCGTTGCTGGGCCCCTCGGGCTGCGGCAAAACCACCTTGCTCAACATCATGTCCGGCCTGCTGGCACCTTCACAGGGTAACGTGCGCTTTGACGGCGTGGATGTCACGCGCGCTTCGCCGCAGGCGCGCAACATTGCTCAGGTATTCCAGTTCCCGGTGATTTACGACACCATGACGGTGGCTGAAAACCTGGGCTTTCCACTGCGTAACCGGCAAATGCCCAAAGAACAGATCAAGAAACGCGTGGGCGAAATTGCCGAGATGCTGGAGATGAGCGCTCAGTTGAACC
Source organism: Burkholderiales bacterium (assembly GCA_038215405.1). Lineage (GTDB taxonomy): Bacteria > Pseudomonadota > Gammaproteobacteria > Burkholderiales > Burkholderiaceae_C > Rhodoferax. The sequence continues at coordinate 18,853 of JBBQQX010000025.1, forward strand.
AGTTGGCTGCCAATCTGGCGGCAGATCAAAAGCAAAAAATCTCCCTGGGTCGCGGTCTGGTGCGCCCCGATGTGTCTGCCGTGTTGTTCGATGAGCCGCTGACCGTGATTGACCCGCACCTGAAGTGGCAGCTGCGGCGCAAGATCAAGCAGATTCACCATGAACTAAAGCTGACCATGATTTACGTCACGCATGACCAGGTGGAGGCGCTGACCTTTGCGGATCACGTGGTGGTGATGGCGCGCGGACGCGCGGTGCAGGTGGGCTCGGCGGCGGAGCTGTTTGAGCGTCCCCGTCACACCTTTGTGGGGCACTTCATTGGCTCGCCAGGCATGAATTTTTTGCGTGGCCAAGCGCTACAAAACGGCTTTCAGGTAGCGGATGCTGTGCTGGCCTTGCTGCCCGGGCAGACGCTGCCAGCGGGCGAGCTCAAGCTGGGCGTTCGGCCCGAGTATGTGGCACTGGTGGCGCCGCACACGCCCGGCGCCTTGCCCATGACAGTGGCGCAGGTGCAAGATGTGGGCACCCACATCATGCTCAGCGCCAGTTACGCCGGTCAAAGCGTCAAAGCGCGCTTGTCCTCGGATGCCGCCCGCCTGACGCACGGCGACACGGTCTGGCTGCAGGTGCTGGGCGAGCACAGCTGCTTTTACAAAAATGAGGAGATCGTGGCATGAATACGACCATCAAGCCGGTCAACCAGAAAGCCTGGTTTCTGATTTTGCCGGTGCTCATTTGTGTGGCGTTTTCGGCCATCGTGCCTTTGATGACGGTGGTCAATTATTCGGTGCAGGACATCATTTCGCCCGAGCGGCGGGTGTTCGTGGGCACCGAATGGTTTGCTGCGATCATGCGCGACGAAGAGTTGCACAGCGCCTTGTTGCGGCAGTTGACGTTCTCGTTTTCGGTGTTGGCGGTGGAACTGCCACTGGGTGTTTTACTGGCCTTGTCGATGCCGGCGCAGGGCTGGAAGGCTTCCGCCGTGCTGGTGATCGTGTCGCTCTCCTTGCTGATCCCCTGGAATGTGGTGGGTACCATCTGGCAGATTTTTGGCCGTACCGACATTGGCCTGATGGGCGCCGCGCTGCAGGGCATGGGCATTGAATACAGCTACACTGGCAATGCCACCCATGCCTGGCTCACGGTGCTGCTGATGGATGTGTGGCACTGGACGCCGCTGGTCGGTCTGCTGGGCTACGCCGGTTTGCGCTCGATCCCCGACGCTTACTACCAGGCCGCCAGCATTGACGGGGCCAGCAAGTTTGCGGTGTTTCGCTATGTGCAGTTGCCCAAGATGCGCGGCGTGCTGATGATTGCCGTGCTGCTTCGTTTCATGGACAGCTTCATGATCTACACCGAGCCTTTTGTGCTGACCGGTGGCGGGCCGGGTAACTCCACCACGTTTTTGTCGCAATTTCTGACCATCAAGGCGGTGGGCCAGTTTGACATCGGCCCGGCAGCGGCGTTCTCACTGATCTATTTCCTGATCATCTTGCTGCTGTGTTTTATTTTGTACAACTGGATGCAGCGCGTTGGCACCCAAGGCAAGGAGGGTGCCCATGAATAAACCGGGCTTTCAAAAGCGCAATTTGTTCATGCTGTTTTACATCGTGTTTGCCTTGCTGCCGGTGTACTGGATGATCAATATGTCATTCAAGACCAACGCGGAAATCCTGGCCAGCTTCTCGCTCTTTCCGCAGCACTTCACCTGGGCCAATTACAAGACCATCCTGACCGATCCGTCCTGGTATTCCGGCTACATCAACAGCTTGATTTATGTCGGCATCAACACCGTGATTTCGATCACCGTGGCCTTGCCGGCCGCCTACGCGTTTTCGCGTTACAGCTTTCTGGGCGACAAGCATGTTTTTTTCTGGCTGCTGACCAACCGCATGACGCCCCCGGCGGTCTTCCTGCTGCCTTTCTTTCAGCTCTATTCCACCGTGGGACTGATGGACACGCACTTGGCCGTTGCGCTGGCGCACCTGTTGTTCAACGTGCCGCTCGCCGTCTGGATTCTGGAGGGCTTCATGAGTGGCATTCCACGTGAAATTGACGAAACCGCCTACATCGACGGCTATACCTTCCCGGCGTTTTTCGTCAAGATTTTCCTGCCGTTGATCAAGGCTGGCGTGGGTGTTGCCGCCTTCTTTTGTTTTATGTTCAGCTGGGTCGAGTTGCTGCTTGCGCGCACCCTGACCAGCGTCAATGCCAAGCCAATTGTCGCGATCATGACGCGCACCGTGTCGGCCTCCGGCATGGACTGGGCCACGCTGGCCGCCGCCGGCGTGCTGACGATCGTGCCGGGCGCTATCGTGATCTGGTTTGTGCGCAATTACATTGCCAAGGGCTTTGCCATGGGGCGTGTCTAAGCGGGATGCTGACTCAAATTGACCAGGAGGTTTGAATGTTTGAATGGATGGCCTGGACGACACCTGTCGCCGTTTTCTTCAGTTGCATTGCGCTCATGCTGTTTGGCATGACGCTGTGGGAGATCAAGTCGCCGACCGTGATGCGGCGCGGTTTTTTGCCGATTGCGACCACGCGCGGCGATCGCTTGTTCATTGGCCTGTTGAGCGCCGCCTACGTCAACCTGGCGTTTGTCGGTCTCAGTGGCAAATTGGTGGTCTGGATGAGCCTTGAATCAGAGCCGTCGATCTGGATCAGCTTCGTGCTTTCCATGGGCGTGTTGGCGTTGATCATGCGAAAGGGCTAGTCGTTCGAGTATCAAGGATCGGCTTGTTGTCCCCTGGAGCCGAAGCAGCCTTTGAATCAGGGGCAAATACATCTGAGGAGATTGATTATGAAAATGCGGTATAGCGCATTGGCCGTGGCTCTAGCTTGCGGCGCAATGTCAGGTCAGGGTTGGGCCGATGAGGCTGCGGCCAAGAAGTGGATTGACGCTGAGTTTCAGCCCTCTACCTTGTCCAAAGACAAGCAAGCGGCTGAAATGAAATGGTTCATTGACGCGGCCGCCAAACTCAAGGCCAAAGGCGTGAAAGAAATCGCGGTCGTCTCCGAGACCATCACCACCCATGAGTATGAGTCCAAAACGCTCGCCAAGGCCTTCACCGAGATCACGGGCATCACCGTCAAGCACGACATCATTCAGGAAGGCGATGTGGTCGAGAAGTTGCAGACGTCCATGCAATCGGGCAAGTCGATTTACGACGGCTGGATTTCCGACTCGGATCTGATCGGAACCCATTACCGCTACGGCAAGATCATGAATCTGACCGATTACATGACCGGTGCGGGCAAGGACTACACCAACCCAGGCCTTGACCTGAAAGACTTCATTGGGACCAGCTTCACCACGGCACCGGACAAGAAGATGTACCAGTTGCCGGATCAGCAGTTTGCGAATTTGTACTGGTTCCGCGCCGACCTGTTCGCACGCGCCGACCTGAAAGCCAAGTTCAAAGCCAAATATGGCTATGAGCTCGGCGTTCCGCTGAACTGGAGCGCTTACGAAGACATCGCCGCTTTCTTCAGCGAAGACGTCAAGACCATTGACGGCAAGCCAATTTACGGTCACATGGATTACGGCAAAAAAGACCCCTCGTTGGGCTGGCGCTTTACCGACGCCTGGTTGTCGATGGCCGGCACGGCTGATATTGGCATCCCGAACGGCCTGCCGGTCGATGAATGGGGCATTCGCGTCGCTGCTGACAAGTGCACCCCGGTGGGCGCCTCGGTCTCGCGCGGCGGCGCCACCAACTCGCCCGCGGCGGTTTATGCATTGACCAAGTACGTGGACTGGATGAAGAAATACGCGCCCAAGGAAGCCAGTGGCATGACTTTTGGTGAGTCGGGCCCGGTGCCGGCCCAAGGCCAGATTGCGCAACAAATTTTCTGGTACACCGCCTTTACCGCCGACATGATCAAACCCGGTTTGCCGGTCGTCAATGCCGATGGCACGCCCAAGTGGCGCATGGCCCCCGGCCCGAACGGTCCGTACTGGAAGCAAGGCATGCAAAACGGCTACCAGGACGTGGGCTCCTGGACTTTCTTTAAGGACCATGATGCCAACAAGACGGCAGCGGCCTGGCTCTATGCGCAGTTTGTGACGGCCAAGACGGTGTCGCTGAAGAAGACCATCGTCGGCTTGACACCGATTCGCGAATCAGACATTCAAAGCAAAGCCATGACCGACATGGCACCGAAGCTTGGCGGTCTGGTGGAGTTTTACCGCAGCCCGGCACGGGTCGCGTGGACGCCGACCGGCACCAACGTGCCCGACTACCCGAAGCTGGCGCAGTTGTGGTGGAAAAACGTAGCCGTCGCCGTCACGGGTGAGAAGACACCGCAACAGGCGATGGACAACTTGGCCGAGGAAATGGACAGTGTCATGGCCCGTTTGGAGCGCGCGGGGATGGCGCACTGCGCACCCAAACTCAACCCCAAGGGTGATCCCAACAAGTACTTGAGTGACAAGGGTGCGCCCTGGAAGAAACTGGCCAATGAAAAGCCCAAGGGTGAAACCATTGCCTATGACACGCTGCTGACGGCCTGGAAGAACGGCAAGGTCCGCTGATCAGTGCGTTGAGATTTTCAATGCTCTGAAAAGGGCCGTGTGTGCAAGGTGACGCACGGCCTTTTTTTCTATCGCCTCTGGTGGTCGCCACAGCGTGGAAACGCCACCAGATTGACTGCAAAGCAGGAAAAGTTTGACCTATGGCTACTCAAAACAAGCCTCTCTTGACGCGCCGGATCGATCTGATGGCCCGCCTGGCCGAGCCGCGCCATTACGACGTCGCCATTGTCGGCGGTGGCGCCACCGGCCTGGGTGTTGCGCTGGATGCGGCGGCGCGTGGTTTTAGTGTGGTGCTGGTGGAGTCGCATGATTTTGCCAAAGGCACTTCCTCCCGCGCCACCAAGCTGGTGCACGGCGGTGTGCGCTACCTGGCGCAGGGCAATATTGGACTGGTGCGTGAAGCGCTGCGCGAGCGCAGTACCCTGTTGCACAACGCCCCCTATCTGGCGCAGCCGCTGGCTTTTGTGATGCCGACCTACCATTGGTGGGAAAAGCCTTTCTACGGCATTGGACTGACTCTTTATGACGTTTTGGCGGGCAAGGCCGGCCTGGGACGTACCGAATTCTTGAGCCGCGCCGAGGCGCTGGCGCTGTTGCCCACGGCGCAGCCGCAAGGGCTCAGGGGTGGCGTCAAGTACTGGGACGCTCAGTTCAACGACGCGCGTCTGGCATTGGCGCTGGGTCGCACGGCAGCGGTGCATGGCGCGCTGCTGGTGAACTATTGCCGCGCGGTGGACTTGTTGTACGAGCAGGGCAAAGTGGCTGGGCTGCTCTGTGAAGATACGCTAAGTGGCCATTCGTACCGCATTGAGTCGCGCTGTGTTGTCAACGCGGCTGGGGTTTGGGTGGATGAATTGCGCCAGAAAGACGGCCAGGCCAATCAAGGGGATGGCCGGCGCCCGACGCAGCCGATGGTGGCGCCGAGCCAGGGCGTGCATATGGTGGTGGACCGTGAATTTTTGGGTGGCGACACCGCCCTGATGGTGCCAAAGACGGCCGATGGCCGGGTCCTGTTTGCCGTACCCTGGCTGGGCAAGGTGATTCTGGGCACCACCGACACGCCGCGTCATGACCTGGCGCGCGAGCCGCAGGCGTTCCAGGAAGAGGTTGACTTCATCCTGTCTGAGTCGGCGCGCTATTTGCGCCGCGCGCCCACCCGGGCCGACGTCAAGAGCATCTGGGTCGGCCTGCGCCCCCTGGTCAAGCCGCCCGACGACGAGGGCGAGAACACCAAGGGGCTGAGCCGCGAGCACACGGTGTTGGTCAGCCGCAGTGGGCTGGTCACGGTGACCGGCGGCAAGTGGACCACTTACCGCGCCATGGCCGAAGATGTGCTGGAAGAATGCGCTGCCAGGTCGCTGGTCGACGCGCGTGCAGCGGGCGTCACGGTTGATTTGAAGCTGGTCGGCGCCGATGAGGCGCCGGGCCAGGCGCATTCCCTCAGCGAGCCGCCTGGCCTGCACGCCTATGGCAGCGAACAAGGGTTGGTGGCGAGCCTGCCCGGCGCGCAGAGCCAGTTGTGCGACGGTTTGACCGAAGCCATGGTGCGCTTCGCCGCGCGTTACGAGTACGCGGTCACTGTCGAAGATGTGCTGGCGCGCCGTTCCCGTCTGCTGTTTCTCGATGCCCGTCTGGCCAGCTCGCTGGCGGTGCAGGTTGGCGCCATTTTGTTGCAGGAGACCGGGCTGGACCCGCAGATCGGCGCCTTCACCGAACTGGCCGAGCACTATTTGTGTTTGCCGGCAACGTCCTGAGGGCTCAATACACCCCGCAGGGGCGGGCTATTGCTGATCCGCGTCAAGCGGAGCCGCCGGCACAACTGGTATGCTTTCTCCTTTGCTTTGTTAACGAAGGATGAACTCATGAAGAAGCTGCTGCTGGTTTGCCTGCTGGCTGCCACCCCTTTTGCCACCACCAGTTGGGCGGCTGACAAGGTCGTCCCCATGGCGCCTGCGGCCCTGGTCGTTTCTGGCGAAGTGTTGGAGGTGAAAGACGTTGAGATTTATACCTACCTGCGTCTGAAAACCAAGGACGGTGAGATGTGGGCCGCGGTCAGCAAGGCGCCGGTCAAGGTGGGGGCCAAGGTCAGCATTGAAAACTCCACGGTCATGAAAAACTTTGAGAGCAAATCACTCAAGAAGACCTTTCCGACCATTGTTTTCGGCAGCCTGGGTGGCGCCGCTCCCGTGACGGCGGGCATGCCGGCCGCCGCTGCCAAAGTGGTGGACACCACGCCGATCAAGGTCGCCAAGGCCAGCGGCGCCAATGCGCGCACCGTGGCCGAAGTGGTCACCAAGGCGACGGAGCTCAACGGCAAGCCGGTGCGGGTCAGTGGCAAGGTGGTCAAGTACAACTCCGGCATCATGGGCAAAAACTGGATTCACCTGCGCGACGGCACCGGGAAGGACGCTGACAGTAGCAACGACGTGTTGGTGACGACCACCGCCGAGACCCAAGTTGGCGCTGTTGTGACGGTAACCGGCGTGGTGCGTACCAACAAGGATTTTGGCGCCGGCTACAGCTACAAGGTGCTGATCGAGGACGCGAAGCTGTAGCTCAAGCCGCGGGTGCCTGGTATAAGTCTGGGCGCTTGAGTCCTCCCGATGCAAGAAACCCAGCCCATCGACCCCACGCTCTGCCCGCTGTGCGGACAGAGCAACCAATGCGCCGAGCAACTCGAACGTGTGACCGGCATCCCGCAGCCGCCGTGCTGGTGCAATCAGGCCACCTTCGGGCCTGAACTGCTGGCGCGCGTACCCGAACATGCACAGCGCCAGGCCTGCATTTGCGGCGCCTGCGCCCAGGCCGCTGCCGCATGAGCTGGCGCAACGGCTGCCTACACGGCACGCCGCTGCTGCATGCGCGTTTCAAAGCGAAACGCGGTGCGGCTTGATTGCTGCAATTAAATTGATGGCTTCTAAGCCATTGTTGACGAGGGCTATAGCCTGATTTTTCATATGAATCAGCTGCACGAAGATGGCCGCAATGAAGATGACTTGCCAGCCCCATGAAAGCCAACATGTACGCGCTGGCCACGATCTGCCTGTGGGCGTCGCTGGCCGCGCTGGGCGTCTTGCTCAAACACGTGCCGCCTTTCTTGCTGACCGGTATTTCCCTGGGGCTTGGCAGTGTGCTGGCCTGGCCGTTCGTGTTGAAGGATCCGAAGGCTTGGAAGATGGCGCCGGGCACCCTGTTTCTGGGCGTCTCGTCGCTGTTTGGCTACCATTTTTTGTTGTTTCTGGGTCTGCGCCTGGCGCCGGCGGTTGAGGTGAACCTGATCAACTACCTGTGGCCTTTGCTGATTGTGGTGCTGGCGCCGCTGTATGTTCCGGGCCTGCGGCTGCGCGCTGCCCACTTCATGGCGGCGGGGCTGGGCTTTGGTGGCGCTGCCCTGGCGATCTGGGGCGCACGTGCGTCAACCGATGTGAGCGCCAACCTGGCTTCATCCGGTGCGGGTGTGGGCTATTTGCTGGCGCTGGCCGCAGCGCTACTTTGGGCCAACTATTCGCTGCAGACCAAGCGCGCGGCGTTGAGCGGCAAAGTCTTTCCCACTACGGCGATCGGCTTGTTTGGTCTGTTGGCCGGTTTGCTTTCACTGGGCTGCCACTGGCTGCTGGAGTCGCCGGTGCACCTGACAGGACGCGATTGGCTGCTGCTGCTGGCCATGGGTCTGGGGCCACTGGGCGCGGCTTTCTTTTTGTGGGACAAGGCGTTGAAGCTCGGCGACGTTCGGCAAGTGGGCATTTTGAGCTACCTGACGCCACTGTTGTCAACGGTGCTGCTGATGCAGGTGACCGGGCGCGCGCTCAGTTGGAGCGTGGCGCTGGCCGCTGCGCTGATCATCGGCGCGGCGCTGCTGGGGACCCGTAAAAGCTGAGTGGGGCTACTAACGGACAATGCACGCATGATCCAACTCAAAGACATTGAAGCCGCCGCCGCGCGCCTGCAAGGCCAGTTGCTGCGCACGCCTTGCGTCGCCTCTCGCACGCTGTCGGACATCACTGGCGCCCAGGTGTTTCTCAAGTTCGAGAATCTGCAATTCACGGCCTCTTTCAAGGAGCGCGGCGCCTGCAACAAGCTGGCGCAACTCACGGCTGAGGAATGCCAGCGCGGTGTCATCGCCATGAGCGCGGGCAACCACGCGCAAGGGGTGGCCTACCACGCGCAGCGCCTGGGCTTGCGCGCCGTGATCGTCATGCCGCGCTTTACCCCGGGTGTGAAAGTGGAGCGTACGCGCGGTTTTGGCGCCGAGATCGTGCTGCACGGCGACACGCTGGACGAAGCCCGTGCCCATGCGCTGGCGCTGGCCGAGCAGCAAAAGCTGGTCTTTGTCCATCCTTATGACGATTCAGACATTGTGGCCGGCCAGGGCACGGTCGCGCTGGAAATGCTGCGCGAGGTGCCAGAACTCGACACGCTGGTGGTGGCGGTAGGGGGCGGCGGCTTGATTGCAGGTATGGCCACGGCCGCCAAGGCGCTCAAGCCCGACATTGAGGTCATTGGCGTCCAAACCATGCGCTTTCCGGCCGTGTTCAATGCCATCAAGGGCACACACCTGCCGCTGGGTAGCAGCAGCATTGCCGAAGGCATCGCCGTGGGGTCGCCCGGCCAGACCCCGCTGGCCATCATCGCCCGCCTGGTCGATGACCTGGTGCTGGTGGACGAGGGCGATATCGAGCAGGCCATCGTCATGCTGCTGGAAGTGGAGAAGACGCTGGTGGAGGGCGCGGGCGCCGCCGGTCTGGCCGCTTTGCTCAAGTACCCGCAGCGCTTCAAGGGTAAGAAGGTGGGGCTGGTGCTGTGCGGAGGCAATATCGACCCGCTCTTGCTGGCAGCGATCATCGAGCGCGGCATGGTACGCGCTGGCCGGCTGGCGCGCATTCGCGTCAGCGCCCGCGACATTCCGGGCACGCTGGCCAAAATCACCGCAACCGTGGCCGAAGCCGGGGCCAACATCAACGAGGTGCATCACCAGCGCGCCTTTACCACGCTGGCGGCGCAAAATGTGGAAGTCGAACTGGTGATTCAGACGCGTGGACCGCAACACATTGCGGAGGTGTTGGCCCTTTTGCAGCAGACGGGGCTGCAGGCGCAGCTTATCTAGCGGCGGTGTCAGAGGGGCAAAACCGGGGCGACTGCCCCAAGGACAGGTAGAATTTATTGAGTAGCCCACTTAAAAACTCAAGGAATCACCATGTCCAGCCCTACACCGCACGAGCAAGCTCTCCCAATTGACGTTGTGGAAGGTGTTTTGCCCTACATGCCCATTGTCTTGCCACTGGCAGGCGCGGTATTGATCTTCTTGCTGGCCTTTATTGCCGTCTCAATGGCCTGATCGCGCTGGCGGCTTTTCAGGCGCTTGGATCACAGCGCTGATTGACGAATTGTGGATTCGCCGTATTTTTATGCATGACCTAATGCATGTTTTGCATAACTATTTCATGTAACCGCTTCGTAACCTGTGGCCAAGTTCATAAAATCTTCGCTCCGTCGCTCGTTGTGCCAATTTGACAGCTGTGAAGCACCGCCTCACAGTCCTGGTTGCCTAGCCCATGCAACCTTTTTGATCCAACTGAGCGGCGCTATGAAATGGGCCATTGCTTCAATAGAAGCCCATGCGACACCCGCCGTCTTCTCAACCTCAATCGAGAGGGAGCAGGCCACTTCCGTCGGTTCGTTGTGAACAGGCGACCTATATTCTCTGGAGCACTTTCATGAACTCACTCGTGATGCCGAGCCTGGCCCTCAACGTCCCAAGCTACGTCAACCATGCAAAATTGATCGCCTGGGTCGCTGACATGGTCGCGCTCACCAAGCCGGCCGCCATTTACTGGTGTGACGGCTCCGACGAAGAGTACGCCCGATTGTGTCAGCAACTCGTGGCTGGCGGTACGTTCAAACAGCTCAATCCTGCCAAACGCCCCAACAGTTTTCTGGCCTGCTCCGACCCGAGTGACGTGGCCCGGGTGGAAGACCGCACCTACATCTGCGCTGAGAAAAAGGAAAATGCCGGCCCCACCAACAACTGGATGGCACCAGCAGAGATGCGCGCCCTGCTTGAACTGGGCAAGGGCGAGGAGAAGGCCCTGTTTGACGGCTGCATGGCAGGGCGCACGATGTACGTGGTTCCTTTTTCGATGGGTCCACTGGGCTCGCATATTTCGCACATTGGCATCGAATTGACCGACAGCGCCTACGTCGCGGTGAACCAGAAAATCATGACCCGCATGGGCAAAGCCGTGTATGACGTGCTCGGCGTCAGTGGTGCGTTCGTACCCTGCATGCATACCGTGGGCGCACCGCTGGCAGCGGGCCAGTCGGACGTGAAATGGCCTTGCAATAAGACCAAGTACATCGTTCATTACCCGGAAACGCGCGAAATCTGGTCTTACGGCTCCGGCTACGGCGGCAACGCCTTGCTGGGCAAAAAGTGCTTTGCGCTGCGCATCGCCTCCAACATGGGGCGCGACCAGGGTTGGCTGGCCGAGCACATGCTGATTCTGGGGGTGACCTCGCCCAAGGGCAAAAAATACCACGTCGCAGGCGCTTTTCCCAGTGCCTGCGGCAAAACCAACTTCTCCATGCTGGTGCCACCCGCCGGCTTTGAAGGCTGGAAAGTGACCACCATCGGCGACGACATCGCCTGGATCAAGCCCCAGGCCGACGGCAAGATGTACGCGATCAATCCGGAAGCGGGTTATTTCGGCGTGGCGCCGGGCACCAACTTCCATACCAACCCCAACTGCATGGCCAGTTTGGGCCGCGACGTGATCTTCACCAACGTGGCGCTGACCGATGATGGCGATGTCTGGTGGGAGGGCATGGAACAAGACAGCGGCAGCTTGCCCGCCCACCTGGTCGACTGGCAAGGCAAGGACTGGACGCCCCAGATTGGCAAGGAAACCGGCGCCAAGGCCGCTCATCCGAACTCGCGCTTCACGGTGGCCGCCACCAACAACCCGGCGCTTGATCCGCAATGGGATGACGCCGACGGGGTGGCGATTGATGCCTTCATCTTCGGCGGCCGCCGTTCCACCACGGTGCCTCTCGTGACCGAGGCGCGCACCTGGATGGAAGGCGTCTACATGGCGGCCACGATGGGCTCCGAGACCACCGCCGCTGCTGTTGGCCAGATGGGGGTGGTACGCCGCGATCCGTTCGCGATGCTGCCGTTCTGTGGCTACAACATGAGTGACTATTTCCAGCACTGGCTGGACATGGAGCACAAGCTTGAGGCCACGGGCCACACGCTGCCGCGCATCTATTGCGTGAACTGGTTCCGCAAGGGCGCCGATGGCAAGTTTGTCTGGCCCGGCTACGGCGACAACATGCGCGTGCTCAAGTGGATCATCGAGCGCCTGGACGGCACCAGCGCGGGTGCCGCCGCAGGCCCGCAAGGTGTGGACCAGTTGTTTGGCATCAGCCCAACCTACGACGAAATTACCTGGACCGGATTGGACTTCAGTCGGGAACAGTACAACACCGTGAGCAGCATCGACAAAGCGGCGTGGACCGAAGAACTCAAGCTGCATGCCGAGTTGTTCCAGCAGTTGGCCTACCATCTGCCCAAAGAGCTCGAAATGACCAAGGCGCAACTCGAAAAGCGCTTGACAAGCTAGTCCCGCGCCAATCGCAGGAAAAAAAGCCACCGTCCGGTGGCTTTTTTTCGGCCAAGCCGGGCTTTACTACGCTGTTGGCCCACGAAATCCATCCAGTCTGTTTGATAACGCCCGTAGGCGCGCTCAGCGTTTATCAGGGTCGCGACGCAATGAGCGAATGCGGGAGATGACAATGCCGATGACACCGCCAACAATCATTATTTCTCCGAGCTCGTGATGCCAGCCGCCCATCGGAGACAGCAGCAGCATGGAACCACCAATCACCAGAGCCGCGAACGCGATGGCAGCGGTGAGCCGCTCCAGATTGCGGCTGAAGCGACGGCCAATTTCCTCCAATCCCGGAAGCCGGCCCAAGTCACCTTCGGCGACTCGTCGAAGGATGCGTCTCGTGTCGGCCGGCGCATCAATGATCAAGCGCTCCAGGTCGCGAACCAGCTTGCTTGCAGTACCCTTTAACTGCTCCGGGGCGAAGTGCTGCGTGGTCAGGCGCGAGACTTCTTCGCGAAACGACGCCATGTGGTTGTAGTCGGGGGCAAGCAGACTGATCATCGACTCCAGGATGGCGAAAGCACGCGTCAGTTGGACAAACTCTGCGGGATTGTGTACCCCGTTCTTACTGCCGGCCCGCACCAGCGATTCAAACGCGTTTCCAATTGAAATATCCGCCAGCTGGGTCCTGCGGATCTCATAGAGCACGGCCTTGATGTCGGCCAAAAGCCCGGCGTGGTCAACCTTGTCGTTCGCCGGTGTCATCTCCAGATAGGCCTCGGTGGCGGCCCGTGCATCGCCCTTGACGACTGCTTCCAACAGCAGCGTCAGCGACTGGCGCATCGGCTCGTCAAGATCACCCGTGTTCCCGAAATCGAGCAGCGAGAGTCGCCCGTCCGGCAGAACGAAGACATTGCCCGGATGGGGGTCGGCATGAAACAAGCCTTCTTCGAAGATCGAGTGCAGCATCAGCTTGACCAGCGTGTCGACCACCCGCGGCATCGCTTCAGGGTGCGCCTTGGCGTAGATATCCACCCTTTCGCCGGCCGAATACTCCATTGTGAGAACGGTTGCTCCCGAGCACTCCGCGACGACATCCGGAATCCAGAGATCAAGCACATCGGTCAGCGCGTCGCGAATGAGCACGATGGAACGCGCTTCGCGTTCGAAATCAGTTTCCCGGTGAAGACTGTTGGCCAGTTCAGTCACCACAATGGGGAGATCGAGCGCGCGCAGACTCGGAAAGATGCTCTCGCCCAAGCGCACCAGGTAGGTCAATGCCGCGATATCTTTGGAGATGATTCCTGTCAGGCCGCGTCGTTGCACCTTCACGGCCACGTGACGCCCGTTCTTCATAGTCGCCTCATGCACCTGCGCGACGGTCGCGGCGGCCAGCGGTGTCTCGTTGAACGACGAGAAAAACTTTGTCAGCGGCGCACCCAATGCGTGTTCGACCGTTGCCTGCGCCACAACAAAATTCATCGCGGGCAGTTGGTCGTGCAGCAGTTCCAACTCATCAGCGTAGGCGGGCGGCAGCAGGTCGCGCCGCAGCGCCAAGACCTGGCCGAACTTGATGAAGACCAGCCCCAACTCCTCGAAGGTTTCCCGTACGTCCTTCGGTGGCGGCCAGTGTCCCCGGCCGAACAAGGCACCCAGGAACCTGTGCCGGGCGAGCACGCGCAGGATATGAATCAGGCGCGGCGCCACCCGCAGCAACTTGGTCTTCTCAGGATCGATCAATATGGCCATATGTTTGCGCCAGCGCTCACGCTGGTCGATCCTGAATTAAACGCAGAAAAGAAATTTGCTGTTAGCTGCCAGAGTTGGGTTCCGTCGATGGGCTAGCCTGCGGCATGCCGTCCATCATCATCTGCATCATGGACTGCATCATCTCCATGCGTTTTTCCATCATCTGATGGTGCATGGCCATATCGCCAGACATGGCACCCTTACCCTTCATGGTCCCCTTGTTGGACTGCCCCTTCATGCCAGCCATGCCGTCCGTGTCCATGCCCATCATGCCGTCCTTGCCCCTGCTGCTCATCATGGCCATTGCGTCCTTCATGACCTTCATGTTCTCAGCCATCAGGGCGCTGCGCGCCTGGGGTGTCTTGGCCTGCATCATCTTCTCGTGCATGTCACGCATGGCCTTAGTCTGCTCGTCCATGCGCGCCATGTTGGCGTCCGCGTCGCCCATGGGCATGGTGGCTCCAGCGGCCGAAGCCGCAGTGGCAGGATGATGCGCAGCGCGGTTGACGGGAGTCTGGGCGGAGGCAGCCAGGGCGAAAGTGGCGGCGGCTGTGGCGATGGTTAAAGTACGAAGAGAAATCATGGTGAGCTCCAGAGGTGGGTATACATTCAATTCAAGCTGTCGCGAACGACGCCAGCCAAGTCGGCCAGCGCGATGCGTTAACCATACAGGTCAGGTTCAAATGTGCGCCTCTATCTCCAGAGCGTCTGTGCGGTGCAGAACCTAATGGCCCGCCACCGGCGGCCAAAGAACTAAATCTTTCCGTTGGAGCTGTTCAGTTTTTGCATCATCGTTGCCAAATTGGACACGGTCAGCCCAGAAGCATTCGCAGCGGAATTCATGAAATCGGACATCGCTGTCGCGAGGCTGCTGGTGCCAGCGCCGGCGGCCATCATGCCTGCGCCCATCATCCCGACATTGGCCATGGGAATCTGACTGGCCCCCATCCTGCCGTCTATGACGCCGTCGGCAGCATCCTTCATCATGGCCGAGACAAAAGCCGAAGAGCTCGTCATGCCAAGCGTCTTCGCGGACTGCGACATGGCGGCCAAGACCATGCCGTAGTTCTGCGCATCAACGGTGGCGCCGGCTCCCCCGGCCAGGGCCGGGTTCATGGGCTGGGTATGAAGAATGTCGCCAACTGAGAAAAAGTTGCCCATGGCGGTATTGGCAGCGGCGATGTTGGCGTCCGTCATGCCACCGCTCATCGCCTGCGCCCGGGTCTGGGCCATCGACGTGACGGGGGTGACCCAGACACCGGTGACATTGGCACCAGCAACCAGGCTGGGCAGCACTGCCGTCATGAGGTCGCCGGCGGGCATCGTCATGCTCGTTTTGGTGGCCGGGTCGAGGTAGCGTGCACCACTCATCTGCAACATCACCCCACCCGTGTAACTGCCCATCGGCAAAGTGAAGTTGCCCTGTCCATCGACTGCTGCGCTGGCAATTTGCGCACCCATGACCCCGTTGTTGATGGCAAAGGCCATCACGGTGCCGCCACTGACCGCGCCGTCAAACGCCGTACCGCTCACTGACGCATTCATCGTCGGCAACGGGCTGCCCGGAGCGACGGGGATCTGAGGACTGACGCCTGTCAATTTGCTCATCAACGTGGCCGTGCTGACGCCGGATTTGTTTTGTGCTGAGGTCATAAAGGCGTTCATCGCGGCACCCATGCCGCTGGTTCCAGCGGACGCCGGCAGCGTCGCCCCGCCTGCCATGCCGCCCATGTGTACCGGTGCAGTACCTGCCTTGCCGTCCAGAACACCGTCGGATGCGTCGTTCATCATGGCAGTGACGATCGCCGAGGAGGAGCTCATGCCCTGGTCGTGGGCATATTGCGACATTGCTGCCAGCGTCATGCCGTAGTTCTGCGCATCCTGGCTTGGGCTGGTGCCGGCGGGCACTGACTTTAATGGGTTCATCGGCGCCACGTGCAGGATGTCGCCGACCGTGAAAAAGGTACCCATGGCGCGATTGGCGGTCACAATGTTGGCGTCAGTCATGCCGCCCGTCATGTGCTGCGCCATCGCTTGCGCCATGGCGGTCACCGGTGTCACCTGGATAGCGCCGCTGCTGGCACCGGCTGCGACCGTCGGCATCAACGCTGTCATGACGTCGCCGGCCGCCATGGGCATGGACACGCCCGTGGCTTCATCGGTGTAGCTTCCGCCGCTGACTTGCAGCATCACCGGACCGGTGTAGCTTCCAATGTTCATGCTGAAGTTTCCGACGCTATCGGTGTTCTCCGTGTCAAGCGAGGTGCCCAACTGACCCGCGGCGTTGATGCCATACGCGGTGACGGTGGCCTTGTCGATCGGCCCCTTCGTGGCCACGCCGCTGATGACGCCCTGCAGCGGCATGCTGGTGGTGCTGCTGCCCCCGCCGCCCCCGCAAGCGGACAAGGCCAGCAAAGCGACCAAGGACAGGCCAGTGTTCAAGACAATTTTTCCACACGATTTCATAGGGTACTCCAAAAAAACAAGGGGGCCGAATAAAAGACTTCCGGAATCTTTGTACTTGACGGGCCTTCAGTCTGCGCTTACTAGCCCATCATCAAGATGACGCTGACATTACATATTTGTCAGGTTGAGCTAAATCTTGTCGCTTCATGCGTTAAGCGTCACCTGCAGCCTTTGGCCACCGATGCGATTTCCGCGCCTTATTTGGCAGGCTCAGGCGGCATTTGGTCCATCATCATTTTCATCATTTTCATCATCATCTGCATCATCTCCATGCGCTTGGCCATCACCTGGTGCTGTGCACCCATGCCGCCAGCCATGCCTTGCATGCCCTTCATGTCGCCCATGCCGGCGCCGGGCGTGCCGGCCATCATCTGCATGCCGTCCTGCATGGCTTTCTTGTGCTCGGCCATCAACGTGCTGCGTTCGGCCGGGGTCTTGGCGTTCATCATTTTTTCGTGCATGGCTTGCATGGTCTTCATCTGCGCATCCATCCCGGCCATGTGGTCGGGCGTCGCCATGCTGCGGGCCGATGCGTCACCCATTGGTATGGGCGGGGCCGTGGTGCAGGCGACCAAAAAGGTAGCGCTGGCGAGGATAGCGGCAAGTGGAATGAATCTGAAATGGGTCATGACGAGCTCCTGAGTGGTTTAGGTAAGAAGGAAAACAGCGAGGAAGAGAATCCAGACACGGGTGGGCGCTTGCTGTCGGTCACTTGCCACCGCGCTTGAAGATCAGCACGACCAGAGCGACCACGACAACGATCAGCAGAATTGGCATCCATCCCCCGCCGTAGCCACCCATCCAGCCACTGTCCCATGTGCCACCATTCATCATATTGCCGGTCTGCGCCAATGCGATGTCGGTCGTCAGCAGCGTCAGCGCGCCAAATCCAAAGGCAGGCAAGGTTTTCATAAGTACTCTCCAGTCAAATATAGAAGCGTCAATATATGCTGCACATCTTGAAGCTGTATGTACGGTAGGACACACACGCATACATGCACACACGCACACATGCTCGCGACGGCGCAGGCGAGGGGAGTTGGTCGCCACCACGACTGGGTAACATGCGACAGTCCACCCACCCGACTAAGAACTTATCCGTAAATAGTAGAATTGCTCCCGAAGCCGCTTGTGACGCGGCCAAGGAGTGGTGTTATGGCGGCAAAGACTCGGGTGGCGTCGTGGGTTGTAACCGATGAGTTCTGGGCCAGGGTTGAGCCATTGGT
>JBBQQX010000026.1:0-36167 GCA_038215405.1 Burkholderiales bacterium
CGGAATGGTCTCGTTGCGCGGCACGATGCGCTCGACCAGCCCGCCCATGGTCTCGATGCCAAGCGACAAAGGGATCACATCGAGCAGCAGCAAGTCGCCCCCGGCGTTATTGCCGGCCAACTGGTTGGCCTGAATGGCAGCACCCAGGGCCACCACCTCATCCGGGTTGAGGTTGTTCAAGGGTGCGCGGCCAAAAAATTGGGCCACGGCCTGCTGGATTTGCGGCATGCGGGTGGAGCCGCCGACCATCACCACGCCCTTGACCTCAGCCACGCTCAATTTGGCATCGCGCAAGGCCTGGCGCACGCAGCGCAAGGTGCGTGCGGTCAGACTGTGGGTGGCAGCCTCAAATTGCGCAATATTTACATCAAATAGTAGCTTAGCCCCCGTCAGGTCTGCATTTATAGCTACTATATTTGAAGTGGTCAGAGCTTCCTTGCAGGCTCGTGCTGCTACTTTGAGAGCGGCCTTGTCGGTGGCACTGTGCACCTGCGCACCGGTTTGTGCCAGCACCCAGTCGGCCAGCGCGTGATCGTAATCGTCGCCACCCAAGGCCGAGTCGCCGCCCGTTGCCACGACTTCAAAAACACCTTGGGTCAGCCGCAAGATCGAAATGTCAAAGGTGCCGCCGCCCAGATCGTAAATGGCGTAAACGCCTTCGCTGGCGTTGTCCAGACCGTAAGCAATCGCCGCCGCCGTGGGTTCATTGATGAGGCGCAGCACATTGAGACCCGCCAGTTTGGCCGCGTCTTTGGTGGCCTGGCGCTGCGCGTCGTCAAAATAGGCGGGCACTGTGATCACGGCACCGTACAGGTCGTCATCGAAGCTGTCTTCAGCGCGGTACCGCAAGGTGGCCAACAGGTCAGCACTGACCTCGACGGGCGACTTTTCGCCCTGCACCGTCTGCAAGGCCAGCATGCCGGGGTGATCGATAAATTGGTAGGGCAGCTTCTGCGCGCCAACGACATCCGGCAAACCACGCCCCATGAAGCGCTTGACCGAGGCGATGGTATTGACCGGGTCAAGCGCGAGCGCCGTTTGCGCCTGCGCGCCGATTTGCCGACCACCGCCCGCGAGATAACGCACCACCGAGGGCAAAATCACGCGGCCCTGCGCGTCGGCCAGGCATTCGGCGACGCCGTGGCGCACGCAGGCGACCAGTGAATGGGTGGTGCCCAGGTCAATGCCGACGGCAATGCGTCGCTGATGGGGATTGGGGCTTTGGCCGGGTTCGGATATCTGCAATAACGCCATGTGTCGTATTTCTGAAAAGAAGCGCCTATTGTCCCTGCTCGGGCAGGTCCATCTGGTCCAGGCGGGCGTGCACATCCCGCTCGAAGCGATCGATGAACATCAGCGCCCTCACCTGCTGCCCCGCCTGCGGGTAGTCCTGTTGCTGGTCCAGAAGCTGCTCGCATTTTAATAGCTCATCACGCATAGTCAGCGTGACCTGGCGGTCCAATTCATCCAAATCCGAGAGGCTTTTGGCGTCATCGAGCGCTTCACGCCAGTCCATCTGCTGCATCAGGAACTCAGGCGGCATGGCGGTGTTGTTCTCTGCATTCACCGCAGCACCGTGCAATTCACACAGGTAAGCGGCGCGTTTGAGTGGGTCTTTGAGCCGCTGGTAGGCCTCGTTGATGCGCACCGACCACTGCATGGCGACACGCTGGGCTGCCGCGCCCTGGGCAGCGAACTTGTCCGGGTGTGCTTGACGTTGCAGGTCTTTCCAGCGGGCGTCAACCGCCGCACGGTCTTGCGCAAATTGGGGCGTCAGGCCAAACAGCTCGAAATCGTTGGACTGGAGATTCACACCCGAAACGACTCGCCGCAGCCACAGCGATCACGCTCTCTGGGGTTGTTGAACTTGAAGCCTTCATTGAGACCCTCGCGCACAAAATCGAGCTCAGTGCCGTCCAGATAAGCAAAACTCTTGGGCTCAATCAGCACCTTGACCCCGTGCCCCTCAAACACCAGGTCTTCGGGTTCAATCACGTCCACGTACTCCAGTTTGTAGGCCAGGCCCGAGCAGCCCGTGGTCTTGACGCCCAGGCGCACACCCACGCCCTTGCCGCGTTTGACAAGGTAGCGGCTGACGTGGCGGGCAGCAGCTTCAGTTAGCGTTACAGCCATTATTTTTATCGCTTATTGATCAATGGAGGACAGGAACGGTCCGCTCTGCGTCAGGGCAGGCTGTCCCACAGGCTACTGGATGTGTTTTTTACGGTAGTCGTCGACCGCCGCCTTGATGGCATCCTCGGCCAGAATGGAGCAGTGGATCTTGACCGGCGGCAAGGCCAGCTCTTCGGCAATTTCGCTGTTTTTAAGCGCTGCGGCTTGGTCCAGCGTTTTGCCTTTGACCCATTCCGTCACCAGGGACGACGAGGCGATGGCCGAGCCGCAGCCATAGGTCTTGAAGCGGGCGTCTTCAATGATGCCGGTTTCATGGTTCACCTTGATCTGCAACTTCATCACGTCGCCGCAGGCGGGGGCGCCGACCATGCCGGTGCCGACCGACGCATCGCCTTTGTCAAAAGAGCCGACGTTGCGGGGGTGTTCATAGTGATCAATCACTTTTTCGGAATAGGCCATTTTATATTTCCTGCTTAAGATTTGTTTAAGCGCCAAGCCACAAATGCCTCAAGCCGCGAAACGAACCCATAGGCCGTGCGATCGGCATTTCAAGGGTGAGCGACAGAGGGTCGGCACATTTTGGCGACGCTGTTTAGTGGGCCGCCCACTGAATCGTGGATATGTCGATGCCCTCTTTGTACATATCCCACAGCGGGCTCAAGTCACGCAGCTTGGCAACATTGACTTTGATGGTCTCTACCGCGTAGTCGATTTCTTCTTCGGTGGTCCAACGGCCAATCGTCATGCGCAGACTGCTGTGCGCCAGTTCGTCACTGCGACCCAGGGCGCGCAGCACATAGCTGGGCTCCAAAGACGCCGACGTACAGGCTGACCCACTGGACACCGCCAAGCCCTTGATGCCCATCATTAAGGATTCGCCCTCGACATAGTTGAAGCTCATGTTGAGGTTGTGAGGCACGCGCTTTTCAAGGTGGCCATTGATGAACACCTGTTCAACATCTTTCAACCCGGCCAGCATGCGGTCTTGCAGCGCCTTGATGCGGATGTTTTCACCCGCCATTTCTTCTTTGGCAATGCGGTAGGCCTCGCCCATGCCGACGATCTGGTGCGTTGGCAAGGTGCCCGAGCGCATGCCACGCTCATGACCGCCGCCGTGCATTTGCGCCTCGATGCGGATGCGTGGTTTGCGCCGCACAAACAAGGCGCCAATGCCCTTGGGGCCGTAGGTCTTGTGCGCAGTCAGGCTCATCAGATCGACCGGCAGTTGGCTCAAGTCAAACTCAACCCGGCCCGTCGCCTGCGCCGCATCAACATGGAAAATAATGCCTTTCTGACGGCAAATGGTGCCGATGGCGGCAATGTCCTGAATGACACCAATTTCATTGTTGACGAACATGACGCTCGCCAAGATGGTGTCTGGCCGGATGGCGGCTTTGAACACGTCAAGATTGAGCAAGCCGTCTTCCTGCACATCCAGATAGGTCACGGCAAAGCCCTGGCGCTCCAGCTCGCGACAGGTATCCAACACGGCTTTGTGCTCGGTCTTGACCGTGATGATGTGCTTGCCCTTAGCTTGGTAAAAGTGCGCAGCGCCCTTCAAGGCCAGGTTGTTGGACTCGGTCGCACCCGAGGTCCAGACGATTTCTCTGGGGTCAGCGCCAATCAGCGAGGCCACCTGTTCCCGCGCCTTTTCAATCGCGGCTTCAGCCTCCCAACCCCAAGCGTGGCTGCGCGAGGCCGGGTTGCCAAAGTGCTGGCGCAACCAGGGAACCAGGGCATCGACCACCCGCTGGTCGCACGGGTTGGTGGCGCTGTAGTCCATGTAAATCGGGAAATGCGGGGTCGTATCCATGGGGGGCTCGGTGCTGCTTATTTTGAAAAGAGTCAATTATCGACCGGCGGGCTCTAGACTTTTGAGAACGTGTTGCCCAAGGCAAACACCGAGTTCGGGATGTTCATGCGAATCGGCTTGATCGTCGGCATGTTGGAAATGGCACGTTTGAGCGTTGGCTTGTCCTCAATTTGCATCCCCTTGGCCAATTGGTCATCCACCAGCTTTTGCAGCGTGACAGAGTCCAAAAACTCCACCATTTTTGTATTCAATGAAGTCCAGAGGTCGTGCGTCATGCAACGCGCGCCTTCCCCCAAGCAATTTTCCTTGCCCGCGCAGTGGGTGGCATCAATCGGCTCGTCCACAGAGGTGATGATTTCAGCCACCGTGATTTCAGCCGGATTGCGCGCCAACGTATAGCCGCCACCCGGACCGCGGGTGGACTCCACCAACTCATGCCGGCGCAGTTTGCCGAACAACTGCTCTAAGTAAGACAACGAAATCTGTTGGCGCTGGCTGATGGCCGCCAAGGTGACAGGGCCATTGCTCTGGCGCAAACCCAAGTCAATCATCGCCGTGACCGCAAATCGGCCTTTGGTAGTAAGACGCATCGTAATCTCCTTCAATCCTGTTTGGTTGACTAACGCAGTCAAGTATAGCTTAAAACCATAGAGTTTGCTCGGGTACTTAGACTGAGTAGTATTTTTTCAACCTTTAGAGCCTGCAGCGATGACGGCCACATTGTCGCTTCCCGCTGCACCAAAGGCCTGTTCCTTCAAGATTCCCAGTTGATCACGCACCCGCGCTGCCTTCTCAAACTCCAGGTTGCGGGCGTGCTCCATCATGAGCTTTTCCAGTCGCTTGATCTCGCGGGAAATGTCCTTCTCGCTCATGTCTTCCACTTGCGCCCGCTGCATCGCGTCGCGTTCCAGCTTTTCTGCCTCTTTGCCAGCTTTCTCGCTGTAGACCCCGTCAATCAGATCCTTCACCTGTTTGACGATTGAGCGCGGCGTGATGCCCTGCGCCAGGTTATGTGCCACCTGCTTCACACGGCGCCGTTCGGTCTCACCGATGGCTTTCTTCATCGACTCGGTCACTTTGTCGGCGTACAAGATCGCGCGTCCCTCCAGGTTGCGCGCAGCCCGGCCAATGGTCTGGATCAGCGAGCGCTCGGAGCGCAAAAAGCCCTCTTTGTCGGCGTCCAGAATCGCCACCAGCGACACCTCGGGTATGTCCAGCCCTTCACGCAACAGGTTAATACCGACCAACACATCAAAAGCGCCCAGGCGCAGATCCCGCAAGATTTCGACCCGCTCCACCGTGTCAATGTCGCTGTGCAGGTAGCGCACCTTGACACCGTTGTCACTCAAATAGTCGGTAATTTGCTCAGCCATGCGCTTGGTCAGCGTGGTGATCAGCACGCGCTCGTGCTTTTCGACGCGAATGCGAATTTCCTGCAGCACATCGTCAACCTGGTTCACCGCCGGGCGTACTTCCACCTCGGGGTCAACCAGGCCGGTGGGGCGCACCAACTGCTCCACAATTTTGCCGGCGTGGTCTTTTTCCCACTGGGCGGGCGTGGCCGAGACAAAGATGGCCTGGCGCATGCGGGCTTCAAACTCTTCAAACTTGAGCGGCCGGTTGTCCAGGGCGCTGGGCAGCCTGAAGCCGTAGTCAACCAGCGTGGTCTTGCGCGAGCGGTCACCGTTGTACATGGCACCGAACTGGCCGATCAAGACGTGCGACTCGTCCAGAAACATCACGGCATCTTTCGGGAGGTAATCGGTCAAGGTGGCCGGCGGCTCGCCGGGGCCCGAACCGCTCAGATGGCGTGAATAATTCTCGATGCCCTTGCAGTGGCCCACCTCGCTGAGCATTTCCAGGTCAAAGCGTGTGCGCTGTTCAAGGCGCTGCGCCTCGACCAGTTTGCCCTGACTGACAAACTCCTTGATGCGATCAGACAGCTCGATCTTGATCGCCTCCACCGCTGACAGCACCTGCTCGCGCGGCGTGACGTAATGGCTGCTGGGGTAGACGGTGAAGCGGGGAATCTTTTGCCGGATGCGTCCGGTGAGTGGGTCAAACAGTTGGAGCGACTCGATCTCGTCGTCAAACAGCTCGACGCGGATCGCCATCTCGGAATGCTCAGCCGGAAAGATGTCGATGGTATCGCCACGCACCCGAAACGCACCACGCGAGAAATCAACGTCGTTGCGCTGGTATTGCATGCGCACCAGTTGGGCAATCATGTCGCGCTGACCCATTTTGTCGCCCGCGCGCAGTGTCATCACCATCTTGTGATAGGCCTCGGGCTGGCCGATGCCGTAAATCGCGGACACCGTGGCCACAATCACCACATCACGCCGCTCCAGCACGCTTTTGGTGCAGCTCAAGCGCATTTGTTCAATGTGCTCGTTGATCGCCGAGTCTTTTTCGATGAACAGATCACGCTGCGGCACATAGGCCTCGGGCTGGTAGTAGTCGTAATAGCTGACGAAGTACTCAACCGCGTTCTTCGGGAAGAACTCGCGGAACTCGCTGTACAACTGCGCGGCCAGCGTCTTGTTGGGCGCAAACACGATGGCGGGCCGCCCCAGCCGGGCGATCACATTGGCCATGGTGAAGGTCTTGCCCGAGCCTGTCACCCCCAACAAAATCTGGAACACCTCGCCATCGTTCACGCCTTCAACCAGTTGGTTGATCGCCTCGGGCTGGTCGCCAGCGGGTGGATAGGGTTGGTACAACTCGAACGGTGAGTTGGGATAGCGCACAAAGATACCGGGGCGAGGCGTTTCAGAATCGGCATCAGAAGCAAGAGCAATCGGGGTGGGTGCGGACATGGCGTTGGGCTTAAGCGGGCTGGTTAGCCAAGCATGTTATCCAATCGGCGCGCAACGCTCAGGCCAAGCCGCGATCGCGAGATTGCCGCGGCCGTCATGTGGCCCCGGTGAGGGAAAAACCATCTGTAAAATACGGGTAAACCAGAATTGCACTATTCGTTTTCGTCCATCACCCCCTTTATCCACACTCAACAGGAACTTGTCATGTCACTCTTCTCCGCTGTCGAAATGGCCCCGCGCGACCCGATTCTGGGTCTCAACGAACAATTCAATGCTGACACCAATCCGGCCAAGGTCAACCTGGGCGTGGGCGTGTACTTTGACGACAACGGGAAGCTGCCGCTGCTTGCCTGCGTGCTGGCCGCCGAGAAAGCCATGATGGACGCGCCCAAGCCGCACGGCTACCTGCCGATTGACGGCATTGCCGCTTACGATGCGGCGGTGAAGGCACTGGTGTTTGGCGCTGAAAGCGAGCCTCTCAAGAGCGGGCGCGTTGCCACGATCCAGGCGCTGGGCGGCACCGGTGGACTCAAGGTGGGCGCTGATTTTTTGAAAAAGCTCAACCCCAACGCCAAGGTGTTGATCAGCGACCCGAGCTGGGAAAACCACCGCGCGCTGTTCACCAATGCCGGTTTCACGGTGGAGTCGTACCGCTATTACGATGCCGCCACGCGCGGCCTTGACTTTGCCGGCATGCTGGCCGACCTGACATCCGCCGCTGCCGGCACCGTGGTGGTGCTGCACGCTTGCTGCCACAACCCGACCGGCTATGACATCACCCCGGCCCAATGGGACCAGGTGATTGCCGCCGTCAAGGCAAAGAACCTGGTGCCGTTCCTCGACATGGCCTACCAAGGCTTTGGCTACGGCCTCAAAGAAGACGGCGCGGTCATCGGCAAATTCATCGCTGCTGGCCTGTTGTTTTTTGTCGCCACCTCTTTTTCAAAGAGCTTCAGCCTGTACGGTGAACGCGTAGGTGCCCTGAGCGTGCTGTGCGAAAACAAGGAAGAAGCCAGCCGGGTCCTGAGCCAGCTCAAGGTCGTGATTCGCACCAACTACAGCAACCCGCCCACCCACGGTGGCGCCATCGTGACCGCCGTGCTGAGCACACCCGAGTTGCGCGCGCTGTGGGAAAAGGAGCTGGGCGAGATGCGCGTGCGCATCAAGGCCATGCGCCAGAAACTGGTCGACGGCCTGAAAGCGGCCGGGATCCAGCAAGACATGAGCTTCATCACCAACCAGATTGGCATGTTCAGCTACTCCGGCCTGTCCAAAGACCAGATGGTGCGCCTGCGCAATGAATTTGGCGTGTATGGCACCGACACCGGGCGCATGTGTGTGGCCGCACTCAACAGCAAGAACATTGACTACGTCTGTGCGTCGATTGCCAAGGTGATCTGAATTTAGTCAAAAATTTAGACGAAATAGCTGCTTAGCCCCCGTAGAACGGGCGCGAGCAGCTATTTTTTTTATAGTGATTTGATTGACAGCATGACAACCATCAACCTCATCGGCGCAGGACGGGTAGGCAAGGCACTGGGCCGAGCCTGGCACGGCAGCGGCGCTTTCTGTGTGCAGGATGTGCTGACGCGCTCGCTGGCGTCCGCTGAGCAGGCGCTTGCCTTTATCGGGACCGGTCGCGCGGTGACTGAGATGGTGCAGATGCGCCCGGCTGATGTGTGGATGCTGGCGGTTCCCGACAGCGAGATTGCGCCCACTGCCGCAGCACTGGCGAAAGCCTTGGCAAAGTCACCCCATCCTGCAGAGCCCGCCACCCTTGCCTTTCACTGCAGCGGCGCGCTGGCCTCTGGCGAGCTGGAACCCTTACACGCACGGGGTTGGCAGCTGGCCAGCGCGCACTGCCTGCTCAGTTTCGCCAACCCTGAGCTGGCGTTGCAGCAATTGGCCGGCACGCCCTGCGCGCTGGAAGGTGAACCGGCGGCAATGAGCGCCCTGCAGGTCGCATTTGAAGGCCTTGGCGCCCGCTGCTTTAAGCTGGCAGCCGAACATAAGTTGCTGTACCACGCGGGCGCCGTGTTTGCCACCAATTTCCTGCCGGTGCTGCAAGACCTGGCGCAGCAGTTGTGGCGGGGCAGCGGCATGCCGGCCGATATGGCGGCGCAGCTCAATGCCACCCTGTTGCATAACGCGGTCGACAACCTGCTGGCACTCGGCCCGGCTGGCGCCCTGACGGGCCCGGCCGCCCGGGGCGACACCGCGCTGGTGCAGCGCGAAGGCGAGGCGGTCGCGCAGTGGAACGCCACGGCCGGCGTGGCCTACGGGGCGCTCAGTCAGCTGGCAAGCAAACTGGCTGCGCGTTAATTTTGGCTTGCGCGCCGGCTGCCCAAAGCGGTGCTGCTGGCTAGCGCGCGCGCGTGGGGGATTTGTCGGCGCTTGAACGTCAATCTATTGAGCGAGGTCAAGTTTCCATGGGGGGTCAGGGTAAACCCGTCAGTTAAGATCAAACCATGTTCTTGACTCTCTAAGGAAAGCAATGTCTGCCTGGTTCTTATATGCATTTATTGGCGTGTTTGTCGTTCTTTCCAGCACAGCCCTCTTCTTCTTCGCGCTGACGCGTGGCACCCTGATCGTGCGCAGCGCGATGGGCCGGTCGCAAGACCCTGCAGCCCACGTCTACCCCCTTTACTCGAACATGCGGCTGATCAAACTGATCGATTTTCAGCCGATCATTGCCGCCATCCTGCTGTTTCAATACGACCGGCTGGTCTCTGCGATTACCAGTGGCCTTCATCACACCGACTTGCGCGGCAAAAAAGTCCTGATCACGTCCTGTGCTTTCGGCAATGTCATTCCGCGTGTCGTCACCGCTGCAGTCAAGTCAGGCGCCAAGCGGGTGCTGATTGCCGACATCATCAAGAACGAGCTCGTGCATGCGAACAGCAAAATGCCTGAGTTCGCCGGAAAACTCGAGTTTCTGCAGGAAAATGCCACTGCCATGAAGCAGCCGGACGAATCGGTCGACGCCAACGTGATGTTTTTGTTACTGCACGAGTTGCCGCACGAGCTCAAGGGCAAGGCGCTCAGCGAAGCGATGCGCGTCCTGACCCCGGGCGGCAAGCTGTACCTGGCCGAATTCCACCGGCCTGAACTGTGGGTGCTGCGTGCGTTGAGCTGGACTTACTTCAAGGTGTTCGAGCCGCTGGGCTTGGCGCTCTGGGATTCACATGACCCAGTCAAGCAACTCGAAGCCCTGGGTGGTTTGACCTGTGAACGCCGCACCGTGTTCTTCGGCAACTTCCAGGTCGTCACCGCCACCAAAAACCGCAAGCCTTGAGGTTTTTGGCGAGCTCCACAGCGCTTATTTGAGCGCTTTGAACCGCATGCGGTGGGGTTTGGCGCCTTCTTCACCCAGGCGCTTGCGCTTGTCCGCTTCGTATTCCTGGTAGTTGCCATCAAAGAAGGTCCACTGACTGTCACCCTCGCAAGCCAGGATGTGCGTGGCAATCCGGTCCAGAAACCAGCGGTCATGGCTGATAACCATGAGGGAGCCGGCAAACTCCAGCAAGGCATCTTCCAGCGCCCGCAAGGTTTCCACATCCAAATCGTTGGACGGTTCATCGAGCATCAACACATTGCCACCTGCAATCAGCGTTTTGGCCAGATGCAAACGCCCGCGTTCACCGCCTGACAAGGTGCCGACGCGTTTTTGTTGATCCGCACCGTTGAAGTTGAAGCGCCCGCAATAAGCGCGGCTGGCCATCTGGAACTTGCCGATATTTAGAATATCGAGCCCGCCCGAAACGTCTTCCCAAACCGTCTTTTCATTGGCCAGGTCGTCCCGATTCTGGTCCACAAACGCCATCTTGACGGTAGCGCCAATCTTGACGTCGCCAGTGTCGGGCTTTTCCTTGCCCGCAATCATGCGGAACAAGGTCGACTTACCGGCACCGTTGGGGCCAATGATGCCGACGATGGCACCAGCGGGAACTTTGAAGCTCAGGTTGTCAATCAGCATGCGGTCGCCAAAGGACTTGCTGACGTTGACAAATTCGATGACTTCATTGCCGAGCCGATCAGCCACCGGAATGAAGATTTCGTTGGTTTCGTTGCGCTTCTGGTATTCAAAGTCGGACAGCTCTTCAAAGCGGGCCAAGCGGGCCTTGCTTTTGGCCTGGCGTGCCTTGGGATTCTGGCGTGACCATTCAAGCTCTTTCTTGAGCGCTTTGGCGCGGGACTCTTCGCCTTTTTGCTCTTGCTCAAGCCGCGCCTGCTTTTGCTCCAGCCACGCGCTGTAGTTGCCCTTGTAGGGCATGCCGGCACCCCGGTCAAGCTCCAGAATCCACTCGGCGGCATTGTCCAGAAAATAGCGGTCATGGGTGATGGCCACCACGGTGCCGGGGTAGCGCTTCAAGAACTGTTCCAGCCAGTCCACCGATTCGGCGTCCAGGTGGTTGGTGGGCTCGTCGAGCAGTAACATGTCCGGCTTGGACAGCAACAGGCGGCACAGGGCCACGCGGCGCTTTTCGCCACCAGAGAGCAGTCCGACCTTGGCTTCCCACGGCGGCAGGCGCAAGGCGTCGGCCGCAATCTCCAGCTGATGCTCGGTGTCGGTACCGGTGCTGCCAATGATCGCTTCCATTCGCGCCTGCTCTTCGGCCAGCGCGTCAAAGTCGGCGTCTTCTTCGCCGTAGGCGGCGTAAATTTCTTCCAGCCGGGCCTTGGCCTTGAACACATCGCCCATGCCGGCCTCCACGCTCTCGCGTACCGTCTGTTCGGGGTCGAGCTGCGGCTCTTGTGGCAAGTAGCCGATGTTCAGGCCAGGCATCGGGATCGCCTCGCCCTCAAACTCCTTGTCGACGCCGGCCATGATCTTGAGCAGAGTGGACTTGCCGGAGCCGTTGGTGCCCAGCACGCCAATTTTGGCGCCGGGGAAAAAGCTGAGGGAAATGTCTTTGAGAATGAACTTTTTCGGCGGAACAATCTTGCCGAGGTGGTTCATGGAAAATACGTATTGAGCCATGGGTCGTGCGGGGTATTTCTAAATGGAAACCTAGCATTATCGACGGTTCGCCCGGAACCCCACCACCAAGCACCCGGATTAGGGCTGTTTCTCGGCCCCACCCAGCTCATTTTGCAGGGCCGTTTGAGCTACGGCATCGAGCGCGTTGTCCAGCACATGGCCATCGGAGATCAAGCGGACCCGGCCACTCATGCGCAGGCGCTCCATGGTGCGACGCGACATTGAATGCGCGACTCCCCCGCGAGAAATGAACATGAAAAGAGTCCGGTGCGGGCTGGCCCAAGTCAACTGGGCACGCAACCACACATCGTCCACAATCAGTTCCACCCACGCCCCGGGGTTCAGTTCCACTGCCGACCAGGGACGCTGAATGTGGAGATCTGGCCGATCTTGAGCGTCGGTCAAGACATAACCCGATTCCTGGGCCTCGTCATCAGCGACCCAGAAGCCGTCGTCATCCAGCAACTCAGGCAAATCCGTCATATGGCCGTGCGCCAAGGGCTCGCCAGCAGCCTGCGCTGTCCGCTCTGCCGCATCGGCCACCGGTGCCATGCGACGGCCCTCAAACGCCTTCTCATGCAGTGTGATCAAGGCGTCAAACAAGATCGGAATGCGTTCGTCTGGATACCCGATCAGCTGCAGGCCATGGCGCAACTTGACCAGCAAGTTTGGCACCAACTCCACCAGTCTGATCCGATTGCGCCGGGTTAATTGAGGTTGAACACTCCAAAGCAAGTCATCCACCAAGGCCAGGTAACCAGCAGGGTCAGCGCTGCCATCGGCACAGCCCAACTGCGACTCTGCCACAACTTGCGCCCAGGGTCCACGCAGAAAAGTGCTCACCATCTCAGGTATTTGCTTGTCTTTTTGTTGCTGCGAAAACTCATCGGCCAAGCGCTGCGCCAGCAGGTTTCTTTGTTCGACGTGCAGCAAGGCGCGGGCTGCCTCTTCCTGTTGCAGGCGCTGCGCCGCCTCCTCCAGCGCCCAACCCGCATCGAGTTGACGCAGCGCCTGCGCAAACGCAACCGCGTCGCCGTCGCCACCACTCAAAGCTTTGATCGCCTCTGAAATGGAATTTAGGAAGCGCGAAAAACCCTCATCATTTTCAGAGGTGTAGCCCAGACTTCGGTGTGTCACTCGGTCCAGAAACTGGCGCGCGGGATGCTGTCTTTCGCTGAAAAACCGTGGATCGGCATCCGAGAGCGCCAACAGTACAGGCTCCAACGTCTTGATGAGCGCGCGCACTTCTCGCAGCAGTCGCTCGTCCTGCATCAGGTTGTCAAGCATGAGGCGCACCACTTCGGCTCCCAACTGCTTGCCCAACTGCTTGCCCTGGGTCGGCTCCCGCGACACCGTCTGCGCAGCAGCGTCCACTGCCGCGCCGGGGGGCACCGGCAAACTGGCGCGTTGCGCCAGACGTTTGATCATGGGCTCGATCAGATTCATGTCTTCCAGCGCGTCATAGCAGGCGGGCACCGTGTGCAAAAAATCCTGTCCAACCGCATTGCCTTGCCCACTATTGAGTTCACCCGAGAGTAACTTGCGCAGCTTGTCAAGCGTCACCAGCGCACGCGAAACCGCGTTGTCTGCGCCTTTGCCAGCCGTCCCTGGGGTACCCGGCAATGCGCCCACCGCCGAGGCCGGCTCGATACCCTGCGAGCGCAACCAGTTGCAGACTTCGCGGTAGAGCCGACGCAAGGCCGCGCCCAGCAATGCGGCGGCGGGGGTGATCAGCGCTACGCGGGCTTGCTCATCAGGCGCATGCTCCCCCAGGCTAACCTGCAGAGCCCGTACAAAAATCTCAGGTTTAAGCGGATTGAGCTGCGGCTGCACCGTGATCCAGCCCAAGAGGCTGCTGACCAGGGCGTCCAGCGCTGGCAGCAGGTCATCGACACAGCGCAGAACCTCCTGCTGCGCCATGGCAAATTCAATGCTGGCATCAATCTGCCTGGCGTCAAGTTGCGGCAAATCGTCAAAGCGCAGAGATGGCTGTTCGGCAAAGCGTGCCGCGCCCATGTTGTACAAACCCCGCCGCAATTGCGCTTTGAAGGTCGCTTTGAAGGACGTCGCCTGCGTCAGCAGCAAACCGGCCACAATCTCGGTGACGGGGAACGCACCCCCAAATGAGCGCTTAGCCTGACTTGGCGCGGCCGCTTTGACCAAGCCTTCCAGCACATCCTCCATGAGGTTATCGGCCTGCATCAGCACGGCTTCCAGACAGTCCTGCAGGGTGGGACGATTGCTGGACTGATCGTGCACCATGCTTGCGTGTCGACGCAGAAATTTCTTCATCGAGAATGGTTCCCCTATTGCATATTCAATCCGCCGACCCGATTCTCCCCGCTGCCACCAAGTGCTGCTTGTCTCGGTAACAGATTGTTTCGAATCGAGCCATTTTGACAATCATCATGCCTGTTCACAAGAGACTGGCTATTGCTCAGCTCTGGGAAAACCAGTGAATTCCTTGAGCCTTTGGGTGAATAGTCCAGACCATGCGACAATACGCCGAGTTGCGGAGCGTCAGTTGCCCGCCACGCCAGCAACTTGCTGGGAACTGAAGCCTCGCGCAAACGTTCACTCTTTGTACCCCATCTGCCTTTGACTGATTCAGTGCGTCAAGCACCGAGCAGGCCGATGCCACAGCGCCCAGGATAGGCGCCAAACCATGAAATTTGAAGAACTAAACTTGGCTCCGGCCATTATCAAAGCCGTGCTTGAGCAAGGCTACGAGACCCCCACGCCGATTCAGGCGCAGGCCATTCCGGCTGTGCTTGACGGGCATGATCTGCTCGGCGGCGCCCAAACAGGCACCGGCAAGACCGCCGCCTTTGTGCTGCCGATGCTGCATAAGCTGAGCCAGAGCGAAGCACCGCGCAATAAATTTGGAGGCCTGGGCATTCGTGCCCTGGTGCTAACCCCCACCCGTGAACTCGCCGCGCAGGTCGAAGAAGCCGTCCAGACCTACGGCAAATACGTCGAGCTGAGCTCAACCGTCATTTTTGGCGGCGTCGGCATGAACCCGCAAATCAGCCGCGTCAAAAAAGGCGTGGACATTCTGGTGGCCACCCCGGGCCGCTTGCTGGACTTGCTGCAGCAAGGCGTGCTCGATCTGGGCCAGGTGCAAATGTTGGTGCTCGACGAGGCCGACCGCATGCTCGACATGGGTTTCATCCATGACGTCAAGAAGGTCCTTGCCGTGGTGCCCAAAGAAAAGCAGAGCCTGCTGTTCTCGGCCACTTTCAGTGAAGAAATTCGCGACCTCGCCGCCACGCTGCTCAAGAGCCCGCTCACCATTCAAGTGACGCCGCGCAACACCACGGTGCAGCGCATCACGCAACTGATTCACCCGGTCGGTCGCGGCAAAAAAAAGGCGTTGCTGGCGCACATCATCCAGGAGCACAACTGGAGCCAGGTGCTGGTGTTTACCCGCACCAAGTTTGGTGCCAACAACGTGGCCGAATTTCTAACCAAAAACGGCATCAATGCCATGGCCCTGCACGGTAACAAAAGCCAGGCAGCGCGCACGCAGGCGCTGGCCGGTTTCAAGAGCGGCGACATCCGCGCCTTGGTCGCCACCGACATTGCCGCGCGCGGCATCGATATTGATGACCTGCCGCATGTGGTGAACTACGACATCCCCAACGTCTGCGAAGACTACGTGCACCGCATTGGTCGAACCGGGCGGGCGGGGGCCGATGGCGCTGCCGTCAATCTGGTGTGTCTGGACGAAGAAGGCTTCATGCAGGCGATTGAACGCTTTACTAAACAAGATATTGAAGTCAAGATCATTGAAGGCTTCATGCCCGAGCCCGGCGAGCAGGCCGAGCCGATCGCCATGGGTCGCCAGACCATCTGGGGTGGCGCCGGCAAGCCGCCGAGCCGCGACGTCATGCAGGCAGCGGCCCGCAACGCTCGCACCGAAATGCTGCAGCGCGTGCGCGAGAGCAAGGGGCCGCAGGGTGAGCGCGGTGGCCGTGCAGGTGGGCGTTCCGGTGGTGGTGGTGGCGGCGGCGGTCGGGGTGGCAATGGCGGAGGACAGCGCTCAGCCGAGCCGCGCAGTTACGCCTCTACAGAACCGCGCAGTCACGCAACTGCGGCCGAACAGGCCGTACGCAGCCCCGGCCAGCGCCCTTCGCAAGGACGCGGCGGCAATGGGGGTGGTTACGGCGGCGGCAACCCGGCACCGTCACGCTCGCCCTCGGGCCAACCCGATCCGATGCGTACCAGTGTCGACATGATGGCCGAACGCGGCGCGCGCCGTGGCGGCGGTGGTTTTGGCGGTGGCAATCGCACGGGAGGTTCTTATGCGGGATCAGGTGGTCGCTCCGGCGGCGGCGCGGGTGGCTTTGCTGGCGGGGGCAACGGGTCTCG
The DNA here is from genome assembly GCA_038215405.1 of Burkholderiales bacterium. GTDB lineage: Bacteria > Pseudomonadota > Gammaproteobacteria > Burkholderiales > Burkholderiaceae_C > Rhodoferax. The sequence continues at coordinate 16,118 of JBBQQX010000026.1, forward strand.
TGGGCCAGGCAGTTCTCGCGGCTCTTTTAACCGATAAGCGTTATGCGGCGGTCCACTGTGTGGGCCGCAGGGCGTTAACGCTCCAACACCCCAAGCTTTTTAGCCACGTAGCGGATTTTGCCGCGCTGTCTGCGCTGCCTGGCGTTGAGCATGTGGACGACGTCTTTATTGCGCTCGGCACCACGCTCAAGGCGGCTGGTAGCCAAGCCGCTTTCCGTGCGCTTGATTTTGAGGCTATTGTGGCGCTAGCCCGCGTCGGTAAAGCCTTAGGTGCTACAAAATTAGCTGTCGTCAGCGCCCTGGGTGCCGACCCAGCATCCAAGGTGTTCTACAACCGGGTCAAGGGTGAGATGGAACTGGCGCTGGGTCAACTGGGCTATCCGGTGTTGGTTATTGCCCGACCGTCGCTATTGAGCGGCGACCGCGAGGCTCTGGCCCAACCCGCCCGCCCTGCCGAGAAACTGGCATTGATCGCCATGACGCTGCTCAAGCCCCTGATTCCTGCCAACTTCCGGCCAGTTGCGGCCACGCAAGTGGCGAGCGCCATGCTCAGGGCCGTCCACGCCACCAAACACGGCACGCGCGTTTTAGGCTCGGGCGAGATGCAGGCAGTCAAGTCAGTCTGAGACCCCAGGCCGCCCTGGCACCGGCGCCTACGGCGAGACCCACGGTCCAGAACACCACCGACACCCCCACCACCGCACCGACGGTGCCAAACAGCATCGGCATCACCACGCTCGACGCGTTGATGCTCATCATGCGTAGGCCGAGTGCTTCACCATGGCGCGCCTCAGGCGTGATCTGGTGCAAGGTGCTCATGATCATGGGCTGTACCGAGCCCAGTGCCAAGCCCAACAGAACGGAACACGCGCCCATCGCCAGCGGGGTCGTCATCAGGGGATAGACCGCAAACAGGGTCGCCGTGCTGACCATGGCAGTGGTCACCACCGCCCGCTCCGACGCCCGCGCTGCCAACAGCGGCAGCGCCACCCGCACCAGCGTGGCCGCCAGCGCAAAACCGGCCAGTATGGCGCCGATCACCGACGCACTGAAGCCGCGCTCGTGACCCAATACCGGCACCACCAGCGTGTGCACATCCCAGCAGGAGGACAGCAGCCAGTTGACCAAAATCAAGCGCCGCATCAAGGGCTCCCGAAACAAATCCCAGGCCCGGCCGCGCGCGGCCCCCGCCTGCTGTTCGACCGGCGGCAACTCCTGCGTGCGGCGCACCCACAGCCAGGTGGCAAGGGGCAGCAAGGCCAGGCAGAAGAAGGTCAGACGAAAGCCGCTGTAGTCGATCAACAAGCCAGCGGCCATGGGACCGACAAAATTCGCCACCGCCGGGCCGATCGAGAGCCAGCTGAAGAATTTTCTCAACTCCGTGTTGCTCTGCGCTGACCGCCCGACATGGCGCTGCAAGGTGATGGCAGCGACACCCGTGGCGCCGCCCGTCAGCAAGGCGCTCAGGCACAGCACCGCAAAGACCGGAAAGGCGGCGGCCAGACCGGCCCCGCCCGCGCTCGCCAATACGCACAAACCCATCGACCGCCGATAGCCGTGGCGGTCGGCATAGCGCCCGGCGGGCAGGGCCAGGAAGACCTGCGTCAACGCAAACAGCGACAGCAGCATGCCCACCGCCAGCGCGCTAAAGCCCTCGCGCAGCGCCATCAGTGGCGCGGCCAGGCGCAGACCCGCCATGCAGGCGTGCAGACAAACTTGCCCGCCGATCAGACGCGCCAGCCCGACAGGGGTCAACGGGTCACGGCCGATTCCCAGGCTCACGCCTGGTCCAAACCTGCATCGCGGTCCAGCTCAGGATCGATCAAGATCAGCGTTGGCACCTGGGGCTCTGGCAGCGCCTCGACTTGTTTCAAGGCCCGCCCCATGGCGCGGCTGCGCGTCTGTGCACTGTCGAGCGTCTTGAGCACGGTCTCGGTTTGAGACTTGACCTTGGCCAGCACGTCGCCAAACTTGCCAAATTCGGTTTTAACGGCTCCCAGCACCTGCCACACCTCGCTGGAGCGTTTCTCCAGGGCGAGCGTGCGAAAGCCCATTTGCAGGGAACTCAGCATTGCCAGCAGCGTGGTCGGCCCGGCCAGCGTGATGCGATGCTCGCGCTGCAGCGCCTGCATCAGGCCGGGGCGGCGCAGAACCTCGGCATATAAGCCTTCTGTGGGCAAGAACAGAATGGCGAAATCGGTGGTGTGCGGCGGCTCCACGTACTTGTCAGCAATCGATTTCGCCTCCAGCCGAATGCGCAACTCCAGCGCCTTGCCGGCGGCTTCGGCCCCAAGCACATCCGCCCTGCCCTGTGCGTCCAGCAGGCGCTCATAGTCTTCATTGGGAAACTTCGCATCAATCGGCAGCCACAGCGGCTCGCCATGCGTCGACGTGCCGGGCAGCTTAATGGCAAAGTCAACGACGTTTTTGCTGCCGGGCCGGGTCGCCACTTGCGCCGCGTATTGGTCAACCACCAGCACCTGTTCCAGCAGCGAGGCCAGTTGTGCCTCGCCAAAAATGCCGCGGGTCTTGACGTTGGTCAGCAGGTGCTTGAGGTCACCCACTCCCTGGGCCAGCGTCTGCATCTCACCCAATCCTTTGTGGACCTGCTCCAGCCGGTCCGCCACTTGCTTGAAGCTTTCACCGAGCCGGGTCTGCAGCGTGCTCTGCAGCTTTTCATCGACGGTGGCGCGCATCTCGTCGAGCTTGGCCGCGTTGGTGACCTGCAGCTTCGCCAACTGTTTCTCCAGCGTGTCACGAATCTCATTCATGCGCCGCGCGTTAGATTCGCTCACACCGGAGAGTTGGGTCGTCAGTGTGTCCGACAGCGTCTTCTGCAGCAGAGCCAACTGCTGGCCAAAGGCGTCAATCTGGCTGTTTTGCGTGCGCGTGGCCTGCGCGCCCTGCTCCACCAGCGCTTGCTGAAAGGTGGCCAGGTTTTGCGTCAGTTCCTGGCGCCCGCCGCGGGCGGACTCGCTGATCTCGCGTCGTAGCTCACGCTCCAACCGCTCCGAGCTGGCCGACATCGATGCCATGAGCGCCTGCTGCGCCGCCATGCAGGCAAGCTGGTCCACCTCGGCCTGCCGCTTGGCGTTGCCGCGCGTCAGACGCGCCCAAATCAGAAAAGCGGCATTCAGCGCGGACAAGGCCAGTACGGCCCAGAGTAGCAATTCATTCACGCTTGAAAATTCTCCTTGGGGGCTATTGTTGAGCAAAAGAACGGCCTGATTGCCAAGGCGTCATTTTTAGCCAAACTGATAGATTAAATTGCCATCTAGCCCATATGGATAAATCTTGGCATGCTATCAAATTACGGTTTGAAGCAACGATCGACGTGACACGCCGGATGCCGTTCTTCTGGCAGCAGGATCGGCAGAACTAGGGAAAACCCTAATCAATCAATTGCATTTGATCAAATACAATGTCCACGTTGATCTCGTTTTAAGCGGCAGGATCAACAAAACGAGTTTAGAGCCCTTCGGGGCTCTTTTTTTGATCATCGCGGAGCGGCAAGCGCTGCAATTGCAGCTGCGCCAGCGAGGTATAAAACGGCGCACTGATCAGGCGCGAAACACCGCTGGCAACCAGCGCACTGGCCATCAAGCTCAGCACCAGCGCGTGGCCGTCCACCATTTCCATTACGATGATAAAAGCCGTCATGGGTGCTTGCGTCACGGCAGCCAGGAAAGCAGCCATGCCCAAAGCCATCAACGTGGGGGCGTTGGCATAGGAGGTCAACTGGGCAACGTCATTGCCCAAGGCCCCACCAATGGCCAGTGACGGCGCAAAAATCCCGGCCGGCACCCCCGCCCAGGAGGTGATCCAGGTCGCCACAAATTTAAGCAACACGTAAAAAGGCGATTCACTGGCGTTGCCTTCAAGCATCTCGCGGGTGTAGTCGTAACCGCTGCCATAAGTTGCACCATGGCTGGCCAGGCCCAACAGAGCCACTGCCAAACCGCAGGCCGCAGCAAAACGCAAGGGCGAACGCAGCCGCAACCGGCTGAACCAGTCATTCGATTGACCCGACAAGGACAGTACCACCAAGCGGGCAAACAGGCCACCGGCCAAACCACAGCTGACCGCAACCAACAAGCCGGGCAGCAACAGCGCCATGCTCAGGTTCTCCACCCGTATCACGCCAAAGTAAGTGGCGTTGCCGTGCACCGACACCGCCATCATGCCGCCCAACACAATGGCCGCCAGCAGCAAACCGTTGCTGCGATGCTCCGACTTTCGCGTCAACTCTTCGATGGCAAACATCACGCCCGCCAGCGGCGTGTTGAAGGCTGCCGCAATACCCGCCGCGCCACCTGCCATCATCAAGCCCTGGGCTGATACCTGCGACTGCGCCGGCAGCCACCGCCGGGCGTGGCGCATGACGCCCGCGGCGACTTGCACCGAAGGCCCCTCGCGCCCCAACGACAGACCAGCGAGAAAGCCCCAACTGGCCAACAGGATCTTGGCGATAGTCAAACGGAGCGACACATACAGGCTGACGTGTTCCTTGCTCACTTCGGGCGACAGGGTCGCCATGACTTGCGGAATGCCAGATCCGGTGGCACCGATGGCGTAGCGCCGCATCAGCCAGACAATGGCCACCGTGGACAGCGGTGTCCATAACAGAGGGCTCCACCAGTACGAACTCTTCAACCACAGAAATTGGGCAAAGGCCTGCTCGGTCAACCAGGTGAAGCCCACAACGACCAAGCCCGCCAGCGCCGCGAACGCCAGCACCACGGCGCGCCCGGTCCACAAGCGCCAGTCGTAAAGCTCTTGCCTAATCGCATAAAAAACCGGGAAACGCGTTCGCATGGCTGCCTTAAGGGAGTGAGTAATGGTCTCGCACTCGAGATGGAAAACTTGATTTTCTCATAATGCATTGCAGCAAATGCAATTTGTTATATTAGGCCGATGGAGACCTGAGATTCTTGCTCAGACGCGGCAACGGCACAAAAGAGGCAATCATGATCAAAGTCGGACTCGTGGGTTATGGCAAGGCCGGGCAGGCGGTCGCACAGGTCCTGTTGGAGGAGCTGGAAATCTCTGGTACTGGCCGAAAAATAGCGGACAGCCTTGCCATCGACAACGACCGCATCACCTCCCTCAAGCTCGGTGGCATCGTCGGTCACCATGAGGTCATCTTTGGCTTTCCGTACCAGACGCTGCGCATCATTCACAACTCGATCGAACGTAAGGCCTTTGGCACCGGGGCCGCTTTTGCCCTGACTGAACTGGCCGGTTGCAGCAAGGGCTTCCACACCATTGACGACCTGCTGATGAGAAAAAAGCGCAGCCAACTCGCCCAGGCCTGAAAATGCGTCCATCATGACCCCTACACCCATTACCACCAATGAGCCCAACATGCCCATGAACACGCTGGACAGTGACAACACGAGCAACCCGGCGCGGGTACTGCGGCGCTTTCGGGTGGTCTTCAACGCCGTGCGCGCTCATTTTCAGGCCATCGAAAAGCAGGCGGGCCTGGGTGGCGCCCAAGTCTGGGCCTTGAATGTCATCCGGGCCCACCCGGGCATTGGCGTGGGCGCGCTGGCAAAAAGCATGGATATCCACCAGTCCACCGCGAGCAACCTGGTCAAGCTGCTGCTGCGCAAAGAGCTGATCAGCATGGGAAAAGCGAGTGCCGACCGGCGTCACGTCGAACTGCAGATTCTGCCCGTTGGTTTGGCAATTTTGAGCCAGGTGCCAGGCCCGTTTGAGGGCGTCCTGCCGGGTGCCCTGCATCAACTCCCTGCGGCCAGCTTGCTGCGGCTCGATCATGATCTGGGCGATTTGATCGCCCTGCTCAAGGCCGATGAAAATGCCGCAGGCATCCCCCTGGCCGAGTTATAAGCACATGATTGCACTGCATTTGCACCAACACTAAAGGAAAGCCATGCGTCTGTCTCTGCGCTTTGTCCTACCCCTGCTGCTGGTTCTAGTGGGCATTGCCTACACCGTGGCACCTCTGATCGACCGATTGACGCTGAGCTGGTTTGTGCGCGATCTTGACCTGCGCGCCACCTTGGTCGTCAATACCATCCAGGAACCGTTACAGGAGCAACTCGACGCGGGCAACAAAAACAAGATTGGTGAATTTTTCAACCGCATCACTCAGGACGAGCGCTTTTTTGCCATCGGTTACTGCGCCGGGCCAAACGTCAAGATATTGGCCAGCCGCTCGCTACCACCTGAAATCCTGTGTGCCGATCTGGAGCGCTGGAAAAGCCCGGTCAACCACCTGTTGGCGAGCCCGCAGGGACCGTTGCATGTGGCGGTCAAGCCCATGATCAGCGAGGCCGCACCCCAAGGGGAACTGGTGCTGGTGCATGACATGAGCTTTATTACCCGGCGCAGCGAAGAAACCAAACGCTACCTTTTTTACGTATTCATGGCGCTGGCAGGGGTAGTCTCGCTGGTCACGGTGATCGTGGCCGAGCTCTCCTGGCGCGGCTGGATGGCGGGCGTGCGGGCCCTGCTGCGTGGCGAGGGGCTGTTGCGCCGGCCCGAGGTCAACGCCCGACCCGGCCTGCCCGGCTTCAAGCCGATTGCACGCGATCTGCAGCGACTCATCAGCGAGCTTGAATCCGAGACTCGCGCCAGGGACGAAAGCCAACTCACGTGGACGGCAGAAACCCTGCGCACCATTTTGCATGGGGAACTGCGTGGCGAAGACGTCATTGTGGTGTCCAACCGCGAACCCTACATTCACCAACGACGTGGCGAGCGCATTGAAGTGCAGCGTCCGGCCAGCGGTTTGGTGACGGCCTTGGAACCGATCATGCGCGCCTGTTCCGGCACTTGGATCGCGCACGGCAGTGGCTCAGCCGACCGCGACGTGGTTGACAAGAACGACCGCGTGGCCGTGCCGCCCGACAAGCCCGCGTACCAAATTCGCCGCGTCTGGTTGACGCCTGAGGAGGAAGCCGGCTACTACTACGGTTTTGCCAATGAAGGGCTCTGGCCTCTGTGCCACATTGCCCACGTGCGGCCCATTTTTCGCTCCAGCGACTGGACGCAATACGTCGCGGTCAACCGCAAGTTTGCCAAGGCCGTGGTGAGCGAGGCCAAGACCAAAAATCCGATTGTGCTGGTGCAGGACTACCACTTTGCGCTCTTGCCCAAGATGATCCACGACGAGCTGCCCGATGCCACCATCATCAGCTTCTGGCACATCCCCTGGCCCAACCCCGAGTCCTTTGCTATTTGCCCCTGGCGTGAGGAGATATTGGCCGGCATGCTAGGCTCAAGCATCATGGGTTTTCACACCCAGTCGCACTGCAACAATTTTGTTGACACAGTTGACCGCTTTCTGGAGGCACGGGTCGACCGCGAATCCTTCAACGTGTCGTTTGGCGGCAAACTCACCGCGGTACGGCGTTACCCGATTTCCATCGCCTGGCCGCCGGATCCGGAGCTCCTTCAAAAAAGCGTGGCCGATTGCCGCAGCCACATTCGCCAGATCAACGACTTGCCGCCCGAGCACAAATTGGGCATTGGCGTCGACCGGCTCGATTACACCAAAGGCATCCTGGAGCGTTTTCGGGCGATTGAACGCCTGCTGGAGTTGAACCCTAACTGGGTTGGCCGATTTACCTTTGTGCAGATTGCCGCACCGACGCGCTCGGGCATCGACGAATACCAACACCACGAGGCACAGGTTCGCACGCTGGCCACGCGTATCAATGCGCGCTTTGAGCGCCGAGGGCCACCGCCCATCTTGCTCAAGATCGAGCAACATGCCCCGCCCCAGGTCTATGAATACTTCCGCGCCGCTGATCTGTGCTTTGTCAGCAGCCTGCACGACGGCATGAACCTGGTGGCCAAGGAGTTCGTCGCCGCTCGTGACGACGAGCGCGGCGTGCTGGTGCTGTCCGAATTCACCGGGGCCGCTCGCGAATTGCCCGAGGCGCTGATCGTCAACCCCTACGATGCCGACCAGTGCGCGGCGGCGCTGCATCTGGGCTTGAGCATGCCCGACGTCGAGCAACGCGACCGCATGCGCCTGATGCGCGGGCTCGTGGCTGAGTTCAACGTCTTTCGCTGGGCCGGGCGCATGCTGCTCGATGCCGCCACGCAACGTCGGCGTAGCCGCTTGACCGATAAGCCGGACAGCTTGAGCTCATGATGAAAACACGCGCCAACGCGCCCCCTGACCCCAGCTTGGACTGGGCCTATTTTCTGGATGTTGACGGCACTCTGATCAACATTGCCGACACACCCGACGCGGTGGTCGTCGACACGACCCTGCTCAAGCTGATTGCCGACCTGCACCGTGCCACAAACGGCGCACTGGCACTCGTCAGCGGGCGCATGATCTCAGATCTGCAAAGCCGAACCGGCCTGACGCAACTGCCCATGGCCGGGCTGCATGGCCTGGAACGGCGTGACAGCGCCGGGCGCCTGTGGATACATGCGGCCACGCCGGCGGCCAAGAGCGCCATCAAGGCGGCGCTCGAACCTATCGTGGCGGTGCATCCGGGCCTGCTGCTGGAAGACAAGGGCCTGACGCTGGCATTGCATTACCGCCAGGCGCCGACAATGGCGGCCTACGTCCATCGCCTGATGGGACAACTGGTGCAGTTGCATGGGCCGGGCTTGGAGTTGCAGCGTGGCAAACGTGTGGTCGAGATCAAGCCGGCCGGCGTGGACAAAGGCGCAGCGGTGGCCGAGTATCTGGTGGAGTTTCCCTTCAAGGGGCGCCGCCCAGTCTTTATCGGTGATGACCAGAACGACGAGCAAGGCTTTGCCGCTGTCAATCAACAAGATGGTGTGTCAATCAAGGTCGGTCGCGGCCCCAGTTGCGCACGTTATCGCTTGCCCAATGTGGCCACCGTGCACCACTGGCTTGGAAGCGCTCTGAAAGAAAAGCTATGAAAACACTGGACTTGGCCCTGATCGGCAACTGCAACATTGGCGCGCTGATTGATGGCCGCGCCAACATCACCTGGGGCTGTTTCCCCCGACTCGATGGCGACCCGGTGTTCTGCACCTTGCTCAAAAAGGCTGACGACTACGGTTTTTTTGCGGTCGAACTGCTCGACTGCGAGCGGACCGAGCAACACTACCTGGAAAACACCGCCATTTTGATTACCCGGCTCTATGACCGGCAAGGCGGTGCCATCGAGGTGACCGACTTCGCTCCGCGCTTTGGCCAGCATGGCCGAACCTTTAGGCCCATGATGCTGGTGCGCCGTGTGCGCCGCATCGCGGGCAGCCCGCGCCTGACCCTGCGCCTGCGCCCGGCCTGCGATGACGGCGCGTCCCGACCCGCTGTGACCTTTGGCAGTCACCATATCCGCTACGTTGCCCCCACGCTCACACTGCGCCTGACCACCGACGCCTCGCTAACTGCCATCATGCAGGAAACCTCCTTCTTTCTGGAGGACTGCGTGACCCTGCTGCTGGGCTCGGACGAGACCGTGCACGAGGCGGCAGGCGAAGTGGGCCGCCGCTTCCTGGAGGAAACCACCCAGTACTGGCGTGAATGGGTGCGAAATCTGGCGATCCCGTTTGAGTGGCAAAAGGACGTGATTCGCGCTGCCATCACGCTCAAGCTCAATGCCTTTGATGACACCGGCGCCATCGTGGCCGCCGTCACAACCTCCATCCCCGAAGCGGCGGGCAGCAGCCGCAACTGGGATTACCGCTACTGCTGGCTGCGCGACGGGTACTTTGTCGTCAATGCGCTCAACCGGCTGGGCGCCACCCGCACCATGGAGCGCTACCTCAGTTACATCATCAACATCGCCGCCAATAACGCCGGTGCCCCGCTGCAACCGGTGTACGGTATTGACGGGCGTGCCCAGCTTGACGAACACGAGGTTCCCGGCCTGGACGGCTACCGGGGCATGGGGCCGGTCCGGGTGGGTAACCTGGCCTACCGTCAGGTGCAGCACGATGTTTATGGTTCTGCGATCCTGGCTGCAACCCACATTTTCTTCGACCAGCGCCTGACACGGCGCGGCGACGAAGCGCTGTTCCGACACCTTGAACCCTTGGGTGAGCAAGCCTGGCGTTGCCATGACCAGCCCGATGCTGGCTTATGGGAACTGCGCGGCAGCGCCCGCGTGCACACCTTTTCGGCCGTGATGTGCTGGGTGGCGTGTGACCGGCTCGCTCGCATTGCCAAGCAATTGGGTCTGGCAGAGCGCACCGACTACTGGCAAGTGCAGGCGCAGCAGATCCACGACACCATCTGCCAGCGGGCCTGGAGCCAGCAGCGCGGCAGCTTTGTATCGACCTTCGAGGGCGAAGCGATGGATGCCAGCTTGCTGCTGCTGGCCGAAGTGGGATTTTTGGAAGCCACCGACCCGCGTTTTGCCGCGACCGTGGATACTGTGGCGCTCGATTTGCGTCACGGTGACTTTATTTTTCGCTATATCGAGAAGGACGACTTCGGCGCACCCGAAAACGCCTTTCTGGTCTGCACCTTCTGGTACGTCAACGCCCTGACCACGCTGGAGCGGCGCGATGAGGCGCGCGCCCTGTTTGAAAAACTGCTGGCCTGTCGCAACCGCCATGGCCTGCTGGCCGAACACATCAACCCGGTCAGCGGCGAACAGTGGGGCAACTTTGTGCAAACCTACAGCATGGTCGGTTTGATCAATGCGGCGATCCGGCTGTCGATGCGCTGGGACCAGGCATTCTGAGGCCAAACCCAACCCCCCAGATCATGCAGGAGCCCCCGCCAGAGGGCAAAATTGCTCAGTCGCATCATCGATCACATCAAAAGAGGCAAGCTTATGCAATACCGACGTCTTGGCCGCAGCGGCTTACAGGTCAGCGAGCTCTCGCTGGGTTCCTGGGTGACCTACCACAACCAGGTCGACGTGGCAGCTGCTCGGGAGATGCTGGCCGCAGCCTTCGATGCGGGCGTCAATTTCTTTGACAATGCCGAGGTCTATGCAGGCGGCCAAAGTGAAGTGGTCATGGGCGAAGCCCTCAAGGCTTTGAAATGGCCGCGCCTGAACTACATTGTTTCCAGCAAATTCTTTTGGGGCTTGGACCGCGACGATCAAACCGTCAACCGCAAGGACACGCTCAACCGCAAGTACCTGACGCAGGCCGTTGACGGCTCGCTCAAACGCATGGGGCTCGATTTCATCGACCTCGTGTATTGCCATCGCCCTGACCCATTCACGCCCATTGAGGAAACGGTCTGGGCCATGAGCGACATGATCAGCCGGGGCAAGGCCCTGTACTGGGGCACCAGCGAATGGTCTGCCGACGATATTCGTGCCGCCTGGGACATTGCCGAAAAGCACCATTTGCACAAACCGGTGATGGAGCAGCCCCAGTACAACCTGTTTCACCGCCAGCGCGTTGAACAGGAATACGCGCGTCTTTACGAGGACATCGGCCTGGGGCTGACGACCTGGAGCCCCTTGGCCAGTGGTTTACTAACCGGAAAATACCGCAACGGCATTCCTGACGGCAGTCGCGGCGCCGTTCAAGGTATGGGCTTCCTCGTGCAGGGACTGACCGACACCGCGAAAAATACCGCAGTGACACAACTGGAGTCCATTGCTGTGGAGTTGAGTTGCAGCCTGAGTCAGATGGCGATTGCCTGGGTCGCGCACAACCCGCGGGTCAGCACGGTCATCACCGGGGCATCCAAAATCTCGCAGTTGCACGACAACCTGGGCGCGGTAGACGTCATCGCCAGACTGAGCCCTGAGATCATGGCGCGTATCGACCACATCACAACGCCGTTGCTTTAGCGTTCACCATCGCCGCCAAATAGACCTGAGAAAACGCCGGCGGCATTCGGCGTGCGCATCCACTGCTAAGTTCGATGCACACCAGCTCCCAGCGTCCGCGCAAAACGGTAGCCTGGTCCCGGTCGCGGACCAATTGAAAGCGCCGTTCCATGGTCAATTTGCCATCGCTTGCAGTCAGCCAGGTGGCCAGTGTCAGCTCTTCATGGAGCAGCGCCGGCAACAAATAGTCATATTCGCCGCGGCGAATCGCCATGGCACGGTCATGGCGCTGATAGTCAGCCAAACTCAGGCCCAGTGCTTGTGAGTGCGCCCACCCGATCAGCTCACACCACTGAACGTACACTGCATTGTTGGTGTGCTTGAGTCCGTCAATATCGTCGCTTTGCGGGACCACGGGCAAAGTGAATGCGTTTGGATAGTCCCAGAGCATTTGCGCCTTTTTCTTGTCAAGAATAATTGTGATCTTAGCCGCGCGGTCCTTGCAGCCGGTGTCGCGCGGTCGCGGCAGCCCTCTCGGAGAGACCGTGATCCATTACCATGGTCTTTTGACCAGAACCAAAACCTGCTTCGGCCTCAGCCGGGGCCAAGCATTGGAACACTGCCATGTCCGTTTTTTTCGATATCACGCACAGCACCCACTACCGCTACGCCCGGCCCGTGTCGCTGGGCGAGCACCGGGTGCTGTTCCGCCCGCGCGACAGCCATGACCTGCGGGTACTGGCAACCGACATGCATGTCACGCCCACGCCCCTGGACATCCGCCTGATCCAGGACGTTTACTCCAACTCGGTCGCGCTGGTGCAGCCGCAAAGTCCGGCGAGTGAGCTCAAAGTGGTGTGTTCATTTTCGGTTGAGCACACCGGCACGCGCGCCCTGGACTTTGCCTTGAGCCCGCGGGTGCAGAGCTTTCCCTTTGACTACGGCGCCGAGGAGCAACGCGTGCTGGCGCCTTACCTGAGCCCGTACTACGACGACCCGGGCGAGGTACTGCGCAGTTGGGCCAGTCAGTTCACCGGCGGCCAGGGGGTCATCGGCACCCGTGACCTGCTGGTGGCGATGACGCAGTTCATTCGCGATACGCTGCAATACCGGGCTCGATTCGACGAGGGCGTGCAAACACCTCATGAAACGTTGTTGCTGCAAAGCGGCACCTGCCGAGACTTCACCACGCTGATGATCGAGGCGATTCGCCATCTGGGCTATGCTGCGCGCTTTGTCTCGGGTTACCTGTACACGCCAGCGCTCGACAGCGGGCTGCAACCAGCCATTAGCCCCGGTGCCACGCACGCTTGGCTGCAGGTCTACCTGCCCGGGGCCGGCTGGATTCCCTTCGACCCCACCAACAATCTGGTGGGCGGCACCGACCTGATCCGCGTCGGCGTGGCGCGGCACGCCAGCCTGGCGTCTCCGGTCAGCGGCTCCTGGACCGGCGCGCCCGGTGACTACCTCGGCATGGAAGTCGATGTGCAGGTCCGCAGACGACTCGCTTGAACCGCACGCCTCGCCTGCGCAGCGGGTGGGCGCACCAACCCAACGGGCCGGGTCAGCCTTTCGCGCAACAGCATCACGGCACCGAGTACCAAGCGCAGGGTTTTAAAAAAAGCTCTGGTAAAAAAAAATTTCATACGCCTTACGCGTGTTCCGGTAAGCACAACGTATGGATTCGACCCGATGATTGCCCCTCCGATAATCGGAGCAAATCAATTCTTCGAGAGGCCTTACCATGTCAAACACCATTCCCGCAACCTTGATCCCCGGCGACGGCATTGGCCCCGAAATCGTCGACGCCACCCTCGCGGCGCTCGACGCGCTGCACGCGCCTTTCGTTTGGGACCGTCAAATCGCCGGTCTGGGCGGCATTGAGGCCGCGGGCGACCCGCTGCCAGCGGCCACGCTTGACAGCATCCGACGCACCCATCTGGCGCTCAAAGGCCCGCTGGAAACACCGTCGGGCGGCGGCTACCGTTCGTCGAACGTGCGACTGCGCGAAGAGTTCCAGCTCTACGCCAATCTGCGCCCCGCCAAGACCATCATCCCGGGCGGACGTTTTGACAAGATTGACCTGGTTGTGGTGCGCGAGAACCTTGAAGGCCTGTACATCGGGCACGAATACTACATTCCGATCGACGGTGACCCGCGTGCCGTGGCCATGGCGACCGGCATCAATACCCGGGCAGGTGGCCGGCGCTTGCTTGAATTCGCTTTTGACCATGCGGTTGCGACCGGCCGCAAGAAAGTCACGATCGTGCACAAGGCCAACATCATGAAGGCCCTCACGGGGCTGTTTCTCGACACGGGTCTGGAGCTGTACGAGCGCAAGTACAAGGGCCAATTTGAACTCGATACCGTGATCATTGACGCCTGCGCGATGAAGCTGGTGACCAACCCCTGGCAGTTCGACATGCTGGTCACCACCAACCTGTTCGGCGACATCCTGTCAGACCTGGTCGCAGGCCTGGTCGGCGGCCTGGGCATGACGCCGGGTGCCAACATCGGCGCCGATGCGGCGATTTTTGAAGCAGTGCATGGCTCAGCCCCAGACATTGCGGGCAAGGGCATTGCCAATCCAATCGCCTTGATGCTGGCCGCTGCGATGATGCTTGATCACTGCAAGTTGCCTGAACTGGCCGTGCGCCTGCGCCAGGCCATCGACGAAACGTTGAACCTCGACAAGGTGCGCACCGGTGACCTCGGTGGCACAGCGGGAACGGCGGCTTTCACCAAGGCACTGGTCAGCCGGATCGCGAACAGTTGAACGTCCGTCGCCATATATTAGCTATTTAAAATATAGCTAACTACGCTTTATTGACGCGGGCTACAAGGCCAAAATGCTTGAAAGTTGATGGGAAGCTGCCATCTTGGCAAATGACACTAAGGACCTGTCCACAAATAACATGCACATTTGGCTCATCACCTTTGGGCGCACTGCGTCGTTGCAAATCGCTTGTGCAGCAGAGCTGCACGGCACGCTTTGCGCCTAGCATTGCATCCCAAATTCGACGGCCAAATGCACAGCTTATTCATGGACAGGCCCTAAGGCGCGGTCTTCCCGTCGTCCATTGCCTTGTGCAAGATTCCCAGCACGGTGTCCAAGTCTTCAATCGGCACCTGCCCCGGCGCTGAACTGCTGGCGCCTACGGCAAAGCTCAAAGCTGATCCGAAGGCCCAGCCAAACAGACGAGTGAGCGCACCCAGGGGCCCCATCGACATGCTGATCAGCGGGATTTTCAGTTTCTCGTTGCCTTGCTGTGTGGCGGCAAGCAGCGTCAGCACATCGTTCATATCGCGCGGCATGACGGCGACCTTGGCTACGTCGGCGCCCAACTGCTCAGCCATCAGAAACTTGCTCACCAATGCGTCCAGTCCCGGCGTGCTGCTGAAATCATGAAAAGACAACACCAATTTGATGTCGTTGGACTGGGCGGCGGCGCGAACCCGGGCAATGTTGGCTGCGTCGTTGGACATCTCGTAGTCGATCAAGTCAATCGTCTGGCTCTCGCACACCGCCACGTACAGTGCAATGACTTGATCTTCGTTCAAAGCGATCTTTTCACCGCCCTCCAGCGTAGAGCGGCGGGTGAACAGCAACGCAATCCCACCCGCTTCTATTTTTATGGCCTTTGCCGCCGCAATCACGGCCGCTACATCACCCATCGCTTCAAAAAAATCAACCCGCCACTCCAGCACGTCAGGTTTTTTGGGTAAAACAACAGCAAGTTCAGCCCGTAATTCGCCGAGCGTGCGCCCGATCAACGGGATGCAGATCAGGGGCAGCTTAGCCCGCGCAATGGGCTCACCATGGACTGTCATCGCTTTAGAAAATGGCACAAAGAATTCCTCAATAAAAAAATACAATGACAACGCAGAGAGGCCAGCGAACAGATTCAGTCAAATAATATCCAGATCGGCTGGCGAGCGCCCGGTCTTCGGCGATGCGCTCACCGTGTTCCAGGTCGGATCGCAGGAAGCGAGAAAAACCAAAATTTTAAACGAAATAGGCCTCTAGCCCTTACAGAATAAGCGTGACGAGCTATAAGAACTATAGTAAAAGTTGATCACTTTAGCCGACTCACCATCTCGATGTGCGAAATCCCCGCCTCTGTAAATGGCTCACCGCGCACCGCAAAGCCTTGCGCTGCATAAAAACCCTGCGCGCTGCTTTGGGCATGCAACATCACCTCAAAGTCACCGCGCTGGGCGGCAGCCGCCAGCAGCGTCTGCAGCGCCACCCGCCCCAGCTTTGACCCGCGCAGTACGCGGTTGACCACCAGCCGGCCAATTTGACCCACGCCCGGCGTCGGCTGCAACAACCGCCCGGTGGCCACGCTCAAGCCGAGCCGGTTGCGAACGAGCACGTGAAGCGCAGTTTCATCAAGAGCGTCCTGCTCCATCTCAACCGGAATGCGCTGCTCTTGCACAAACACTTCCTGCCGCAGCGTGCGCGCGCCCTCGCCCAGCGTTTGCCAATCGCCCACTGCAACCTCAAACATTGTTTGGCCGGCCTCGTACCCCAGCAGGATGTCGCGCAAGGACGCGGGCACCGGTCTGGACGATTGTGTCACCGGATCGGCAAACACGTAGATGAGCTCGCAACTGATCAAGTGCTCTTCGCCGCGAAAAATGGCACCCTGAAATAGCATCGATGCGTTGCCGATGCGCTCGCACTTGAGCGCCACGTCCAGTTGATCGTCCAAGCGCGCCGACGCGTGAAACTCCAAAGTCGCCTTCTTGACGTACAAGTCGCCTTGCAGCGCCAAATACGTCGCCTCATACGGCAGTGCGAGCGCGCGCCAGTAATCAGAGATGGCGGTGTCAAAGTACATCAGGTAATGCGCGTTGAAAACGATTTTCTGCATATCCACCTCAGCCCAGCGCACCCGCAGGCGGTGGGCAAAGCGGAACTGCTGACGAGTGGGTTCAGTCATGGTGCGTTGGCTCAAGGCCTGGTTTGAAAAGCGTGTTGCAACGCGCGCGCGGCATCCTGGTGGGCGCGGCGCGCCTCGGGGATGGCCCGTCCCATCATGGCAAAGCCGTGCACGACGCCCCGGTAAATCTCCAGATCAACCGGCACGGCGCTAGCGCGCAATTTGTCGGCGTACAAAATGCCTTCATCCACCAGCGGGTCGCATTCGGCCAGGCCGAACCAGGCCGGCGCGACACCGTCGACATCCTGGGCATTGAGCGGCGCAAAACGCCAGTCATCACGCTCGCTCAAATTGGGAATGTACTGGTCAAAAAAATACGCAATGTGCGCCTCCTCCAGCATGAAACCGTGGGCAAAGGTCTTGTGTGAGGGCGTGTCGTGGTGCGCGGTGCAACCGGGGTAAAAGAGCAATTGCAGCGCCAGCGGCAAGCCCACCGCCTTGGCTTGCAGCGCGCAAGCTGCAGCCAGCGTGCCACCGGCGCTGTCGCCCCCGACGGCGAGGCGGGTCGCGTCCAGACCGAGGCTGGCGCCGTGCCTTGCTGCCCACTGCACGGCATCCCAGGCGTCGTTGTGGGCCACTGGAAATTGATATTCAGGCGCCAGCCGGTAAGCCACCAACAGCACCGCGCAATGCGCCAGATGGCTCAGGGTACGGCACAGCACATCGTGCGTGGCGATGCCGCCAATGGTGAAACCGCCGCCATGGAAATAGACCAGCACCGGCAACGGCTCGGTGCTGGGGGCATACAGCCGCACCGGCACATCGTAGCCGTCACGGGCAGGAATCGTAAAGCTCTGCACGCGCTGCAACGCCGGCGCCGGAACCTCCAGAAATCCGGCCCCGACCTCGTAGGCAAGGCGCGCTTGCGCCGGCGTGAGCGCATGCAGCGGCACCTGATTGGCGCGCGCCATGCGGTCCAACACATTGTGCATGGCGGGCGTGAGCAAGGTGCGCGGGTTGCGACGGTGACTCATCGGTGACTGACCGAAGTGGGCTTCTTGTTAAAGTGCATTCTTTATCCTACACCGCAAAAACACCATGGCACTTATCTACTATCTGACCCAGATTCAGTTTGATTTTGGTGCGCTCAAATTGCTCAAGCAGGAGTGCGAACGCGTGGGCATTGCCCGCCCGCTGATCGTGACCGGTGACTGACCCTGGCGTCAAGGCCGCTGGCATTTTGCAAAAAGCCATTGATGCCTTGCCCGGTCTGAGCGTGGCGGTGTTTGACCAGACGCCGTCCAACCCGACCGAGGCCGCGGTGCGCGCTGCGGCCTCGGTTTATCAGGCGCAGGGCTGTGATGGCCTGATTGCGGTGGGTGGCGGCTCAGCCATTGATTGCGCCAAAGGCGTGGCGATTGCCGCCACGCACCCCGGTCCGCTGACCCATTACGCGACGATTGAAGGCGGCTCACCGCACATCACAGACCGGGTCGCGCGCCTGATTGCCGTGCCCACCACCAGCGGCACCGGCAGCGAAGTGGCGCGCGGCGCCATCATCATCGTGGACGACCAGCGCAAGCTCGGTTTTCACTCCTGGCACTTTTTGCCCAAGGCCGCCATCTGCGACCCCGAGCTCACGCTGGGCTTGCCGCCGATGCTCACCGCGGCCACTGGCATGGATGCGATTGCGCATTGTCTTGAGACATTTATGGCCCCGGCCTTCAACCCACCCGCCGATGGCATTGCGCTCGATGGACTGGCGCGCGGCTGGGCGCACATCGAGCGCGCCACGCGCGATGGCTCGGACCGCGAGGCGCGTCTGAACATGATGAGTGCGTCCATGCAAGGCGCCCTGGCGTTTCAAAAGGGACTCGGTTGCGTGCATTCCTTGAGTCACAGCCTGGGCGGCGTCAACCCGCGCTTGCATCACGGCACGCTCAACGCCATGTTCTTGCCCGCGGTGATCCGTTTCAATGCGCAGACTGAGCCGATTCAAAAAGAGCAGCGCCTGCACCTGGGACTGAACTCGATCAAGAAGGATCAGGCTGACTGGCATTAACATTGCTTGTAAATAGCCAATGCCGTCATTTGCCCGGCTCAATCAACGAGATCAACTATGTCCATTCACGCGGCACTGACCCACGTAACCCATTACCAGTACGACCGGCTGGTCAACCTGGGGCCACAGGTGATCCGTTTGCGCCCGGCGCCCCATTGCCGCAGCAAGATTATTTCATACTCGCTCAAGGTAGAGCCTGCCAACCATTTCATCAACTGGCAGCAAGACCCCTTTGCCAATTACCAGGGGCGGCTGGTCTTTCCGGAGAAGACCCGCGAGTTCAAAGTCACGGTCGATCTGGTGGTTGAGATGGCGGTGTACAACCCCTTTGACTTCTTCCTGGAGCCCAGTGCTGAGAAGTACCCATTCAAGTACGAAGCGCTGCTCAAGCAGGAACTGGCGCCGTACTTGGCCGCGGAGCACCTGAGCAAACGCCTGAAGGCCTGCCTAGCGCGCATTGACCGGCGCAAGCGTCGCACCATCGACTTTCTGGTGGATGTGAACAGACAAGTGCACCAGGACATCAGCTACCTGATTCGCATGGAGCCCGGCGTGCAGTCGCCCGATGAGACGCTCAAGCTGGGTTCGGGCTCCTGCCGCGACTCGGCCTGGCTGCTGGTGCAGTTGCTGCGCCATTGCGGGCTGGCGGCGCGCTTTGTTTCGGGCTACTTGATTCAGTTGAAGCCGGACGTCAAATCGCTGGACGGCCCGAGCGGCACCGAGGTCGATTTCACCGACCTGCACGCTTGGTGCGAGGTCTATCTGCCGGGCGCGGGCTGGGTCGGCCTGGATGCCACCTCGGGTTTGCTGGCCGGCGAAGGCCATATTCCCCTGGCTTGCACACCGCAGCCCTCGGGCGCCGCACCGATTGAGGGCGGCATGGACAAGTGCGAGGTAACTTTCGCCCATCACATGCAAGTCACGCGCATCTACGAGTCGCCCCGCGTCACCAAGCCCTACACCGAAGAACAATGGATGGATGTGATGACGCTGGGCAGCGCCGTGGACGCGGAACTGATGGCTGGCGATGTGCGCCTGACCATGGGCGGCGAGCCGACCTTTGTGGCTGTGGATGACCGCGATGCACCGGAATGGAACACGGACGCACTGGGCCCGACCAAGCGTGGCTTTGCCACCGAATTGGTGCAAAAGCTGCGCAGTCAATACGGGCAAGGCGGCTTTCTGCATTTCGGCCAGGGCAAGTGGTACCCCGGCGAGCAGTTGCCGCGCTGGGCGCTCAACATCTATTGGCGCGCGGACCAGCAGCCGGTCTGGGCCAACCCGGCGCTGTTCGCCGATGAACGGGTGCCAACCCACTACAGCAGCGACGACGCCCGGCATTTCACGCAGACACTGGCGGCCAAACTGGGCGTTACCGACGAATTCGTGCAAAGCGCCTA
>JBBQQX010000027.1:0-35704 GCA_038215405.1 Burkholderiales bacterium
GGTGGCCGCGCTATGCTTGGCCTTGGGCGGCGAACCGCATGCAGCCGTGGTGCTGGAGACCTATCTGGAGGTGTTCAGCAACCATTACTTGAATTCCAGGCAGTCGGTGCCGCCGGATCTGGACGACACGGCGCATCAGCGCTTGCGCGCTCTAGCTGGTGCCGACGTCTTGCAATTGATCAAGAAGAGATGGCCGTAATGAGTTCAACAAGTCCAACAAGTCCGTCAACGCGGGTCTGTGCCAGCGGCGCTTCGCACCGCTGGCACAGGCCGGTTACGTCCAACGTTAACGCGCCATCGGCGTTCGTGGTAATCTGCCAGTATGAACAATATCTCAGTCGCGGATATCCTTGAATTGCCCGTTCAAGAGCGCATTCAACTTGTCGAGTTGATCTGGGAAAGCATTGCCGCATTTCCGCAGGCAATCGCGGTTTCGCCGGAACTCAAGTCTGACCTCAATGCCCGTTTGGTTGAGTTCGAGCGCGACCCAGAGGCGGGGTATGCGTGGGATCAGGTCAAGGCACAGTTAAAGAATGGCTCGTGGCGTACCGCCTGAAGTTTTCTGGCCGGGCCGTCAGGGAAGTCGGCGAGGCCTATGAGTGGTACGAGGCCCAAAGCGAGGGTCTTGGCGCTGAGTTTGAAGCTGCGCTTGAGCTTCAACTTCGGCGGTTGGAACAGGCCCCCTTGTTGTACGCAGAAATTTTGCCCGGTATTCAGCGTACCTTGTTGCCCCGCTTTCCATACGGCGTCTTTTATGTTGTCCGCAGCGATCTGGCGCACATCCTTGCTGTTGTCCACAATTCACGCAATCCCAAGCGGTGGCCAAGTGGACGAGCCCGTTAACCTGTTGCTCGGCACGGACACGCAACCAAAGGCTTCCGCTGCGCGGCACGGGTTGCGTGCCGGGCAGCGTCAACGTTAGAGCACACATGGCCACCGACCTTCGAGCACTAATCATTGTCGACATGCAACGCTGCATGACAGACCCCCGCCGGCACCCGAAACAATCGCGATGCTGAGGCAAACATTGCCTTAGTTCTTTTCGCATGGCGGCACGCGCAGCTACCCGCAAAGGGCCCAAAGCCGCAACTCAACGATGACTTGTGAACGTCCGAGATCAGTTTTAAAGAGTCAGTGGCTGGGGAGTTGTCTGGGCAGATTCGGTTTGGGCTGGGAATACCCTGATGCAGCCAAGGCGGCACGCTCCTATCATCAAAATTTTGGAGCGCACGCGATGAAACGTATCTTGAAGCAGGCCCTCAAACACACCCTGTTGGCCGCCACCCTGATCGGTGGCGCCAGCCTGTCGCAAGCGGCCGGGTTTACCCTCAGCAGCCCCGATATCCAGGCCGGCGGCATGATTGCCCAGCGTTTCGAGTTCAATGGCTTTGGCTGCGCCGGCGACAACCAATCACCGGCGCTCAAATGGAGCGGCGCGCCCAAGGCGACCAAGGCGTTTGCCGTCACCATGTACGACCCGGACGCGCCCACCGGCTCAGGCTGGTGGCACTGGATGGTGATCAACCTCCCGGCCGATGTGAGCGCGCTCGCGACCGACGCCGGGGCGGTCGGTGGCGCCAAGCTACCCGCAGGTGCCAGCCAGGCGCGCATCGACTACGGCGTGGCGGGCTGGGGTGGCGTTTGCCCGCCAGCGGGCGACAAGCCGCACCGCTACATCTTCACCGTCTATGCCCTGAAAGACAAGCTTGAAGTGCCGGCTGACGCCACCGCGGCGCTGACCGGTTACATGATCCACGGCAACAGCCTGGGCCAAGCCAGCTTCACCGCCAAGTACGGCCGACCGAAGGCCAAATGAGCGTGCGCACGAGCCCCTGTTTTAAAAAATAGGGCTCTAGCCCCCGTTTTTACAGGTTATGCAGCTATCAATATAGTTGCAAATCGGTGGCTGCGACAAAGCCCGGCGGCGGTCGTTTGCGCTGCGCACCAAAAGCCGCAGCGCAGCCCTGCCAGTGTCAAACAGGCGTCAGTCGCTTTTGTTTCTTTAGTCAAAACCGGATTACCCTCTGCCCATGACCCCATCCTCAGCGCCGCCCTGCGTGCCCCAAATTCGCCTCTACCAAAACTGGCTGCGCGAGCAGCGCGGCCTGTCCTTTGATTCGTACGACGCTTTGTGGCGCTGGTCGGTGACCGATCTGGACACTTACTGGCAAAGCATCTGGGACTACTTTGAGCTGCAGTCGCCAACGCCGCACAGCGTGGTGTGTGACGGCGCGCCGATGCCGGACACACGCTGGTTTGTCGGCGCGCGGGTCAACTATGCGCAGCAGGTGCTGCGCCATGTGGCTGCGGCCGAGGCGGCGGGCTTGCCGGCGATCCTCAGTCACAACGAAAATTCGCTGGGCAACGCACCCGCGCGGCAAATGAGCTGGCCCGAGCTGCGCCGCCAGGTCGCCTCGCTGGCACTGCACTTGCAGGCGCACGGGGTGGAGCCGGGCGACCGGGTCGCCGCCTACCTGCCCAACAGTCCGCAGGCGATGGTGGCTTTTCTGGCCACGGTGAGCATCGGGGGGGTGTGGAGCATTTGCGCGCCGGACATGGGCAGCCACGCGGTGCTGGACCGTTTTCAGCAAATCGAGCCCAAGGTGCTGATCGCCTGCGACGGCGTCACCTATGGCGGTCGCGCGCTGGACCGCCGCGCGGTGCTGGTCGAGCTCTGCGCGGCACTGCCCACGGTGCGGCATCTGATTCTGCAGAGCAACCTGGGGCTGCCCGCAGACGATATAAAAACAATAGCTACTCAGGCAGATTTCACGAGGGCTACAAGCCAAAATGATTCAAAAATAGAGGCATTTGAGCCCATGTGGTTGGCCTTTGATCACCCGCTCTGGGTGGTCTATTCGAGCGGCACCACCGGTCTGCCCAAACCGATCGTGCACGGCCACGGCGGCACCATCTTGGTGGCGCTGGCGCTGAAAAACCTGCACAACGACATCGGCTGCAGTTACGAGCCCAACACGCTGGGCGAGCGCTACCACTGGTACAGCACCACCGGCTGGGTGATGTGGAACGCGCAGATCAGCGGCCTGCTCAGCGGCACGACCTGCTGCCTGTTTGACGGCAGCCCGGGAGGGCGCAGCCTTGATGCCGCAGGCAACAAAGTGGCGCCCGACTGGTCCACCTTGTGGCGCTTTGCGGCCGAGTTGGGCGTCACGTTTTTCGGCGCTGGTGCCGCCTTTTACGCCAACTGCCAGAAAGCCGGTGTGGATCTGGGCGACTGCGGCGACCTCAGTCACATCCGGGCGCTGGGCAGTACCGGCTCGCCCTTGAGCCCCGAAACACAGGCCTGGGGGACGCAACAATTTGAAAATATTGGAACGTCTGATATCTGGTGGTGCAACATCTCGGGCGGCACCGATTTTTGTGGCGCCTTCATCGGCGGCAACCGTGAGTTGCCGCTGGTTCCCGGTGAAATGCAGTGCCGCCTGCTCGGCTGCGCGGTCCAAGCCTGGAACGAGCAGGGCGAGCCCGTGCTCGACGAGGTTGGCGAACTGGTTTGCACCCAGCCGATCCCGAGCATGCCGCTCTATTTATGGGGCGATGCGGGCAAGCAGCGCTACCTGGCCAGCTACTTCGACACCTGGCCCGGCGTCTGGCGTCATGGTGACTGGCTCAAGATCGGCCGCAATGGCGGCTGCGTGATCTACGGCCGCTCAGATGCCACTATCAACCGCCACGGGCTGCGCATGGGCACCAGCGAGCTATACAGCGCAATCGAGGTGCTGCCCGAAGTGCTGGACTCGCTGGTGGTCGACCTCGAATACCTGGGACGTGAAAGCTACATGCCGCTGTTTGTGGTGCTGCGCGAAGGCGTGACGCTGGACGACACCGTCCGGGCCAAACTGGTGAACGCGATCAAAACCGCGCTGTCGCCGCGCTTTGTGCCGGACGAGATTTTTCAGGTGGCCGAAATTCCGCGCACCCTGTCGGGCAAGAAGCAGGAGCTGCCGATCAAGAAGCTGCTGCTGGGACAGCCGCTGGACAATGTGCTCAATATTGACGCGATGGCGAACCCGGGCTGCCTGGCGTGGTACGTCGCTTTGGCACGGTCGCGCGCGCAGGCCTGAGGCGCGCGCCAGTCAATCTTTGGCGTCGTCCTGGGCCAGCACGCCGTCGATGTAATACCAGCGCCCGTCTTCGCGCACAAAGCGGCTGGTCTCGTGCATGCGCCCGGCGCGCCCGCTGTCGCGGTAGCGCGCGACAAATTCCACCACCCCGGCGTCACCCGTGGCCAGCGCGTGGCGCACTTCCAGCCCCAGCCATTTGAGCGGCGGCAACTCCAGCTCGCCCGGTGAGGTCGAAGCGTGCCAGGTGGCCAGCAGGTAGTCAATCAGACCCAGACCATAGGCGCTGTAGCGCGAGCGCATCAGCGCCTCGGGCGTGGGCGCGTGCAACCCTTCAGCTAAGCCGGCGTGCCACTGGCCACAGCATTCGCCATAGGTTTCGCCGCTGTCGCAAGGGCAGGCCGCGCGGTCCGGGTGCAGGTTCTTTTTCATCAGGCGGCGGCTCAGAGCTACTGCAGTGCGCTGCCCACCACATTGATGCTGAGCGCCAGGATCAGCATGTTGAAGGCAAAGGACAGCACGGCATGCACGGTGGTGAGCCGGCGCATGCGGCGTGAAGTCACCTGCACGTCAGACACCTGCGAGGTCATGCCGATCACATGCGCGTAATACAAAAAGTCGAAATAGTCCGGGTCCCCGTCACCTGGAAACTGCAGGCCGGCGCCAGCGCCCGGCTCGCGCTCTTCTTCCTGGTAATAGCGGTGCGCATAATGAAACGCAAAAATAGCCTGGATGAAAAGCCAGGATGCCGCCAGTGCCGCCATCGACAGCGCCACATGCAGCGTGCGTCCCAGGCCCGAGAGGTCGCGCGTGTGCTGCATCATGAAGACGATGGCAGCCACACAAGCCAGGGTGGCTAACACCAGAACCAGAAAAATGACCACGCTGGACTCGTCCTGCGCCTGCGCGCGCGTGCGCGTGCGCCTGGCGTCAAAGCGCATGCAAAGCCACCAAG
This sequence comes from Burkholderiales bacterium, assembly GCA_038215405.1. Taxonomy (GTDB): domain Bacteria; phylum Pseudomonadota; class Gammaproteobacteria; order Burkholderiales; family Burkholderiaceae_C; genus Rhodoferax. The sequence goes on from JBBQQX010000027.1 coordinate 5,038, forward strand.
CCAGCAGCAGGTAGACCGCAATGCCCGCGCACCATGCCAGCAACCCGCGAAGTGGCCATTCCAGCGGCAGCGGCAGTGCCGCCGTCAGCAGGCCAGCCAGCAAGCCGTAGCCCAAACGCTGCGGGCCGGTGGTTTCAGAAAGGTGTTTGCGCATGGCGCCCATTGTGACCTGCCGGGCCAGACTTGATCCTGCGGTCGGCAAGAAGTGATTTAATGCCCTCGGTGTACGATATCCTTGAGTGATAAGACACCAGCTTGCCTGAGGGCGCCATGCTCACCAGCACCGCATCTTTTCATTTGAATTTCTCCAACGTAGTCCGCACAGGCCAGTGCCACAGGTTTGTCGCCGACTTGAACTCTCCCTCTTGAAGGAAACCAAGCCATGTGCGGGCAAAATTCACTCAAAGCTTGCCCTGGATGCAGCACAAGCCAGATGTTGTCATGATCGAGCAAACAATGTCCCAGTCCCGCGGAGCCCTGCATGAAACTGTCAGGATGCACTTGGGCTTTTTGCTGCTCGGCGTGATGTGTCTGGTGGCCTCGCTGGTGGCGCTTCCCTTGCGGACGGTTTTGCCACGGGCGCTGAGCAAGCGCACCGGGCGCCATCTGATTGCCGTGGTGTTTCGGACCTACCTGCGCATGCTGGAGCTCATGGGGGTGTGTCGTTTCGACCTGGCAGCGCTGGACGCGCTCAGGGCGGGTCCGGCCCTGGTGGTTGCGCCCAACCACCCCTCGTTGCTCGATGCGGTCATGATCCTGTCGCGGCTGCCCAATTCCGTCTGCATCATGAAGGCCGACCTCGTCAACAGCGTTTTTTTCGGCGCGGGCTCGCGACTGGCGGGTTATATCAGCAACACGCCGCTTCGTGCCATGGTGCAAGGCGCCGTAGATGATTTAAGTCAGGGCAACCATCTGCTGCTATTCCCAGAGGGCACGCGCACCACCCGGTTTCCCGTGAACGCGATGCAGGGAACGGCTGGGCTGATCGCCAAAAAGGCTGGCGCGGCGGTCCAGACGGTGTTCATTGAAACCGATTCAGGCTTCCTGGGCAAAGGCTGGTCGGTTCTGTGGACGCCCAAAATGCCCATCACCTACCGCATTCGACTCGGCAAGCGCTTTGATCCGCCCCGCAATACGCTGGACTTTGCCAGGCAGCTGGAGCAGTATTTCCAGTCCGAGTTGGCCCATGCCCAGTTGCCCGACTTTCCGGTCGCGGCCCCGCCAGCCTGAGGGCTGGGCTTTATTCTCTCCTGTTGCCTTTTGCCGATGAACACGCTGTCTCGCCCGTCGCGCACCCACCTGGTTCTGATTCCCAGCTACAACCCCGGCGCCAAGGTGTTCGAGACCGTGCGTTCGGCGCGCGCCCAGTGGTCGCCGGTCTGGGTCGTGGTGGACGGCAGTACCGATGCCAGTGCCGAAGGCCTGCAGGCCATGGCAGCGCAGGACAAAGACTTGCACGTGCTCGTGTTGCCGCACAACGTCGGCAAGGGCGCAGCCGTGCTGTACGGCTTGGACCAGGCGGCGGCGCAGGGCTTCACGCATGTGCTGACGATGGACTCCGATGGTCAACACCCGGCCCAGATGATCCCCGACTTCATGGCCGCATCCATCGCCCAGCCGGCCGCCATGGTGCTGGGGGTGCCGGTGTTTGCGACCGACGCGCCGCGTCTGCGCGTCAACGGGCGCAAGATCTCCAACGGCTGGGCCAATCTGGAGACGCTGTGGGCGGGCATTGGCGATTCGCTGTTTGGTTTTCGGGTCTACCCGATCGGGCCGCTGCGGCGCGTCATGCATGGCCAGCGCTGGATGCGCCGCTTTGACTTTGACCCCGAGGCGGCCGTGCGCATGTGCTGGCAGGGCGTGAAACCCGTGAATCTGTCCGCCACGGTGCGCTACTTTCGCGCCGATGAAGGTGGCGTCTCGCATTTCAACTACCTGCGCGACAACCTGTTGCTGACCTGGATGCACACGCGTTTGCTGCTGGGTTTCATCCTGCGTCTGCCGCTGCTGCTGGCGCGGCGCATTCGAGGTGCCTAAAAACCAGTCCACTTCCAAACCATTCACGCCAAGGCGAGACAACAACGACAGGGATGATTTGGAAGTGGAATCAAATCATCCCGCCGTTGATGGAGATGACTTGTCCGCTGATGTAAGCCGCCCGCTCCGAGGCCAGAAAACTGACCAGGTCTGCCACTTCCTCGGGCCGTCCGGCGCGCTTCATGGGCACCAGTTTGGCAATGCTTGGCGCATCAAAGCTGTCCTGGCTCATGGACGTGGCGATGATGCCAGGTGCCACGGCGTTGACGGTGATGCCCCGGCTGGCCACCTCGAGTGCCAGCGACTTGGTGGCGGAATGCAGCGCGCCCTTGGCTGCCGCGTAGTTCACTTGGCCGCGGTTGCCCGCCACGGCCGCGACCGAGGTGATGCTGATGATGCGGCCCCAGCGGGTGCGGATCATCGGCATCATCAATGGCTGGGTGACGTGAAAGAAACCGTTGAGCGACACGTCGATGACCTGCTGCCACTGCTTGAGCTGCATGCCCGGAAAGATCGCGTCGTCGTGAATGCCGGCGTTGTTCACCAGCACCTGGATCGGCCCGTCCACCAGCAGCGCCTGCAGCGCGGTGGCGGTCGCGCTGGCATCGGTGATGTCAAAGGCCAGCGCCTGCGCCTGTCCGCCTGCGGCCTGGATGGCATCCACCACGGCTTGGGCGGTCTCCAGGTGGCGGTTGGCGTGCACGATGACGCAAAAACCGTCGGCGGCCAATTGCCGGCAGATCGCCGCGCCGATGCCGCCACTGCCGCCGGTGACCAGCGCGCGTTTGCGCACAAGGGTTGTGTTCATGAATTTGGGGGAATTGTTGTGCTGCGCTGCGCCAGCGCCAAGCCTTGGGCGTCGAGGATGACCGCAGCGCGCCCGCCAAGCAGCAGCCTGGGCCCTGCATGAAGCGTGAAACTGTAGAGAACCGTGCTGCTGTCGCCGCTCAAGCGTTCGGCGTGGATGCTGAGCGCATCGCTCAAATCATCAAGCCGGTCCACGTGCAGCGTCACGCCGCGAACGCTGACCAAGTAGCCCATCGCGGGTTCCTGGCGGGCCGCGCCCGTGTCGGCCCCGGCTTCAGCCAGCAAGGCACCATGCACGGCCATCGCCTGTGCGGCATATTCAATGCCGCAGGCCGCGCCCAGCCGGCCGTATGCGCGTAGCGGGTTGCTGCTGTCCCGGTGGCTGCTGGCCTCGCAGCGAATCTGGCGGGCATCCCAGGCGCCCACGCATTCGAGCAGGCACATGCGGCCCTGGTGTGGAATACGCCGCGCAATATCGGCGTGCTGCAGGGCTGCGGGGGCGCGCGTCAAAGACAAGGTGCCACCTGCACCGCCAGCTGCAGCCCTGGCAGGTAGTCCAGCAGCACCTTGCCCTGGCGTTGCGCCGCCACACTGCACAGCAGCGGCAGGCAGCGCGCAGCAGGAACACTGCGGCGCAGCAGTTCAAGCGCCGCGTCGTCCAGTGTCTGCGTCGGCGCGTCGCTCAAGCAGGCGGCGGGTGCCAGCTGCCACTGGGCCAGGCTGCGCTGGCTGCGCCGGGGCGCCAGCACCAGGGCCACGCCGAAGGTGTCCGGCAAAGGCCGTACGCTGCGCAGCGGCTCGGGGTAGTCGGTGTCATAGGCCACCAGCAACACCGGCGTTTGCTCAAGCATCACCTGCGCCATTGCTTCGAGCAGGCCGGCGGCGAAACTGCCGTCATGGGCGCACAGCACCGACGAACTGGCCATGGCGCCGCTGGAGATGCTCCAGTAACCCGATGCTGCGTTGTGCACCGAATTGTGAAAGCGTGTGGGTGAAATCAGCCGGTCGCTTGATGCCAGCGCGCTGCAAATCTGATGGCAATTGATGGCGTCGCCGCTGGACGATGTAAACACGCTGGGCAGTGCGCTCGCCTGCAAGCTTGAGGCCGTCACCGCTTGCTGGCCGACCGCCAGCGCCACCTTGACCACCATGCCCGCGCGGCGGCGTTCAGCCGCTGGCAGTGCCATTGGCAACGGCACGACGCAGCGCGCCGGCTGGTACGATTCACCGCCCGCCAGCACGCCACGACCCTGCACCCAGTCGCTCAGGCCCGGGCCCAGCAGGCCGATGCCTTCGACAAAGACGGTCAGGGGCGGCGCGGGCAGGGCAGAGGCTTGTGTCATCGTCAATGCTTTAACCGGCACGGCCAAAAATCAGGCTGCAATTGGTGCCGCCAAAACCAAAAGAGTTGCTCAGCACGCGGTTCACGGCTTGCTCGCGGTTGGTCAACAGGTAATTGAGCGCCAGCGCCGGATCAGGCCGTTGCGTGTTCAGTCCACCCGGCAGCAGGCCGTTTTGCAGCGCGAGCGCGCAGATCACCGCCTCCAAGGCGCCGGCCGCACCCAGCGTGTGCCCGGTCGCGCCCTTGGTGGAGCTGCAAGCTGTGGTCGATCCGAACAGCGCTGCCACCGCCTTGGCCTCGGCTGCATCGTTGCTTGGCGTGGCCGTGCCATGCAGGTTGATGTAATCAATAGCGCCAGCCCCGAGTTCGGCCATCGTCAAAGCCTTCTGCATCGCCATGCGCGCGCCCAGGCCCTCCGGGTGGGGCGAGGACATGTGATGGGCGTCGCTGGATTCGCCGACACCCAGCAGCAGCACGGCGTCAAGGTCCAACTTTGCGGGCACCGGCTCCAGCAGCGCAAAGGCGGCCGCTTCGCCGATGGAAATGCCGTCGCGATCAAGGTCGAACGGGCGGCAGGCCTGTGTCGACATCAGGCCCAGGGAATTGAAGCCATACAAGGTCGTCAGGCACAGCGAATCGACGCCGCCCACTACCGCAGCGTCGATCAGCCCCGCCGCCAGCATGCGCCGGGCCGAGGAAAATACCTTGGCGCTGGACGAGCACGCCGATGACACCACGAAGGCCGGGCCGCTCAAGCCCAGGTAACGACGCGTGAAATCGGCCACCGAAAAGGTGTTGTGCGTGGTGGCGTAGGAAAAATCCAAGGGCAAGGCACCGCTGACGGGATCACGCCGCCTATAGGCCAGCTCGGTCTGCAAAATGCCGGAGGTGCTGGTGCCGATGAAGACGCCAACGCGCTGCGCGCCGTACGTTTTGCTGGCCCGGGCCACTGCTTCGGCAAAGCCATCCTGCATCAGCCCCAGCAGCGCGAGCCGGTTGTTGCGGCAATCAAAGGACGCCAGTTCGGCCGGAAGCTGCACCGCGTCAACGCCCGCAACCTCCCCCACAAACGTGGGCAAATCGACCGTGTCAAAGCTGCACGGCGCCAGCCCGCCACGCCGTTGGCGCAGTGCGGACAGGGTGGGAGCCATCCCGCGACCAAGGCTGCTGGTGGCGGTGAAGTGGGAAAGCCAGAGCGAGTTCAGGGGAAATCAAGCCGATCTAAAAAGTGGGCCAGAGTCTAGCAAATTCACAAGGGCGCGGGTCTGTTCTGCCCCCTTGTCAGGGGCGGGGAAGGGCGCAACGACCAAGTCGCGGTCAGCACGCCCAGCAGCAGGCCGGCCGCCACATCCACCGCCACATGCTGGCGTGTGGCCAGCGTGGAATAGACGATGCCCATGCACCACAGAGCGTTGAGCCAGCGTGTCCAGCGCGGGGCGTCAAAACGGCGCAGCAGAACTTGCAGCCAGACGCCCGAAAAAACGGCAGTGGCCACATGCAGGGACGGGAATGCATTGCCCGCGGCGTCCAGGTTCTTGAAGAAATCGACACCCGGATACAAAGCCCAGTCGATATCGGCAACCGGGACGGTGGTCGGCCAGAGGTAGAAGATGGCCAGCCCGATCAGGCAAGTGCCCGCCATGGCCCTCGCATACGCAAAAAGCGCTTGCCGCGTTGCCAGCAAGGCCGGGGGCAAGGACACATAGACCCACAGGGAGACATAAAGGGGCATGGCTCGGGGCTCAAAGCCGATCAGCCGATCCAGCCCGGTCAGCGGCATCACGGTCACGGCACTGGCGGGGTTTTTGAGCAGAAAGAAATAGGCGCCAAAAAACACGGCGATGAACACCATGGTGCCCAAGCTTTTGAGCAGCATGTGCTGGGCAATGACCGCTGCCAGCTGACGGTACCAGAGGATCTGCGCGTGAGGGGCGTTCATGGCTGGTCGTTCATGGCGATAGAGCCTGGCGCAAGGTCACAAAACGCAGACCGGCGGTCGCAGCAGATGCCACGAGCGCAGGAAGTACTTCGAGAACAACCGGGATGCCCCGCGCTGTCCTCGCGGCATGGCCGTCATGCAGCAGCAAAATGGCACCCGCGTGCAAGCCACCGAGCAGTTGGCTTTGAACGCGCGCAGCGTCGCTGATCCGGGTGTCGAAGCCGCGCACGGACCAACTGGCCAGCCTGAGCCCGAGCCGGGTCAGGACCGGGTCGAGAAATGGGTTGCGCAACCCGGCCGGAGCACGAAAAAACAGCGGACGCTGGCCGGTAATCGCCGTCAAAGTGTCTTGTGCGGCCTGCAGTTCACGCGCCATGCCACGCGGCCCCAGCAGCGAAAAATAGTGGCGGTGGTGCTGGCTGTGGTTTTCCACCGCGTGGCCACGGCGCACGATGTCGCGGCACAGATCGGGGTAGCGGGTCGCTTGCTCGCCGATGCAGAAGAATGTCGCCTGAACCGCGTAACGGTCCAACAGATCGAGCACCAGTGGCGTCACGACCGGGTCGGGGCCGTCGTCGATGGTCAGCGCAATTTCACGGCGGGCCACGGCCGCCATGGGCAGGCGTGTCCAGTTCGGCCCCAGCCAATGGCTGCGCGGCCACAGTCCGAGGGCGGCCATCAGCAGGTGATTGAGGGCCACGCCAGCCAGCGCCCACGGCCATAGCGCGGGCACCGTCAGGACGGCCCCCCAAGCCAGCAGATGAAGGACCACGCTGGCGCGGATCAACCAGGTCCGCCGCCGGGTATCACGCATGGGACTTCCTGGCAAAAATTGCTGCATAGACCAGCGCCAAAATGACGCCCGGCGCCACCGTGACGCCCATGGCCTGCAACAAAGAGACCTTGGAAAACGCCAGCACGCCAAACCCGGCCACGGTGGTGAGGTTGGCAAACAGCATGGAGGCCAGGGTGCGTGGTGAGATCGGCGTGCGCGCATCAGGTCGGTCAAAAAACAAGGCGTAGTTCGAGCCCACCGCCACCACAAGCAGCAAACCGACCAGATGCAAAATGATCAACTGCTGTCCCAGCAGCGTCAGAGCGGCCGTGACGGTGATGACAGCCGCTGCCAGCGGCGCAATCAGCCGCAGCACGCGCGTCGGCGAGCGAAATACCAGCAGCAAGCCCATGATGGCGACCAAACCACCCAGCGACAGCAGCGTCGCTTCATGCAGATAGCCGCTATACAAGTGGTCGGATTCGGCTTTCATGTCCACGAACAGCACGTTGTTCAAGCCCGTGCGCGTCAATGCCGTGCGAATCTTGTCGGCCTGGATGCCCACCCCCTGCGGCGCGGTGAGCGGCAACAGGGCGGTCCAACGGTCCTTTTGTGCAAGCAGCAAGGCATCAAGCGCCATCGCCATCGAGGTCTGCGCCAGGTCCTTGGGCTCAAGCAGGGCTTGACTGCGCGCGGCTTCAACATCGACCAGAAACGGCGTCAACAGTTGCGCCCGCAAGGGCAAACCCTGGACGGCTTGTGCCAAGTTGGCCGCTAACGCTGCGGCAGCGGGCAAGCTGGCTTGGCGGGCCCGCTGCGTTGCTGAGCTGGGCAGATAACGACTGGGGCTTTGAAAGCCGGCCAGTTCGCCCTGGTCGACCTGGACTTGCAGCAGCGTTGAAACCCGCTCGGCGGAGCGCAACACCTCTTCCTGGCTGGTGCCGGATACAACCACCACGTAACGCACATCGGGCGCCCCCATGTCGGCACGCAGACTCGTATCAAGCGCCACATCGGCCTGCGAGACCGGGCTCAAGGAGGCAATCTTGTCATTGAGCAAACTGCTGCGGCTGTTGACGAGAACGGCGCAGGCCAGCAACAGCAGCAGCGCGACCGGCCAGCGCAGGGCCGCAGCGAGGTCTACAAGACGCGATAAAACGCGTCCAACCTTCGTCACGTCATGGATGCGGAAGTTCGCAGGTAAGAGCTGCGGCAACACAAAACGGGTCACGGCAGCGGCGACGATCAGCCCGGCGATCGCATACAGGCCAAGCTGTGCCAGGCCCGGAAAGCCCGACAGCAGCAAGGCCGCAAATCCGGCTATGGAAGTCAGCACGCCGAGCCGGATGGTGGGCCAGAAGCGCTTGATCCAGTGCTGCGGGTCGGCCGCGCCCTGTTCGGATTGCACAAACAGGTAGATCGAATAATCCACCGCCTCGCCAATCAGCGCCGTGCCAAAGCCCAGCGTGATGCCATGCACCGAGCCAAAGCCCAGGCTGACCGCCGCAATACCTGCCAGCACGCCGCTGATGACCGGCAAAAGCCCCAACGCGAGCGCTGTGAATGAGCGATAAACCAGCAACAGCAGCGCCGCGACGAGCCCGAAGCTGATGAGCGATAGCAGGCTGACCTGGCTCTTGATGGTGTCGCGCGATGTCACCGAGAACACACCGGGGCCGCTCATGAGTAGCCGGGCATCCGCATGGGCCTGCGGTGCGGCCTCGAAGGCCTGGCGGATCGCCGTCATGGCGTGTTCCTGCGCATCGGTATCGGAGCCCGCGGCGCGCGTTTGCATCAGCAGCAACGCGCGCGCACCGTCGCGCGAGGCCCAGGTGCCCGCCACCAGCTTGGGCTGCGTGCCGCTGCTCAGCTGATCGAGCAATTGCACCATCTCGCCGCTTGGGTCACGCGGCAACACGGATTTCACCAGCAGTCCGGCGGGCGAGGCCAGCAGGTCAATGCTCTCGCTCAAGGCGGCATGTAATCCTTCCGCGCTGAAGCGCGCGGGCGTCACCGCCGGGCTCAACAGGTAGCGGTTGTTGAACAGAAAGGCGCGGTCGCGCTCAGTGTTGACGGGCTCGCCATTGTTGACGGTGACAAAGGCCGCATCGGTGCGCAGACGCTGCGCGATGCGTTTGGAGAGCTGGGCGCGGCGGGGCGCGTCGGCGCCTTCAATGCCGACCAGAATCAAGCGCGAGGCCAGGCCCTCACGCAGTTGGTCCATGAGCAGTTGCTGTTCCGGCGTGGGGGTGCGCGGCATGAAGGCCGACAAGTCGGTGGTGAAGCTGGTGCGGCTGATCACGCCAACGCAGAGCAGCACAAACGCCAGCCACAGCGCGACGGCAAGGCCGCCACGGCGACGCGTGTCAGGCCTCACCGTGTCACCTGTTTCTCGATGCTCATCACCGAGCTGTCGCCATCGGCCTGGCTGATCTCGATGCTGCGCACCTGGTCACGGGCACCGGCGATGCGGATGCGCTGCACCACGGCCAGCATCTTGTCGTCGCGTGGCAGCAGTTGCAGGGTCCAGCGCTCCGGCGTGCCCTCCAGGCTCAGTTGATAGCTGCGTTCCAGCGCCTGGCGGTCGCCTGCGAGCGTGCCGCGAATGCTGTCGATGAACGCCGCCAGTTCAGGATAAGCCTGCAACTGCAGGCGGTGTTTTTGACGGCTGCGCTCAATCAACAGGTCACCACCGTCGATCACCATGGATTCGGGCTTGGGCTTGAGCGTGCGTTTTTCCAGGTGATCCGGCGCGGTGTAGAACAACTCCCCGGACGACTCGATCGGTCGCTCAAGGATCGCGATATTTTTTCTCTCGACAAAGCTGGCCTGGCTGGACTTGTTCTGAGCCAGGGCGTTCATCAATTGCTGGATGTCCCAGGCCGCCAAAACGGCCGGGCTGGCCGTGGCAAGCATCAGTCCCAGCGTGAGTGACGCCAGTCTAAAAAGTCGAACGGGGTGCATCATGGCGTGGGCCTATTTTCCTCAGGCTGTCGTTTGGGTCGCGCCGCGGGAGCGCGCCAGAAATCAAAGAAGTTGAACCAGTTGTAGGGCGCGCTGCGGCAGTAGTACGCCAACAGCGCAGCATAGCGTGCCATGGCCGCTTGGACTGCCAGCGTGCGCCCGCGTGGCGGCAAGGCCGAAAAGTCGGCCAGGGCCTCGAAATGGATGTCGTAGCGGTTGCCGCCGCGGTACAGCCCGGTCATGAACACGACCGGGCGCCTCAATATCGCCGCCATCCGGAACGGACCCAGCGGCAGCTCAGCCGGGTCGCCCAGAAAATTAAACGCGCGGGTGTCATCCTGACCAAGCGACCGGTCGCCCAACATGCCCACGACGGTTCCCCGGCCCAGCAGTTCATGCACCTGAATCATCGAATCGATGTGGCCCAGTGCCACGATGTCTTGTTGCGCTTGCGGGTTGATGGCGCCCAGCGCCGCGTTGATCTTGCGCGCATTCTCCTCAAACATCGCCATGACCACGCGCAAGTCAGGGCGTTGACGGCCGATGGCACGCAGCACCTCAAAACTCCCCAGATGTGCGCCGAGCAGGAAAACGCCCTGCCCGTCAGCCAGCGCCTGGTCGACGACGTCTTGGTTGTGGACGCGGATGTCGAACAGATCAAAGCGCCCGTTGACCAGATAAAGCCGGTCATGAATCACCGACGCGAAACTCAAAAAATGCCGAAACAAGCGGCGCCAGCCGACTGCTGCGGGCGTGGGCAGTTGCAGCACCCGGCGCAAATAGTCGCGTGACATGCGACGCGCGGTCGGCGCAAACGCGAGAAAGTAGGCTGCAATCGCGTAAAGCAACACACGGCTCGCGCCCCGTCCCAACCGCAGTGAAAGCCAGGTCATCAGGCGCAGCATGAACAGGCTGCTGCGCTCGGGGCTTTGTTGCCATTCGGCGCCGCCGGATGGCGTGGCCTGCTGCTGCGTCGTCATGGCGCAGACGGTGGCAACACCAGCGTGCCGGTGGCGACTTTGCGCTGGCCGCTGGAGACATCGAAGCGGGTGCTGCCCGAGCTGCCCGGGGTGAGCAAAAGGGTCAAGGTCTCGCCGGGGCCGACCGGACTGAGAAATTTGGCGGCGCTGATCTGACACACCGGAGCCGTGTCAGCGCCGTCCCCGGATGCCCTGGGTCGCGCTGTTTGCAGCGCCGCATGAATGACGGCATCCAACAAGACCACGCCCGGCACAATCGGCGCCCCCGGGAAATGGCCGGCAAAAGCCGGGTGATCCGGCGCGATGAAAAGCGTGGTCTCAAGCTGCAAGGGGCGTGCCTTTGCGCTGATGCTGGGGTGCCAATGCCTGCAATGCGTCGCGCGGCAATTTGCCGCTGCTGTTGCGCGGCAGCGACGCCAGCAGCACCAGCGGCCTGGGAATGAACACCGCGTCGATGCGTTCCCGCAGGGCCGCCAGCAGCGCGGCGGCTCTCAGGCCGGGCGCGACGGCAAAGGCCATCAGGCGCGTCACGCTGGCGTCGTCATGCTCCGCAGGCATGAAAAACGTGCCGTCGATCACGCCCGGGATGGCATTGAGCTGATGGTTCAGGTAATCGAGCGAGCTGCGTTTGCCCGCGATGTTGACAAGGTCGGCGGTGCGGCCATGCAGCAGAAAACCGCCGCCACTCAAGAGTTCAAGCTCGTCCGCCATGGGCATCGGCGGATCAACATGCCCGCCCGAGACCCAGGTGCGCTGCTGCGACACGCTGAGCGTGAGCTCCGGCAACAGCGTCCATTGGGCGCACTGGGTGGTACGCCGGGTCGCAATCTGGCCGGTCTCGGTGGAACCGTAGATTTCAAACAAGGGCGCTTGCAGGCGTGCCTCCACCGCCAGCGCCAGCTGCGGCGGCATCGGTGCCGTGGCCGACAGGACCAGATCGGGGGCGGGAATGTCCAGCCCCGCCGCCAGCAGGACCTTCAAATGCAGCGGCGTGGTGACCAGCAGGCATGGGCGCGGCGACGCGGCGAGCACCGCGCAGATGTCGGCCGGGTAAAACGGATGCGCGGCACTCAGGGCTGAGCCGCTTTGCAGCGCCAGCAGCACCGAGGACTCAAAGCCAAACATGTGTTGCGGTGGCACCGTGGCCACAATGCTGTGGCGCCTGCCGTCCAGCAGCCCCAGACGAGCGGCCTCGGCCCGAACGCTGCTAACCAGTGCGCCCCAGCTTTTCCGGTGGGCCACCGGCGTGCCGGTCGAGCCGGAGGTGAACACGATGGCTGCCGTCCGCTCGGCCGCAATCTCGGGAACGGCATAAGTGGCGCTGGCTACATCCGCTGTTGCTGACGCCTCAACGGCCAGCGCGCCAGCCCACGCAAACTGGGGCAGGTCAAAGGCCTGCGGCTGGTCGACCAGGCAAAACACGTCGGGCGCAAAGTGCTTGACCTGGCGCATCATCTCTACCGTAAGTGTGGGCGGCAGCAGGCTGATCTTGTCGGCCATCAAGACCGCCGCCACGCCGACGGCAAAGCGGTAGCGGTCGCCACAGACATTGAGAACATGCCGGCCCGAGGGCATATCTGCGGCCAACTGCCTCACATCGGCCAGAAACTGCGCCACGGTGATGGGACCGGCAGGGCCGTAAGCCAGGATGTCGTGAGCGTGCGGGTGCGTGACCAGCGGGAAGCTGCTCATGGTCGGCGCGCCTGGTCTTGTGCGCTCGCTTGCTGGTAAGCGCGAATCGCCGCCAGCGGCCCGGCGCGGTCAGCAGCTGGCAACGCATAACAGCGCGCCGCATATTCAGCCGCGAACATCAGCCCCAGCAGCGGCATGCCCAGCAGGTTGGCAAAGGTTGACCAGATGGCAACCGGAGCGAGCCAGAACAGCAGCAGCGACAGCCCTGCGGTGGCGCCGAAATAGATAGTCCAGCTCCAGGTGGCTGCGCGTGTGTAGCGCGTGAGTGCCGGCGTCAAGCTGCCATGCGCGATGCTGGCAAAGCGCGAAATCATCGGCGTGCTGCCACGCTGCAGGGTCTTGCCGAAGCCCACGCACAACAGCGCATAGGTGCCCGCGTGCTGCAGCAGAAAGACCCAGTTGTAATGGGCCACCAGCCAGCTCCTGAATCCATAAATCACAGCCCATGCCACCAGGCTCAGGGCCAGCATGAGCGCGCGTTGGCGCGAACGCCAGGCCAGCATGAAGCCCAGGGCGAGCAGGGGCGCCAGCGCCACCAGGGCGCCCATCAGATCGGGCGTGGTCGACGCGGCCGCGCGATGCGAGAGCAGCGCATACCCGATTCCCAGGGCGAGCAATGCGCCCCAACGACCGGCTTGTTTGAGCCGGGCCGTCGTTTGGGTTTTCACAGCGTTCGCTGGGCGGCGATGTGGTTGCTCAGGCTGCGCAGCGACAAAAAGATAGCGTGGTTTTCTTCTTGACCGGCGCGCAGCTGCAAGCCGTAGCGCTTGGAGACCACGAGTGCGATTTCGAGAATGTCGATGGAGTCCAGCCCCAGGCCGTCGCCATACAAAGGGTCGTCCGCCTGAATGTCGGCCGCGCCAACGTCCAGGTTCAAGGCGTTCACCACCAATTGAGCGACTTCAAGTAGCAGGGCAGCATCAGCCACCAAGGGGGATGCGTGCAGGGTCAGTTGGGGCATGGGAAAGGATCAATGTGGGTGAGGGGCAGAGTGACAAGGCGGGCGCCGGTGGGCTGGCGGACCTTGTTGCGGACCTGATTTTAACGAAAAGTGCCTGCGCCGGCTACCGCGGCTGGCGCAAGGCCAGCCATTGCGGTGCCAGGCTAGGTTATAAAAGCGGGCTCAGGCTTTGCGATCTATCAATGGGCAGCGTCTTTTTGCGGACTTTTTGGCTTGTCAGCCCGGTTACTTTGCATTACTCTTTTCTTATGGTGGAGTTCTGAACCCGTCAGACAATCCGCCAACGCCAGGCCCACATCAACTTTCACCGGAGGTTCATCATGATCATACGTACCACTCTCGCCGCCGTTGTAGCCGCAGTGGCTCTGCTCACCGCGACCGGCTGCGCCGTCACCCGCGGCCAGGAAACCGTCGGCGCCTATATCGACGACGCCACGATCACGACCCAAATCAAGGCGCGCTACGCTGACAACACGCAGGTCGCCGCGACCAGCATCAGCGTCGAAACCCTCAAGGGCGTCGTCCTGCTGTCGGGCTTTGCCAAGGACACCACGGAAAAAACCTTGGCAGAGAGCATCGCGCGTGGTGTGAATGGGGTGAAGTCGGTGAGGAACGAGATCGTCGTGCGTCCGTGAGCGTGCGCAAACGAAGGTGTGATTCTTCAAGACCATGCGGCAGCGCACGGCACCCAGCAGCAGGTCCCGCCGCGTTAAGGGCTTGACCCAGCCCGATCCCCGTCGGAGCTCCCTTTGGTTGCGCTCATAATGGGCCGCATACCATCTCAGGGACGGGATAGCAACAATGGCAACCCTCATACCGGCGCTTGGCGCCTGCGTGTCGCGCATGACCTCAGGCGAGCGCCGCTTGGGCGAGCGGCTGGAGCAAAAGCTGGACGCCGACTACCTGCTTTGGTACGACGTGCCCATCGGCCCCCGCAATACCCACCCCGACTTTTGCGTGCTGCACCCCCGGCGCGGCATCTTGGTGCTGGAAGTAAAGGACTGGAATCGCAACACCATCCTGCAGGCCGACAAACAAAACTGGGAAATCATGGGCGACAACGGCCCCAAGACCGTTATCAACCCGCTGGAGCAAGCGCGCCAATACGCGCACCAAGTGGTCAATGCACTGGAGCGCGACAAGCAACTGGTGCAGCTTGAGGGCCCCCACGCAGGCAAGCTGGCTTTCCCGTGGAGCTACGGCGTGGTGTTGACCAACATCACCCGCAAGCAGTTTGAAGACGGCGAGCTGCACCACGCCATCGAACCCCAGCGCGTGCTCTGCAAAGACGAGATGCTGGAGAGCGTGGGCGCAGAAGACCTGCAAAGCCAACTATGGGGCATGTTCCCCTACGGCATGCGCGGCGCTTTAAGCCTGCCGCAAATCGACCGCGTGCGCTGGATCATGTTCCCCCAAGTACGGGTGCAAACCACCGGAGACTTGTTTGACGACAACAATGCAGAGGCTGAGCTGCCTGACATCATGCGGGTGATGGACTTGCAGCAAGAGCAGTTGGCGCGCAGCCTGGGCGATGGCCACCGCGTTATCCACGGCGTGGCGGGCTCGGGAAAAACCATGATCTTGGGCTACCGCGCCGAATATCTGGCCAAGGCCAGCACACCCAGCAGCAAACCCATCCTCATCCTCTGCTTTAACGAGCCGCTAGGCGTGAAGCTGCATTCGGTAATGGAGGCCAAGGGCTTAAGCGACCGGGTGCATGTGCGGCATTTTCATAAATGGTGCCGCCAGCAGTTGGTGGCTTATGGGCAAACCATGCCAGCGGACAACCTGCGCACCGACGCCAAGATGATCGACTTGGTGGACCGCGTCATCCGCGCGGTAGAGCGCAGCCAGATACCCAGCGGCCAATACCAAGCGGTGATGATTGACGAGGGCCATGACTTCGCGCCCGAATGGCTTAAGCTCGTGACCCAAATGGTGGACCCCGCCACCAACAGCCTGCTGGTGCTGTATGACGATGCGCAAAACATTTATGAGCGGTCGCGGTCTAAACAATTCAGCTTCAAAAGCGTGGGCATACAGGCGCAGGGCCGCACCACCATCCTGAAGATCAACTACCGTAACACCAAGCAGATTCTGCAAACCGCCAGCCTGATAGCGGCGGACCTGCTGACTGCAGACGACCAAGACGACGACGGCATCCCGCTACTCAAACCCGTGAGCTGCGGGCGCGAGGGGCAAGCCCCCGTCATCATCAAGCTGCCCACTCTGCGCGACGAAGCATTCGCGATTGCCGATCACCTGGCCAGCGCTCACCAAGAAGGCTTTGCGTGGGGCGATATGGCGGTGCTGTGCGCCGACACCAAAACGCGTGACTTATGCGCCCGCACATTGGCACAACGCAAGCTACCGGTCGAGAACCGGCTTGGCTCCGGCGACTTTGACCCGACCAGCGACAAGATCAAGGTGATGACCATGAAGGTGAGCAAAGGCCTGGAATTCCCCGTGGTGGCGCTACCCGGCGTGGGGCACATGCCAGCGCCGGGGGAGGACGAGAAGGAAGCGGCGCGGGTGTTTTATGTGGCGGCTACGCGGGCAACATGCAAGTTGTTGATCGGAGTCGGTGGGCCATCCGCTTTTGGAAGCCGTCTGTAGTAGAAAATCAGCATCTCATGACACAAAGCATCTGCTCCAACTTCGACATGCTGCCCCCTACGAGCAGCAGCTTTGGCGTCTAGGCGCTGTTGCCGAAAGGTACTTTGCGGAAGACCCCAATACCAGCCTACTGAAGCTGCGCCAGTTCTCTGAGATATTGGCCCAGTCATTGGCTGCCCGCACCGGGCTGTTGACCAACCCGAGCGAAACCCAATACGAACTCATCCGGCGGCTAGGCAACGAAGGTGCGTTACCCAGGGAGGTGAAGCAGGTATTTGCGAAGAGCGCGGCAGCGGTGTGGACAAGGTGGTTTTTCAAACGGAGTTGTATCAGTTGCCCGCCCCCGCTTTTGAGGTGGTGGGCGATAGCACCCGCAGCACCCTGTTGGCGCCGCGCACCTTGACCAAGATGGACCAGGCCGACCGCGTGCGTGCCGTGTATCTGCATGCTTGCCTGCGCTACGTGGAACGAGAATTTATGACCAATACCTCTTTGCGCGAGCGCTTTGGCATCGACACCAAGAACAGTGCCACGGCATCGCGGCTGATCAAGGAAGCACTGACCGCTGGCGTGGTCCGCCTGAATGACCCCAATGCAGCGCCCAAAATGCGTCGTTATGTGCCGCGCTGGGCTTGAATTTGCTTGCTGGGTACTTGATGGAATCAGCCAATCCCGCGCTGGCGTGGAAAAAAGCCTATACAAAACAATAGCTTGCAAGCGTCGGTCTACTTGATGGGTACTTGACTGGCCCCCAACGCGCTGGACGCGATGTTGGCCGCCCATCAAGGAAAGTCGGCACGTGCGCTCTGTGGTGGATTGAAATAAAGCGGCACATTTTGCTATGTATTTTGTAGCTTCTTGTGCATATTCCACCTGGGCTACAGCCCGATTTATCACTCAACCCTGCGCCGGCCGCGCGCCCACGTTGAACTGCAGCCCCAGCGCGTGCATGACTTTAATAACTGTCGCAAAGCTGGGGTTGCCTTGTTCGCCCAGAGCCTTGTACAGCCCTTCTCGGGTGATGCCGGTGTCGCGGGCCAGTTGCATCATGCCGCGCGCCCGTGCGATGTCGCCTACGGCTTTGGTGAACAGGGCGGCGTCTTCTGGCGCTTCGTCCATGCAGGCCTGTAGGTATTGCGCGCAGTCTTCGTCGGATTGCAGGTAGTCGGCGACTTCAAATGGTTTGATCCCAAGTTGTGCGGCGGCGGTGGGGTTCATCAAGCCAGCCATGTGTCGAAATCGGCGGTGCGAAGGATTTGAATCATGGATGGAATGTAGTCTATGGTTTACAAAATTGCAAGTGGTCAGCTTGTTCCAAAATCACGCTACTCGCTTGAACTTAACGCACAAACGGAACATGCTGCCTGCCATGGTCATCGACACCCAATCCCAGTGCGTACTGGCGCTTGCTGCACAGCAAGGGCTGCTGCGCGTCAGCCATTTGCAAGAGCTGGGCATGACCAACAGCCGCTTGAAGGACTATCTGGGCTTGTGGATATTGCTGGACCAATAGCGCTGGTCAGCAGCCGCACAATCAAACTCTTTAAAGACCCACTGCATGCGCCGTCGCTTTTTCCTCCCCTTCGCCCTGTGCCTGCCTCTAAGCCAGCTGGCCTGGGCGCAGCCCGCCGACGATGAGGCGGACGAAGCGCCCCAGGCCCAGCCGCACTACAAGGTCTCAGCCGCGCAGCTGCAGGCCGCCGTGGCGCAGCGTTTCCCGCTGCGTTATCCAGTGGCGGGGCTGCTGAATCTAGATGTGCAGGTGCCCACCTTGCGCCTGCTGCCCGCGCTGAACCGGCTGGGTGCGCAGATGGTGGTGGAGGTTGCGGGCCCGGCGCTGAACCGGCGCCACCGGGGCACGCTGGGTGTGGAGTTTGCGCTGCGCTACGAGGCGGCGGACCGCACGGTGCGCGCGCACCAGTTGCGCTTGGCGCGCCTAGATTTCCCCAGCCTGCAGCCCGGTGTGGTGGCCATGCTCAACATCTACGGCCCCGCGCTGGCCGAACGTACGCTGCTGGAGGTGGTGCTGCACACCCTGCGCCCGCAAGACCTGACGCTGCCAGACGCACTGGGTATGCAGCCGGGCAGCATGACGGTGACGAACGAGGGGCTGACCATCGGCTTTGTGCCCAAGTCGCGGATCTGACTAACATGCGCCAAGGTTTACAAAGAGGCGCGTACGCCAGCTCTCGTCAGCCGGTGGACTACGCCGAAAACCGCTGGTAAAAAACTCGCATTCAGCAAACTGATTGTTACTGTATTGATAGCTAAAAACGCATGTTCCACGAGGGCTAGAGTCTGATTTGGCACGAAATTCCTACCGCACACGCCGAAACGTCAAGTTCAGCCTGCGTCGCCCCAGCAAGGCGTGCTCGCCATCGGCCAGTGCGGTCACGCCGTGGTAAGCCAGCCGCGATGGGCCGCCCCACACTACCACGTCGCCATGCACCAGGCGCCAGCGCTGGGGGCGGTCTTTGCGGCTGGGAGAGCCGAACAGAAACGCCGCAGGTAAACCCATAGAGAGCGAGACGATGGGTGCGCACAGGTCTTTTTCGTCCTTGTCCTGGTGCAGCGAGAGTTTGGCCCCGGGCACATATTGGTTGATCAGGCAGGCGTCCGGCGCGAAGTTCGGGTAACCGGCCTGCGCAGCGGCGCGCTGGGCCAGGTCCATCAGGCAAGCGGGCATGGCCGGCCAGGGCTGGTTGGATAGCGGGTCCACTGCGGCGTAACGGTAGCCGCTGGGGTCCGAGACCCAGCCCAGCGGCCCGCAATTGCTCATGGCCACCGACATGGTGTGGCCGCCGGGGGTTTGCCAGTGGCGCAACGGGGCTTGGGCAATAACGGACTCGATGGCTTGCAGCAGCGCGGCATCACCGCTCCGGGCAAAACCGTGCAGCAGCACCGCACCCGGCGCGATTTGTCTCTGTGCCGCTTCGGGGGGTGCAGGCAGGTCGTCAAACAGGTCCATTGCGGTCATTGAGCTCGTCTTTAATCGGGATCGTGGTCGTGGTCGTGGTCGTGGCAGTGGCAGTGGTGGGGGCTCCTGCGGGGATGAAATAGTAGCGCCTTCGTGCTGCGGGTCCATTTCACGCCGGCAGGCAACGCGGGTTGAGCCGCATGTGTCTGTCAATGCCCCCATCCGCGCACACCGCCCACCCGTCGGCTACCATCCGCACGGTTCAATTTCGCCCACTACCGGGCCCTTACGGAGAAAGCTATGTTCAGTCATGTGATGCTTGGTGTGAATGATCTTGAGGTTTCAAAAAAGTTCTACGACGCGCTGCTCGGCACGTTGGGCATTGGCCCGGGCGTGGCCCACAAGAGCCGCTATTTCTACCGCAGCCCGACCAGCACGTTTGCCATCACCACGCCGATCAATGGCGAGCCTGCTTGCCACGGCAATGGCAGCACCATTGGCTTCAACATGCAATCACCGGAGCAGGCCGATGCCTTCCATGCGGCCGGCGTCGCCAACGGTGGCACCCCCTGCGAAGACCCACCGGGGTTTCGCGAAGCGTCGTCGGGCCAGCTCTATCTGGCGTACCTGCGCGATCCCGACGGCAACAAGATCTGCGCGCTGCATCGCCCTGCAAAACAAGCTTGACTCTGTTTTTGACGGCGACGTCGCGCCCATCCAGATCCCAAGGAGTCCTCCATGCTTGACCTCTCCACCTTCCTCATCACCCACAAGTGGCCCGCCCGGCATCCCGAGCGGCTGCAGCTCTACTCGCTGCCCACGCCCAACGGCGTCAAGGTGTCGATCATGCTGGAAGAAACCTTGACGCCGTACGAGCCGCATCTGGTCAGCTTCGAGACCAACGACCAGATGTCGCCGGAATTTCTCTCGCTCAACCCGAACAACAAGATTCCGGCCATCCTCGACCCCAACGGTCCCGGCGGCAAACCGCTGGCACTGTTCGAGTCCGGCGCGATCCTGATTTACCTGGCCGAGAAGACGGGGCAGTTCATGCCGCAGGATGCTTTGCTGCGCTACCAGACGATTCAATGGCTGATGTGGCAGATGGGCGGGGTAGGCCCGATGTTTGGCCAGCTCGGCTTCTTCCACAAGTTCGCCGGCAAGGACTATGAAGACAAGCGCCCGCGTGACCGCTATGTGGCAGAGTCCAAGCGCCTGCTGGCCGTGCTGAACCAGCGCCTGGAGGGACGCGCCTGGATCATGGGCGAGGCCTACACCATCGCCGACATTGCCACCTTCCCCTGGGTGCGCAATCTGATCGGCTTCTACGAGGCCGGTGATCTGGTGGGCATGCAAGATTTTCCGAACGTGACGCGCGCGCTGGCGGCTTTTGTAGCGCGGCCGGCCGTGGTCAGAGGTCTTGGGATTCCCAGTCGCTCTTGAGTTGATAGCTGCTCAAGCAGTCAGCGCGAGGGCTAGAGGCCTATTTACCCTAAATGATCGAAAGCGCTGGCAGGGACTGCCCGAGCAGCGCTTGCTTCGCGGCGGCCTGCAGGGCAGCGCAGCGAGACGCCGAGGTCTCAGACCCGGCGCGCCCAGGGCCCCAGGGTGGCCTGCTCCAGGGCTTGCAGCGCTTGGGCGAATTTGGTACTGGCCAGCAAGGACTGCTTGACGAGCCCGAGGCGAATGGCATTCGCATACTGCTCACGCGCCATGTCAAAGGGCAGACCGAGCATCAGTGTGGTGGTGCGGCTGGCGTCGGATGCGCCTTGGGGGAAGTTGCTTGGATAGTTCATCACGGGCTCCTTCACATCAGGCTGCGGCTTGGGGACGAGCCCTGTGCCTGCAGTTTCAGCGTGTGTATGCGGCGCTCCAGCGCACACAGCTCGATGGCCCTGGCCATGTAGGCGTCGTCCAGTTCTTTTTGAGACTTGGAGCCAGCGCGCAGAGTCTGGATGGACTCGATAATTTTGGACATGGTGTGTCCCTTCAAAATATAACAGTGGTGCAGTATAAGGGTTTACCCTAGTCTATGTGCCCTAACTGTGGTGGTGTGGCGGGCTTGCGACGGGTCGAAGCCAGCGTAAAGCCGGGGTTGATGCGCTTGGGGGCCCGTCAACGCCATCCAAGAAATCAACTATTTACTATCAAAAAAATAGCTGCATGTGACTATTCCATGCGGGCCAGAGGCTGAAAATCCTCAAAATATTCGCGCAAATGCCAGCTGGCAACCAGACCGGCTGTTTGGACCTCACGGCGGCGCTCGCCCAGGCGGCTGAGCCCGCTGCTCAGGGGCGCTCCCGCCCGTGCGGTGGCGTTGCGTGGGGGTTGGCGGGGCGGCCCTGCGGGGGTCGCTGCTCGGGCGCGGCCCGTTGCGGCTCATGCTGGCGCGTCAGGGCGTCACGCGGTTGGTAGCGGTAATGGTGGTCACGCAGCGAACGCTGCTGCTCTTCCTGCGGATAGCGCGGCCCGGTGTAGCGTCGCTGGTAATTGGGCAGCGGAGCGGGCGGCGGCGCCGCACTGCGTCGCCATTGGTTCCAGTCGCCGCGTTCATGCCCCCAGTCCCGGCCCCAGTGCTCGTCCCAGCGCGGTGGCGCATCGGAGCGCCAGCCGCGAAAGTAGGCCGGCGGCGCCCGGTAGTAGCGCACCGGGATGCGCAGGACGAATACGGGCACCTGGGCCGGGGCTACCAGCCCCCAGGGGCCGTTGTACCAGGAGCTGGCGTACCAGTTGTCACTCTGGTAGAGCCAGTACAGGCCATCGTAAAAGAAGAAGTTGGCCTGCACGCGCGGCGCGTAATAGACCGGGTAGCCCGGGATACGACCCAATTCAGGGTACGCCGGCAGGTTGATGCCGATGCTCAGGCCGGGAACGCCGATCCCGACCCCGACACTCAGCTGCGCCATGGCCGGCGGCATGGACCCCAACAGCAGCAAGAGCACGATGAAAAAATAGCGCATTCTTCAGTCCCCCAAAAATTGACTGGCTGCCCAATTGTCTGGTCGGGCGTGCGCCGCTTGTTGCGTTATCGCATGGTCTGGAGCCGCCAGCCCGGTCAAGCGGCCAAGACCCGGCGGGCCCGTTATCCGGCGGTCCGTGCGCGCCGGGCCGATAGCGTGGAAAATGCATCCTTTCGAACGAGTTTCTATGCCCATTCCTACACGAGTCAAATTAGTCGAAGTCGGCCCGCGTGACGGCCTGCAAAACGAGAAAGACCCGGTACCCACGGCGATCAAAATCGAACTGGTGCACCGGCTGCAGGCGGCCGGCTTGAGCGAGATTGAAGTCACCAGCTTCGTGTCGCCCAAATGGGTGCCGCAAATGGCCGACAACGTTGATGTCATGGCGGGCATCACGCGCCTGCCTGGCGTGCGCTACTCGGTGCTCACGCCCAACCTGCAGGGCTTCGAGGCGGCGCTCAAGACCAAGCCCGATGAGATCGTGGTGTTCGCGTCCGCCAGCGAGGCCTTCAGCCAGAAGAACATCAACTGCAGCATTGCCCAGAGCATCGAGCGCTTTGCGCCGGTGGTCGACGCGGCGCGCGCCGCCGGCATCTATGTGCGCGGCGCCATGAGTTGCACCGTGGGTTGCCCCTATGAGGGCGAGATTGCGCCCGAGCGCGTGAGCTACCTGGCCGGCCTGATGGCGGGTATTGGCGTGCAGCATGTGGGCGTGGCCGACACCATTGGCGTGGGCACGCCGCTGAAGGTGCAGCGCGCCATGGAGGCCGCGCTCAAGCACTACGAGTTGGGCGAGGTGTCCGGCCACTTCCACGACACCTACGGTCAGGCCCTGGCCAACACCCTGATATGCCTGCAAATGGGGGTCTGGCAGTTTGACACCTCGGTGGCGGGCCTGGGCGGCTGCCCCTACGCCAAGGGCGCCACCGGCAACGTGGCCTCCGAAGACGTGGTCTACCTGCTGCACGGCATGGGCATCGAGACCGGCATTGACCTGGACAAGCTGATTGACGCCGGGCAGTTCATCAGCGACTTTTTGGGGCGCCCCACCAACTCGCGCGCGGGCAAGGCCTTGTTCAACAAACGCCCGGTTTGACATGAGCCGGATGCGCCAGAACGACCACGTCGCCGCCAAACCGCTGTCTGCAGCGACGCAGCGCGTGGCGGCGGCGCTGCAGGCGCAGGGCCACCCGCATGCGCCCGTGATGCTGGTTGAGGCTGCGCGCACCGCGCAATTGGCGGCGGATGCGCTCGGCGTGGTGGTCGGGCAGATCGCCAAGAGCATCGTCTTCCGGCGGCTGCTTGACGATGCGGCGGTGCTGGTGGTGACGGCCGGTGACCAGCGCGTCGACGAGGCCCGGGTCGCGGCGTTGCTGGGGCCGCTGGGCCGCGCCGATGCCGCCTTCGTCAAGGCCAGGACCGGCTTTTCGATCGGTGGCGTGGCGCCGATTGCGCACGCGTCTGATTCAGTGACGCTGATCGACCAGACGCTGTTTCGCTTTGAAGCCATCTGGGCCGCCGCCGGGCACCCACACGCCGTGTTCCAGCTCAGTCCCCAGGAGCTGGCGCGATGGACCGGGGCACCGGTGGTCGATGTGGTGCTGGCCCCGGCGCTGGCGCTTGCGCCAATTACGACTGAATCAATAGCTATTCATGCAGTACTGGCGAGGGCTACAGGCCAAAATGTGCCTTCACCGTGTGTGTCGGTGTGCCGCATGAGCGAGGACACCGGCCTGTGCGAAGGCTGCTGGCGCACGCTCGACGAGATTATTCAGTGGAGCACCGCAGATGAGCCGGCCAAGCGCGCCATCTGGGCGCAGATTGAGCAGCGCCTTGCCATCGGCACGGACTGAACCCGGGGGACCCCATGAAACACATCACCTTCTATCTCGATTTCATCTCGCCCTACGCCTATCTGGCTTTTGAAAAACTGCCCGAGGCCTTGCTGGGCCAGAGCTACAGCGTGACGTACAAGCCAATCCTGTTCGCCGCGCTGCTCAAGCACCACGGGCAACTGGGGCCGGCCGAGATTGCGCCCAAGCGCGACTGGACCTACCGCCAGGTGCTGTGGCTGGCGCGCCAGCAGGGCGTGGACCTGCAATTGCCAGCGAGCCATCCGTTCAACCCGCTGGCGCTGTTGCGCCTCGCCGTTGCCTGCGCGCCGCAAGGCCTGCCCAACCGCCATGTGTGCGAGACGCTGTTCAAACATGTCTGGCACGGTGGCCTGGAGGCCACCGACGCCCAGCGCCTGCAGGCCGTGACCGCGCAACTGGCGCCGCAGCGCGCGCTTGAGAGCGACGCCGTCAAAACGCAGCTCAAAGCCCACACCGATGCGGCTGTCGCACGTGGCGTGTTTGGCGTGCCGACCTTCGAGGTCGATGGCAAGCTGTTCTGGGGCCTGGATGCGCTGCCGATGCTGCGCGACTATCTGGCCGGCGACGCCTGGTTTGACAGCGCGTGGGAGTGCGTCAGCGCCGTGGCACCCGGCGTGCGGCGCTGAGCTGGCTTAGCGCCGGAACTTGCCGTCGGCGCTGATGATGGACAGGTCGGCAAAGTCCAGTCCGGTGTGGTCGGTCGGGCTGTAGCTGATCACCAGACCGCCCAAATCGAAATTCTGCAGGTCTTCAAGCGCCGCCTGCAGGCGTTCGCGCGTGGGCTTGGGGCTTGCGCGGCGCAGCGCTTCCACCAGCACTTTGGCCGCGGCAAAACCCTCCAGCATGGCCGGGCTCAGGTCCCGGATGTCGTGCGCATTGGCCAGTTGAGTCGCTTCCTTGACGAGCGCGTAGCGAAAGGTCTGGGGCAGTACCTGGCTGACGATGACGCCGCGCGCCTGTTCGCCCAGCAGCTTGGCAAAGCCACTGGATGCGTTGTTGGACAGGGTGACGATCTGGGCGCCGCTGCCGGCTGCCTTGACGGCCTGCACGCCGCTGACCACCGCCGTGCCGGAGCCGATCATCACGACGGCCTGCGGGTCGGCCTTGGCCACCCGCGGCGCAACGGCCGAAAAGTCGGGTTGGCTGCGGTCGAACTTCTCGACTGCCACCGCCTTGAGCTTGGCGTTGTCCAGGCCGCGTTGAGCGCCCAGCAGTCCATCGCTGCCAAAGCTGTCGTCGACGTGGATCAGCGCGATCCGCGTGATGCCAATCGAGACCAGGTGGGCAATGGCTTTTTCGGCCTCGCGCTGGTAGGGGGCGCGCACGTTGAAGATGTGCCGCTGCACCGGTTGATGAAACACCATGGCGCCCGTGGACGGCGCGATCAAAGGCACGCCGTGCTGGTCCAGCAGCGCGATGATGCCCTGGGTATTGGGCGTGCCGCGCGTCATGAACAGGGCCAGCACCGCTTTCTCTTCAATCAGCTGGCGTGCGTTGGCGAGCGTCAGTTGGGTGTCGAACTTGTCGTCCAGCGTGAGAATCCTGACCTTCTCGCCATTGACGCCGCCTTTGGCATTGACCGCGTCGATGTAGAGCATGGCGCCTGCCATGGATTCCTTGACGGTAGCGGCGACAGCGCCGGTCACGCCCACGGTCTGGCCGATCAGGATTTCGGCCCGCAGCGTGCCAGCCCCCAGCATCAAGGTGACGGCCAGCGCAAGTAAACGAGTCAATTTCATGAAGAGCCTTTTGGAAGAATGGGCAAAAGTCCAGGGTGATAGCCGGTCATGTCAAACGGATTGACGTGTGTCGGCTCGGCCTTGGATACCCCTGCAATATAGCCGGGCCGGGTAAGTCCCTAGAATCTTCTGCCTCCACAGCCAAAAGCCCAACCATGACCCAGGGAATTATCCGCATTCGCGGTGCGCGCCAGCACAACCTCAAGAACCTGGACCTCGACATTCGCACCGGCGAGCTCACGGTCGTGACCGGCCCCAGCGGTTCGGGCAAGTCGAGCCTGGTGTTCGACACCCTGTTTGCCGAAGGCCAGCGCCGCTATGTGGAGACCTTCAGTGCCTACGCGCGCCAGTTTCTGGACCGCATGGACAAGCCCGCCGTGGACAAGGTCGAAGGCGTGCCGCCCGCGATTGCGATTGACCAGACCAACCCGGTGCGCTCGAGCCGTTCGACCGTGGGCACCATGACCGAACTCAACGACCATCTGAAGCTGCTGTTTTCCCGCGCCGGGGCCTTGTTTGACCGGGTCACGGCGCAGCCGGTGCGCCACGACTCGGCGGAGACCATTTACGCGCAGCTGCTGGAGCGATCGGGTCAGGCGAATCTGCGTCTGGCGGTGACCTTTCCGGTGGAGTTGCCGGCCAGCGCCACGCCCGAAGAAGTTGAGCAATGGTTGTCGCTGAGCGGCTTTACCAAGGTGCAGGCCGAACGCGAAGTCGAGGTGGACGCGACGTCGGCGGCCAGTCCCAAGAAGCCGGGCAAGTCCGCCGCGCCCGTCGCCACGCGGCGTAAGGTGCTGGATGTGGTGGCCGACCGCTTCCGCCTGGGCCATGCCGAGCGCGCGCGTGTGCTGGAGGCGATTGAGGTGGCGCTCAAGCATGGCAGCGGTTCTATTAATGTTTATGTATTAAATGAGGCTCTAGCCCCCGTCGAACAAGCGCAAGCAGCTACAGATTCAATAGTGAATGCAGCGCCCGAGATCTGGCGCTTCTCCACCGGCCTGCACTGTCCCGAGAGCAACTTGCGCTACACCGAGCCGCTGGCGTCAGCCTTCTCCTTCAATTCCGCCGTCGGGGCTTGCGACAGCTGCCGCGGTTTTGGCCGCGTGATCGGCGTCGATTACGCCCTGGTGATCCCGAACGACAAGCTCACCTTGCGCGCTGGCGCCGTCAAGCCGATGCAGACCCCGGCCTGGAAGGAGGCGCAGGACGACTTGATACGCCACGCCGAGGCCGCGGGCATTCCGCGCGACACGCCCTGGAACAAGCTGAACGCCGCGCAGCAGCACTGGGTGATCGATGGTTCCCCCAACTGGAACGGCAAGTGGAACCAGCACTGGTTCGGCATCAGGCGCTTCTTTGAGTACCTGGAAACCAAGTCCTACAAGATGCACATCCGCGTGCTGCTGTCCAAGTACCGCAGTTACACGCCATGCCCGTCCTGTGGCGGTGCACGGCTCAAGACCGAAAGTCTGTTGTGGCGCATCGGAGCGAAGGTCGATGCGGATGCGGTGCTGGCGCCGTCGCAGCGCTTCATGCCGGTCGGGGTGTCGTGGTCGCGCGAGCAGCTGGAGGCCCTGCCGGGCCTGTGTTTGCACGACTTGATGTTGCTGCCGCTGGAGCGGGTGCGTCTGTTTTTTGATGCGCTGCAGGCTCGGCTTGGGGTGTTGAATGGGGCTGCACTTGAAACAGCCGGGGAATCCGGTCTGCCTGTGACCGTGTTGAATTCTGAAGCTGACGCCAAGACTCTCAAGCTGCTGTTTGAAGAGATCAGCACGCGTCTGAAATACCTGTGCGAGGTTGGCATTGGCTACCTCACGCTGGACCGCCAAAGCCGCACATTGAGCGGCGGCGAGGTGCAGCGCATCAACCTCACCACGGCGCTGGGCACTTCGCTGGTCAACACGCTGTTTGTATTGGACGAGCCCAGCATCGGCCTGCACCCGCGTGACATGCACCGCATCATCGTGGCAATGCAGCGCCTGCGTGACGCCGGCAACACGCTGGTGGTGGTGGAGCACGACCCGGCCGTGATGCTGGCGGCCGACCGCATGATCGACATGGGGCCCGGGCCGGGCGAACGCGGCGGGCAAATCGTGTTTGACGGCACCACTGCTGATTTGCGCCACGCCGACACCCTGACCGGCGCTTACCTGGGCGGGCGCAAGCAGGTTGGTCTGGGCTTTGCGCGGCTGGTGGCCGCCACGACACCGCGTTTGATTCTGGAAGGCGCGCGTGAGCACAACCTGAAGAACGTCAGCGTCGAGTTTCCGTTACAGCGCCTGGTGTGCGTCACCGGTGTCAGCGGTTCCGGCAAGTCAACCCTGATCCAGGACATCCTGGCACCGGCGCTCAAACGGCATTTTGGCAAGTCGTCCGAGGCTCCGGGCATTTTTGAGTGTCTGTTGGGTGCTGAACAACTCAGCGATGTGGTGTTTGTGGATCAGTCCCCGATTGGCAAAACGGCGCGTTCCAACCCGGTGAGCTACGTCGGCGCTTGGGATGCCATTCGCGAGATTTTTGCCACGGCGCCCCTGTCGCGCCAGCGCGGCTACACCGCGACCAAATTCAGCTTCAACAACGGCGACGGCCGCTGCCCCACCTGCGGCGGCTCCGGCTTTGAACACGTGGAGATGCAGTTCTTGAGCGACGTGTACCTGCGCTGCCCGGACTGCGATGGCAAGCGCTACCGCCCCGAGATTCTGGAGATCACGATTGAGCGACGCGAGCCCTCGGGTTCAGCCCCCACCGCAGCAGGCACCAGCGCAACAGTGCGCCACC
The DNA here is from genome assembly GCA_038215405.1 of Burkholderiales bacterium. Taxonomy (GTDB): domain Bacteria; phylum Pseudomonadota; class Gammaproteobacteria; order Burkholderiales; family Burkholderiaceae_C; genus Rhodoferax. The sequence goes on from JBBQQX010000027.1 coordinate 33,419, forward strand.
TCAACGTCGCTGACGTCCTGAACCTCACCGTCAGCGAGGCCGCTGCGCTTTTCGCCCTTGATCGCGACGTCATTCGCGCGCTCCAGCCGATCATGGATGTGGGTCTGGATTACGTGAAGCTGGGCCAGCCGGTGCCCACGCTCAGCGGCGGCGAGGCGCAGCGCCTCAAGCTCGCCGGTTTCCTGGCCGAAGCGGTCAAGAGCAGCACGGCCAGCCGCCAGGCTGTGGCCAAGCGCGGCACCCTGTTCATGTTCGACGAGCCCACCACCGGCCTGCATTTCGACGATATCGCCAAGCTGATGCGCGCCTTGCGCAAACTGCTGGATGTGGGCCATTCGCTGATCGTGATCGAGCACAACCTGGATGTGATCCGGGCCTCGGATTGGCTGATTGATCTCGGGCCCGAAGGCGGTGATGCGGGGGGCGAGGTGGTGGCCTATGGCACGCCAGAAGATGTGCGGCAGCATCCGACTTCGCATACGGGTCGCGCTTTGCGCGAGTACGCGGCGGAGATGGGGGGCGTGCATGGGGTCAATGAAGTCAGCGCGCCATATTTGGTGCGCGCTGCTGCGGACAGGGTCAAGCCGGCAGATTCCATCCAGATCATCAATGCGCGCGAGCACAACTTGAAGTCGCTCAGTGTCAACATTCCGCGCGGCAAGTTCACGGTGGTGACGGGTGTGTCGGGTTCCGGCAAATCGACGTTGGCCTTTGACATCTTGTTCAACGAAGGGCAGCGCCGCTATCTGGAGTCGCTCAACGCCTACGCCCGCTCCATCGTGCAGCCGGCGGGGCGGCCCGAAGTGGATGCCGTCTATGGCATCCCACCGACGGTGGCGATCGAGCAGCGGCTCTCGCGTGGGGGCCGCAAATCGACCGTCGGCACCACCACCGAGGTCTGGCATTTCTTGCGCCTGCTGTTTGTCAAGCTGGGCACGCAGCACTGCATTCATGACGGCACCCCGGTGGCGCCGCAAACGCCAGACAGCATTGCCGCCCAACTCATGAAGAACTTTCGCGGCCAGCACATCGGATTGCTTAGCCCCCTGGTGATGAACCGCAAGGGCGTCTATACCGAGCTGGCTGACTGGGCGCGGCCGCGCGGCTTCACGCACCTGCGGGTGGACGGCAACTTTTTGCCGACCACGGCTTTCCCGCGCATTGACCGTTTCAAGGAGCACACGATCGAGCTGCCGGTGGCTAGTCTGGACGTGCTGCCGGAGAACGAAGCGCAACTGCGCGCGGCGCTGGCTACAGCGCTGATGCACGGCAAAGGCGTGGTGCATGTGCTGAGCGACCTGGGTGGGTTGCGCGCCGCCATGCTGGCAGGCACAGCGACCGCGCAGATTGGCACGCTGCAGGCTTTTTCCACGCTGCGCGCCTGCCCGGTCTGCAGCACCAGTTACGCCGAGCTGGACCCGCGCCTGTTCTCCTACAACAGCAAGCATGGCTGGTGCCCGGACTGCGTCGGCACCGGTGTGCGTCTGACCAAAGAGCAGCGCAAGGTGTTCGACGACTCGGTGCGCGACGAAGACAACAAAGGGCGCGAGCAGACCTTTGCCGAGCCCGAGGTGGAGGACCTGGTCGATACGGCATGTCCGAGTTGCCAGGGCACGCGCCTTAATGCCACGGCGCGGGCGGTCAAGTTCGGTGCGCAGTTGATGTCGCCTCAAAGCAAGCCCGCAGTCGCGGGTCAGTTTGCGGTCGAAGGTGTCGCCATCACCGAGCTGGCGCGGCTGAGCGTCACCGACTTGCGCCAGTGGGTTGAAGCACTGCAGACCCAGGGTCGCATGAGCCCGCGCGAAACCGGGATTGCGCGTGATCTGGTGCCCGAGATCAAGGGTCGGCTCGAGTTTCTGGAGCAGGTGGGACTGGGCTATCTCACGTTGGACCGGGGCGCCCCCACGCTCAGTGGTGGCGAGGCGCAGCGCATCCGTCTGGCGGCGCAACTCGGCAGCAACCTGCAGGGCGTGTGCTACGTGCTGGACGAGCCCACCATCGGCCTGCACCCGCGCGACAACGCGGTGCTGCTGAAGGCGTTGGCGCGGCTGAGCGAACAAGGCAATACGCTGGTGGTCGTGGAGCACGACGAAGACACCATCCGCCGTGCCGACCACATCATCGACATCGGCCCCGGTGCCGGCAAGCGCGGCGGCCACCTGGTGGCCGAAGGCAGCGTCAGCGAGGTCTCCAGCCACCCCGATTCGGTGACTGGCCGCTTCCTCGCCCACCCGCTCATCCACCCGCTGCAGCCGCGCCGGCCGGTGGCCGAGGTCACGGCCGGTA